>CALXVN010000009.1 GCA_944392085.1 uncultured Clostridia bacterium | reverse complement strand
TTTTCAAACCTCCTAACAAAAAAGAGACATCATAGTACACGAGTACAGCTGACATCTCTTAAAATCTCTTTATTGTAAAGTATTATAAAAATACAACATAAACATAATTGTAATATAATATAAAATTTTCAAAGTACTCGTAATTGTATAGTTCTTTACGCACAACTATACATAATCAATTGTCTATATTATATCACATTTTAAAGAAATGTCAATTATTTACAGTTAGATATTTTTCAAATATTCTTCTAATTCTGATAATTTAACCTTTTTAGTTAAGTTTGAAATATATACATCATTTGAATAATTAAAAACTAAAAAAGTAATATTTTTAATAATAACTCTATGTGGCTCTATATATCTAAGATTAGTTTTTTCTAATTTCCTAATACTACCATTTATAAAAGTAGGAGTAACTTTTGAAAACTCACATATAAATTCAATTCGCTGTTTTAGACATTTCTCAAATTGTAGTTCTTGTTTAATTATCTTCATTTTTACACCATCCTTTCATTATGTTTTTAGGATGATTTTTTGCAAAAGAAAAAAATCAACCATTTTACTGATTGATTTTTGTATCAATTCTGTTCTATTAGTTCGAACAGAAACGTCATTGGTGCAGATGGCCGGAATCGAACCGGCACGGTTTATTCAACCGCAGGATTTTAAGTCCTGTGCGTCTACCAGTTCCGCCACATCTGCATGTATTCGAACTGACAATAAATATTGTACTATTTTTTATATATTTTGTCAATACAAAATAAAAATTTTATACATATAATTTGCAAAAATTAATTATGGTAAAAGAACAACATAAATTAATTATAGTAAAAATAATACTTAAAACATTCTTAATTCAGAAACAAAAATACTAAAATTTGTATATAGAAAAAGGGGAAAATCTAGACAAAAAATAAAAAATATATGTTATAATAGAAAATATTGATTATATTGGGAGGTAATATTCTATGAACGAATACATGAAAATAGCAAATGATTGTGCTGAACATGGTTCTAATATTGGAGAAGGAGGACCATTTGGAGCAGTAATTACTGATAAAGAAGGAAATATAATTGCAAAAGGAAATAATATGGTTTTAAAAAATAACGATCCAACAGCTCATGCAGAAGTAACAGTTATACGAGAAGCTTGTAAAAAGCTTGGAACATATGATTTATCTGGCTATATTTTATACACATCTTGCGAGCCATGCCCAATGTGCTTATCTGCAATTATATGGGCGAATATAAAAGAAGTATATTATGCTTGTACAAGAGAGGATGCAGGAAGTATTGGATTTAGAGATGATGTAATATATGAATATTTAGAAGGAAAAAATAAGGATTTAATTAGTTTAAAACAAATTGATAGAGAAGAATGTATAAATTTATTTGAAGAATATAAAAAGAACAATAGAATAATATATTAAGAATTTACTCGATTTAAGGCGAAAAAATTTACTTGACATTACAGTATAAATTATATATTATTGATACAAAAAAGAAAGTTATGCTAAATTAAAATAAAAGATTGGCATAGGAAGGCCTGTTCCTAAACTTGACAAAAGTATAGAAAAAGGCCCGTCCCCAATCTGACAAAGGAGGTAAACATGGGAAGAGAAATTAGTGAAGAAGAACAGTTAAAGATTAAAAACATGATAGATGAATTAATGAAAAAGGCAAAAAAAGCATCAGAAGAATATTTGAAATTAAATCAAGAAGATGTAAATAGAATTGTAAAAGCTATGTCAATGGCAGGTTTAGAGCATCATATGGAACTTGCTAAAATGGCAGTAGAAGAAACAGGAAGAGGTATATATGAAGATAAAATAACTAAGAATATGTTTGCTACTGAATATATATATCATAGTATAAAATATGATAAAACAGTTGGAGTTATTTCGGAAAATGAAGAGGAAGGTTATACAGAAATTGCAGAGCCAATTGGTATAATTGCAGGTGTAACACCAGTTACAAATCCAACTTCAACAACAATGTTTAAATCTATAATTGCAGCAAAAACTAGAAATGTTATAGTTTTTGGCTTTCATCCATCTGCTCAAAATTGTAGTGTGGAAGCAGCAAAAATATTAAGAGATGCAGCTGTTTCAGCAGGAGCACCAGAAAATTGTATATTATGGATTGAAGAACCATCAGTAACTGCAACAAATATGCTTATGCACCATCCAGATGTAAACTTAATTCTAGCAACAGGTGGAACTGGAATGGTTAAGGCTGCATATTCTTGTGGAAAACCAGCTTTAGGAGTAGGACCTGGTAATGTACCATGCTACATTGATAAAACAGCAAAATTAAGAACGTCTGTAAATGACCTAGTAATGTCAAAGTCATTTGATAATGGGATGATTTGTGCATCTGAACAATCTGTAATAGTAGATAGAGAAATTAAAGATGAATTCGAAATATTAATGAGAGAAGCGGGATGCTATTTTTTATCAGAGGATGAAACAAACAGATTAAGAGAAACAATGTTTATAAAAGAGAAAGATGGAGCATTAAACTCTGCAATAGTTGGACAAAGTCCATATAAAATAGCAGCAGAAGCAGGAATAGAAGTTCCACAGGATACCAAGGTTTTAGTACTAAAAGAAAATGGAGTAGGAATTGAATATCCATTTTCAAAAGAAAAGCTAAGTCCAGTTTTAGCATATTATGTAGTTGAAAATGCAGACGAAGGAATAGATTTAGCAGAGAAGTTAATCGAATTTGGAGGACTTGGTCATTCAGCAGTAATTCATTCAGAAGATAAAGAAACAATTTTAAAATTTTCAGAAAAAGTAAAGGTAGGAAGAATAATTGTAAATTCTCCTTCAACTCATGGTGCAATTGGTGATATATATAATACAAATATGCCATCACTTACACTTGGTTGTGGTACATTTGGAGGAAATTCAACAACAGCAAATGTATCAAGTGTAAATCTAATTAATGTGAAAAGAGTTGCAAACAGGAGGGTTAATATGCAATGGTTTAAAGTTCCAGAAAAAATATATTTTGAAGCAGGTTCAATAGCTTATCTAGAAAAAATGCCAGAAATAACAAGAGCTTTTATAGTAACAGATGAATCAATGGTTGAGCTTGGATATATAGATAAGATATTATATCATTTAAGAAAAAGAAATGACTATGTTCATTCAGAAATTTTTTCAGAGGTGGAGTCAGATCCATCATTTGATACAATAAACAAAGGTGTAAAAATGATGAACGAATTTAGACCAGATGTGATTATTGCAGTAGGTGGAGGAAGTCCAATAGATGCTGCAAAAGGAATGTGGCTTTTCTATGAACATCCAGATGCAGATGTAGAAGGATTAAAACTTAAATTTATGGATATAAGAAAACGTACCTATAAATTTCCAAAATTAGGAGAAAAAGCAAAATTTGTAGCAATACCTACAACATCTGGAACTGGTTCAGAAGTTACATCATTTGCAGTAATAACAGATAAAAAATTAAACAAAAAATATCCTTTAGCAGATTATGAGTTAACACCAGATGTTGCAATAGTGGATCCGGATTTAGTAATGAGTTTGCCAAAGAGAATCACAGCAGATACTGGTATGGATGTATTAACACATGCGATAGAATCATATGTATCAAACATGGCGTCAGATTATACAGATGGACTTGCTGAAAAAGCTGTAGAACTTGTATTTAAAAATTTAAGAGAAGCATATAATAATGGAAACAATAAAGAAGCAAGAGAACACATGCATAACGCGAGTACAATAGCAGGTATGGCATTTACAAATGCATTTTTGGGAATAAACCATTCGCTTGCACATAAAATTGGTGGAGAGTTTCATATATCACATGGTAGAGCAAATGCAATATTACTTCCATATGTTATAAGATACAATAGTAGTAAACCAACTAAATTTGTATCATTCCCAAAATACGAGTATTTTATAGCAGACCAAAAATATGCAGACCTTTCAAGAAGAATGAACTTCCCAGCATACACAAATGAAGAAGGAGTAAATTCATTAATTGAAGAAATAAAGAAACTAAATGTAGACTTAGGAATAGAAAGATGCTTCAAAGATGCAGGAATAGATGAAAATGAATTTATGTCAAAAGTAGATATGCTTGCAGATAGAGCATTTGAAGACCAATGTACAACAGCAAACCCAAGACTTCCGCTTGTAAGCGAACTAAAGCAAATATTAATAGATAGCTACTATGGAAGCTAATATTAACTTAATTAATAAAATATTAAAATGAGTTTAAGCAATAAATTTTGCTTAAACTCATTTTTGATGTAATTAAAAAATATTTAAAAAGTGTTAATTTTCACTTTTATTTTTATTTAAGTCAAAGATAATAGCATCATCATTATCTAAAAAATATTTTGAATTAGTAGTGTTTGTCTGAATTGGATTAATTTCAGTATCAATATTATCAGTATCGTTTGCAGTTGTAGCAGCAGCAAAATTTCCTTTTAACTTATTTACAAAAGCTTTTTTGTTTGGATTATCAGTTAGGCCATTAGTAAATTTTTCAAAATTATATTCTTTTAACTTTTTAGGTTCTTTATATTTTGCTTCTAAAAAATCTAATTTGCCTTTTGCTACATAGCTTTTTCCTTTACTATCCTTAACTTTAAATAAAATTTGTTTGCCTTTAAGAGACATAATCTTTCCTGCTGTATAGTTAGGTTTCCACTTATATTGTATATTGGCTAATTTTGAATCATATCCAAAGTTGGATTTATCAGGATCAGTTTCATAATTTTTAGTCCAATCCCATTCTCTTTTATCCTGTAATTCTGTTTCCCACCATTTAACATCTTCAGGAAGAGCATTTCCAAAAATTGCTTTATTTACACAGTTAGCTAATATTTCATCTTTAAAATTACCTTTTTCATTACCATTTAATTGTGATAATGTTTGAGCAGATAAGATGTTTCCAACTTTATATTTTCTATATACTGTAAATATTGGTTCAATAGCTTTACACAAAAATTCAGGAAAATCATCTATATATAGAAAGTGAGGTATTCTTGTATTATCATTCCCTGGTCTAGCTAATACCGATTGTTGCATTAATAATAAGAAAAATATTCCAAATGCTTTATGTGCATTTGCACCCAAATCACCTCTTCTTGTACAAGCAAAAGTAACTTCACCATTTAATAAAGCTTTATCAAATTCTAAGTTATTTGTTCTATTACATAAAATATTTTTTACACCAGGATATCTTAATAAATTATCTAATTCGGTAGATGCAGTAAATATAGATTGTTTAGTATTTGTTAAATCTTTACCATCTGCATAAAAGTTATTCTCAAAATATCTAATAAGAATCTTATATTTATTTGATAATTCAGGTATTTCTTTCATTTGATTACACATTTCTTCAACAAGAGAAAAATCATTCATCATATTAAGCATATCTTCTAAATTAGGCAAGTCGCCATCATGTAATCTTGGATACATTTCTTTTAATAATATTGATAAATTTTCAATAATTTGAATAGCTGTATTTTCTCTAAAAGCTAATTGCAAATCAGGTCTATTTGTTGCATATAGTCCTTTTAAAACAGAGGAAATTGCGACACCTGTTTTTATAGGATCTTCATAAACAAATGGATTCATTCCTGGAGAATTAGAGTTATTTGGATCAATTAGATTAACTTTAATTTTATAATTATTAGCGACTTTAATCATTCTTTCAACAGAATCATAATCAGCTGAAAGATATGTTAATCCAAAATTTCTATAAATATATTTGCCATTTGAAGTACCTAAAATCATTTTTTTCATATATGCATTATATAAATCCAATTTATCTGAGTTAGGGGTTAACATATTTAAATTAAAGTTTTCATTTAAATAATTATTATCATATGGACAATTTAAATTTGCTATACCTGTTTTTAATGCTGTAAATCCCATTTCTTTTGAAATTTCTCTAAAAAAATATTTTCTATCTAAGTCTCTAGCTATCATTGGTTCATAAATCATAGTAGTTTTACCTGAACCAGATACACCTACTACTAAGAAAGATTCTAAACGCTTAGTTTCTGGAATAACTACATCTTCACCTGATTCAGTATCAACACATAGCATAACTTCACATGAATACTTACCAGTGTCTTTTGACTTACCAGCTAAGCTTATACCTCCATAATCAAAGATTGAATCCTTCAAGTCTTTTGAATCATTAACAGTAAATGTAAGCCATTTAAATACTTTATAAAAAGTGACAATAGGTATATAAAGTGATATAGCTGTAAATGCTGGCCTAAATAAATTAGAATATTCACTTACTATTTCTACATAATTTGGACTAGATAAAATAAAAGTCCATGCTAATGAATTTAGTCCTTGTACTGTAAATGACACTATTAATATATATAAACTGATTACATAGGTATTGAAAAATCTAAGTTTATCTATATCTGCCTTTGCAAATTTAGAACTGAAAGAAAAGTAAAAGGCAAAAACTAGTGCAGCAAATGCTAAAGTATATTCAATAGGTCCCCAATAAGAATAAGCTACTCCAGTAAAAATCATAAACATTAACTCTACTAATCTATCAACTAATATATATGCAGAAATTAAAGTTAAAATATATGTAGCAAATGTATTTCTATCAGTTTTTAAAAATTTTAAAAAGTTGTCTATAAATTTCAATAAATTCACCGCTTTCAAAATAAAATTACACATATATATTATCCTATAAAATTGAATAAAAAACAATAGTTTTTGTTGAAAAAGTAAAAATATTTAAGGCATTTTTATTGAAAAAATATAAAGTTTAATATATAATTTGAAAAGTTAAGGAAAAAGGAAACAAAAACTATGATAATAGTACTAATTATTTTAATTTTATTGTTTATAATAACAGGATTTATAACAGGAAATTTTCTATTCAATCTTGCACTTAATCCAAAATCATCTAAATCTATGATTTTTAACGGAGAAATAGATGAAGAAAAAGAGTTAATGAAAATAGAAAATGAAAAATGGCTAAATAAAAATGCAAAAGATGTATATATATCAAATAAAGAAATAAACTTACATAGTTATGAAGTGAAAAATGAAAAAGAATCTAAAATATGGGTAATAGCTGTGCATGGCTATACAGATTCTGCTTTTTTTATGGTGAATTCAGCTAAAATGTTTTTGAATTATGGATATAATGTATTAATGCCAGACTTACGTGCACATGGAAAAAGTGATGGAAAATATATTGGAATGGGTTGGCTAGATAGATTAGATTTAATGTGCTGGATTGATTATCTAATTGCTACTTATGGAAATATAAAGATTATTTTATATGGAATTTCTATGGGAGCAGCGACAGTAATGATGATAAGTGGTGAAAAATTGCCTTCTAATGTAAGGATGGTTATTGAAGATTGTGGATATACTTCTGTTTGGGAGGAATTTGCAGGAAAGTTAAAAACTTTATTTCATATGCCAGCATTTCCTGCACTATATAATGCAAATCTAATTACTAAAATAAGAGCAGGTTATTCATTAAAAAAAGCATCTGCAATAAAACAGATAAAAAAATCAAAGTTACCAACACTATTTATACATGGCGACCAAGACAAATTTGTTCCGTTTTACATGTTGGATAAACTATATAAATCAGCAAATTGTAAAAAGGAAAAATTGATAATAAAAAATGCAGGACATGCCGAAGCACAATGGATAGAACCAGAAAAATATTGGCATACAGTTAGAAAATTTATAAAAAAATATATATATTAATTTGAGGTAAAAGTGTACAACAACAAAACCACAAAGAAAGGAAGTAAAAAATGGCAAATTCAAAAATTATAATAGTAGAAGGACCACAAGGAGTTGGAAAAACAACAATAACAGATTATATAAGGTATGCAATACCATATACTAATTTATATAGATTAAGCGGAACTGCAGATATATCAATAGAGGGAAAAGAAAAATCAAGAGTAATGTATGAAGATTTATTAGAATATATAGAAAAGTTACAAAATAAAAGTATTAACCTACTTTTTGATAGGACTTTTTTTACAGAAGAAATTTATTGCAGATTAGGATTTAAAGAATATTCTTTTACAGAAGTATATAAAAAATTGATAGACAAACTAGCTAGTCTTGATTTTGATATTTATTATATTACTTTGTATTTAAGTGATATAGATGAGTTTACTAAAAGATTAAATAGAGAAGGAAAGACAAAAGTAAAATTTACAGAATTTAACAAGAATAGTAGTAACAATCAACAAAATGAATATCTAAAGCTAGCAGAAGAAATAAAGAAAAAATATAAAAATATTCACGTAGTAAATATTGATAATAGCAGAGATTTAAATGACGTAAAAAAAGAGTTAAAAGAATTATTACAGTGGAATTAAATAAAAATTATATTAGATAATATTTTGAGTTATAAAAACAACAATGAGTATTGTTGTTTTTATTTCCTACTTGTAATTTATGTAAAAACTATGTATAATTGTAAATATTAATTCGGAAAGGAATGATAAAAGAATGGCAAATGTAAGCAAAGAAGAATTATTGCATATTGCAAATCTTGCAGACTTAAATATTAAAGATGAAGAAATAGAGAATTATTTAACTAATCTTCAAGATATATTAAATTTTGCAGAAATAGTAAATAATGCAAATACAGAAGGATTAGAAGAAACAATTGGCGAAAATGATAAATTTAATGTATTTAGAAAAGATGAAGTAAAAACTTTTGAGAATAACAAAATGTTATTACAGAATGCAAAAGAGCAAGAAAGAAATATGTTTAAAATACCTAAAGTTATACAATAGTAGGAGGTTTGTTTGAAAATGAATATTACTAATTTAACAGTACATGAGCTTGTAGGAAAATTAAAAAACAAAGAATTGACATCAGAAGAAATTACAAAAGCTTATGTAGATAGAATAAATGATAAAGAAACAAATGTTAAGGCATTTGTTACAACATTATGCGATGAAGCTTTAGAAAAAGCAAAAAAGATAGATAAAAAAAGAGAAGCAGGAGAGAAAGTATCTGATTTTGCAGGAATTCCAGTTGGAATAAAAGATAATATTTGCACAAAAGGAATTAAAACAACATGTAGTTCTAGAATGCTTGAAGATTTTATATCACCATACGATGCAACTGTTACAGAAAAATTATTACAAGAAGATTTAATTGATTTAGGCAAATTAAATATGGACGAGTTTGCAATGGGAGCATCAACAGAATATTCATATTTTAAGAAAACAAGCAATCCATGGAATTTGAATTGTGTTCCAGGAGGTTCATCTGGTGGTAGCGCAGCGGCAGTTGCAGCAGAACTTGTGCCATGGGCTCTTGGAAGTGATACTGGCGGCTCTATTCGTCAACCAGCAGCATTTTGTGGTGTAGTTGGATTAAAGCCAACTTATGGACTAGTTTCAAGATATGGTTTAGTTGCTTTTGCATCATCATTAGATCAAATTGGACCTATTACAAAAGACGTAACAGATGCAGCAATGCTTTTAAATATAATAGCAGGGCATGACGAAAAAGATACAACTTCATATGAAGTAGAAAAGAAAGATTATACAAAGGCTTTAAACAATGATATAAAAGGACTAAAAATAGGTGTTCCAAAAGAATTTTTTGCAGAAGGAATAAATGAAGAAGTAAAAGAAAAATTATATGAAGCAATAGAAACATATAAAAAACTAGGTGCAGATGTAGAGGAATTTTCGCTAGATATAGCAAAATATTCATTAGCTACTTACTATATAATAGCTTGTGCAGAGGCAAGTTCAAATTTGGGAAGATTTGATGGAATTCGTTATGGACATAGAACCGAAAACTTTACTAACTTAAAAGAATTATATAGAAATTCTAGAAGTGAAGGGTTTGGAGAAGAAGTTAAAAGAAGAATTATACTTGGAACATATGTACTTTCATCAGGATATTATGATGCATATTATAAAAAAGCTCAACAAGTTCGTACATTGGTTAAAAATAAATTTAACAAAGCATTTGAAAAATATGATGTGCTTTTAACGCCAACAGCTCCAAATGTTGCATTTGAGATAGGAACAAAATCTAATAATCCATTAGAAATGTATTTAGCAGATATTTGTACAGTATCTGTAAATATTGCAGGACTTCCAGCAATATCTATCCCATGTGGAGTAAATAGGGATAATATGCCTATAGGAATGCAATTAATTGGAAATAAATTTGAAGAAGAAAAGATATTAAATGTAGCTTATGCTTTTGAGCAAGAGTATGGTTTTCGCTCAAAATACAAACCAGGTTTTAGTAAAAAATAAACTTCGAACTGCGTTGTTAAAAATTAATTTAAAATCCTCAATGTACACAAAGTACATTTCCGGTATTTAAATTAATTTTTGCCTAGCATTTCTCGTTTCTTTTTTACTAAACAAGTATAAAAAACAGTTTACGTAATTTACAATTGAATAGATTAGTGAAAAAGTAAATAATTATGAGATAACATTGTTAAATATTAATTAGGAGGAAATAAAATGTCAAATAAAGATTACGAGATGGTAATAGGACTAGAAGTACATGCTGAACTTTCAACAAAAACAAAAATATTTTGTTCTTGTTCTACAGAATTTGGAGCAGAACCTAATACTCATGTATGTCCTGTATGTATGGCTATGCCGGGAGCACTCCCAGTGTTAAATGAAAAAGTTGTTGAATATGCTGTAAAAGCAGGACTCGCAACAAATTGTGAAATATCAAGAAATAGTAAAAATGACAGAAAAAATTATTTTTATCCAGATACTCCAAGAGCTTACCAAATATCACAGTTTGATAAACCGCTTTGCGAGCATGGATACATAGAAATAGAAGATGAGGCAGGAAATCCTAAAAAAATAGGAATCACAAGAATTCACATAGAAGATGACGCAGGTAAATTAAATCATAATGAATTTAGTGGTGGAAGCTTAGTGGACTTAAACAGAGCTGGTGTACCTTTAATTGAAATAGTTTCAGAACCAGATTTACGTACAAGCGAAGAAGTGGACAAATATTTGAAAAAATTAAAAGCAATATTAGAATATATTGAAGTATCTGATTGTAAAATGCAAGAAGGTTCATTTAGAGCAGATGTAAATGTTTCTGTTAGAAAAAAAGGAGAAACTAAATTTGGTACAAGGACAGAAACAAAAAATATGAGCTCATTTAGAGCAATTACTAGAGAAATAGAATATGAAGCTAATAGACAAATAGAAATATTAGAAAATGGTGGAAAAGTAGAACAAGAAACTTTAAGATGGGATGATGTGTCAGGAAAAACATTCTCAATGAGAAACAAAGAAGATGCACAAGACTATAGATATTTTCCAGAGCCAGATTTAGTAGCTATTAAGCTTTCAGAAGAATATATAGAAAATATAAAAAATAACTTACCAGAGATGCCAGAAAGCAGAAAAGCAAGATACATGGAAGAATTCAAGCTATCTGAAAAAGATGCAAGACTTTTAACAAATTCAAAACATTTATCAAACATGTTTGAAGCTGCAGAAAAAATTTGTGGTAATGCAAAAGCTGTAGCAAATTGGCTTTTGTCAGATATATCAAGAATATTAAATGAAAAAGAGATGGAGCCTTCAGAAATTCCATTTAGTGCAGAAAATTTAGCAAAATTAGTAGAACTAATTGATAAAGAAACAATAAGCTCTGCAATAGGAAAAAAGGTAGTTGAAGAATTATTTGAAAAACCAAAAAATCCAGAAGATATAATAAAAGAAAAAGGATGGATTCAAATTTCAGATGAGGGAGCTATAAAAGAGGTTGTAATGAAAATATTAGAAAATAATCCTCAATCAGTAGCAGACTATAAAGCAGGAAAAGATAGAGCACTTGGATTTTTAGTAGGACAAGCAATGAAAGAAACAAAAGGAAAAGCAAATCCTCAAATGCTTAATAAGATGTTTTTAGAGGAATTAAAATAAATTGAAATGCGCAATGGGGGACGTACACCTTTTGCGCATTTTTGTTTATTAAATATAATATAACCTAAAATAAATTTTAATTTGCACAAAAGGTGTACGTCCCCCATTGCGCAATGTCGAAATTTGTCGTACGATTTTTGTTGCAAAATAGTATATAATATGGTTTAATATATATGTAATTGCATTATGTGCTATTTTTAAATCTTAAAGAATTAATTTCTTATTAAATTCATTCTAACATATACTTTTATAAATCTATATTCACCCCTATATAAATCAATATTAGTATATCCTTATTAAGAAAGGAGGATTTTGTTTATTTAGCATAGGTGCAATTATATACATGAACATAAAAACATAAGCAACTAATATTAATTTATTAGTTGCTTATAATTTTATGTAAAAACTAAAGATTATAGAAATATAGGTATATTATTAAAAATAATGCACTTATTTAAAAGTTAATTATCTTATGTCATTTTTTATTGTATCAATTACAAAAGCACAAATAATAAAGAATACTATAAAGAATAATGAAGATTTTGCAAGAGTAAATCCTATGTAAAACATGTTTGGATTATGTATTTCTAAATATCTTACTAATATAAAAGATGCTAATAATATTAAAACAAGACAAAATTTTAAACCATTTATAAGGATTTTATATATTTTAGAATCCATTTTATCAAAATTTTGCAAAATTAATTTCATAATGCTATACCTCCTCGTATAATAATTATATAATTCGTTCTTACTAATTACTTTAAACTATCATTATATAGTACAAAAATAAATAAACAACAATTCCAAAATAATGTTAACATAAATAAACAAAAAAATCAAAGGAAATATATAGTAAAATACAATAAAAAAAGATTGCAAAATAAATTTTACAATCTAAAGTTAAAATAAAAAACTGTGCACAATTTTCTATTTTTATACTATGCATTTGCAGCATTTAATTTTTTTGCTAAATTAGATTTTTTTCTAGCAGCAGTGTTTTTTACAATAACACCTTTTGTACAAGCTTGATCTATTTTCTTTGTAGCTACTGAGAATAATTTGGTAGCTTCTTCTACATTATTGCTAGCTAAAGCTTCTTCAAATCTTTTTATAGCAGTTTTATATTCAGATTTAATCATGTTATTTCTTAATGTTTTCTTTTCAATAACACTTACTCTTTTTATAGCTGATTTTATGTTTGGCATATTTTGCACCTCCCTTTAAGCAAATTATAACGTATAATATTTTATCACGAAAATAGCGATTTTGCAAGCATTTTAGAAAAAATAAACAAAAAAAGCTATAAATACTTGAAATATTAAGAAATACAATATATAATATATGTACATTAAACATAAGACCAATAATTGGAAGGAGAGAGTGGTTATGAATATAAAGATAACAAGTAAAGAATTAGAAGCTACAGAAGCTATTAAAGATTATATTGAAAAAAAATCAGAAAGATTAGAAAAATATTTTGGAGAAGAATTTGATGTTTATGCAACAATAAAAACAGAAGGAAGCGATAAAGTTGCAGAAATGAGTATCAAAGCAGAAACAGAAGAATTTAGAGCAGTTACAGCTCATAAAGACTTATATGCAGCTATAGACAAAGATATAGACATATTAGAAGGACAAGTAAGAAAAATGAAGACTAAAAAAGATAAACAAAATATGACTGAATCTATTAGACTTAAAGAAGAAGCAAGAGCAGAAGATAAAGAGGTGACTGATGAAATAGTAAAAGTTTTATATTATGATATAAAACCAATGACACCAGAAGATGCAAAATTAAAATTACAAGAACAACCACAAAACAGATTTTTAGCATTTATAGATATAGATACAGGAAAAACAAATGTAATTTATAGATTAAAAGATAATAAAAACTTTGGCTTAGTAGAACCAGAAGGATAAAAAAGATAGACTTGCATATATATAATTGTTTGCAAGTCTTTATTTTAGTATATGGAGTGAGATATAAATTATGAAATATGTATATAACAAATTAGTTAGAGATAAAATTGTAGAAAAAATAAATAGCCAAGAAGGAAAAAAAGCAAATTTTAGAGTTTTAAATGATGGCGAATATATAGAGGAACTAAATAAAAAATTATTAGAAGAAACTCATGAATTTATAGAACAAAATGAAGAGGAAGAACTTGCAGATATTATGGAAGTTCTAGAAAATATAATCAGAATAAAAGAAATTAATTGGGATAATGTAAGAAAAATACAAGAGGAAAAAAAGAATGAAAAAGGTGGCTTTTTAGAAAAAATCTATTTGGAATGTGTAGAGGAAGAAAAGAGAAATTCGAAAGAGGAACAAGAATTAAATAAGCCTTGGAGAAAAAATAATTAAAAAAGAAGAAATCTTTTTAAAAATAAATTCTAAAAAGATTTCTTTTTTACGTGAGTTAGTAAAATATATAAGTATACTAAAAAATTAATAAACTAATATTTTTTACTAATAATAAGTTCTACGCAAAAACTATTTCATTTGGCTTTCAGCTTGTTGAATTAACTTTCTAACCATTTGTCCACCTATTCTTCCTGCATCTCTTGAAGATAAATCTCCATTATAACCTTGTTTTAAGTTAACACCTACTTCTGAAGCTACTTCATATTTGAATTTGTCTAGAGCTTCTCTTGCTTCTGGAACAACTTTTGTATTGCTGTTTGAATATGCCATTATCATTCACCTCCTAGAATGTGATAATTATTTTTGTGTTTTTGAAAAGGTATCGCTTACCTTTACATTACATATCATGCTCAAAAAAGAATAAAATAAACTGGAAATTTTTGATAAAATATTGTAATAAAAAATTTAAATGGTATAATCTATATTTGAAAAAGAAATAATAATATAAAAGGAGATAACAAATGTATAAATTAATAGCAATAGACTTAGATGGAACTCTACTTAATTCGTATGGACAAGTTTCTGAAAAAAATAGATTAGCATTACAGCAAGCTCAAGAAAATGGTTCGCAAATTGTTTTATCATCAGGAAGATCCACAAATTCAGTAAAAAATATTGCAAATGATATAGGAAATAATAAATATATAATTTGTGGAAATGGTTCTTTAATATATGATTTGCAAAAAGAACAAATAATATACGATAAATTTATTGAAAAAAAGAAAGCCTTGCAAATTATAGAAATATGTGAACAAAACAGTATATATTATAATGTATATACTGAAAATATGGTTATTGCAAAAACATTAAGTAATAATGTAATGTTTTATCATCAAGAAAATGCAAATAAGCCAGATAGCAAAAAAACAAAAATAAATTTAGTTTCTAATATTTATGAATATGTTGAAAATTTAGAAAATGAAAACATTTTAAAATTTACGATAAGTGATAAAAGTAGTATAATTTTTAGCAGTATAATAAGAAAACTAAGAGAAATAAAAAATATAGACGTACTTGATGTAGCACATATGTCAAGAAAAATAATAAAATCAGGAACTGAGGAAGTATCACTAGAATACTATTACACTGAAATAACTAGCAAAGATGTAGATAAATGGAATGCAATAGAGTGGCTTGCAAAAGAATTGGACATAAAAAAAGAGGAAATAATGACAATAGGAGATAATATAAATGATAAGCTAATGATAGAAAATGCAGGACTAGGCATAGCAATGGGGAATAGCGCGCCATATATAAAAGAAATTGCTGACAAAGTTGTTGCAAACAATAATGAAGATGGAGTAGCCGAGGCAATTTCGTCAGATTGAGGACAGGCCTAAAACTATACTTTTGTCTAAAATGGGGACACACCTTTAAATTATAAAATAGAATAGATTAAATTAAAATGCACAAACTAATATGTATTAGGAGGTGCATTTTTTTGAGTAAAAAGAATTTTAATGATGAAAATGAAAATATAGAAGATACTACAAAATATGGAGAATTTGTATCATCATATTTTGCATGGCTTACACCAGAAAGACAGAAAAAAAGAGCAAAAGAAATAGACAAAATGACAAAATAAGCCAATTGTGGACGGGCTTAGATTGTCCTATTGGATTAATTTGCCATAAACGTATAGCATCATATTAACTTGATTTTTATGTTAACCATATGATAATATCAAGATGTAAATTATATAAAGGGAGGGATATGATGAGCAAGAAAGCTAAATTTATTTTAACTACAATTAGCATATTTTTGTTACTTATTGTATTACAAATACAAATGCCAAATGCAGTATTTGCAAGTGAAGAAGTTAGTTTTGACAAATTTAACTTTCCGGATGCAAATTTTAGAGAGGCTATACAGATGGCTTATCCAAATTATACAAAAGATGGTGTACTTTCTTTAGATGAAATTTCTAAAATTGTTTCATTAGATGTTTCAGAAAGTGGAATTACTGATTTAACAGGAATAGAACATTTTACAAGTTTAAAATATTTAAATGTATCAGTAAATAACTTAAAGAAGCTAGATTTATCTAAAAATGTTTTGTTAAATACAATTGAAGCATCTAATAATCAATTATTAGAAAGTATTGAACTACCAAAAGATATAGAAAATATTTATCTAAACTTCAATTATAACTTAAAAAATTTTGATATTTCTAATTTTGAAAAGCTAAAAAATTTTTATGGGGCAGATGTTAAATTAAATAATGTAGATTTAACAAACTCAGGAGAGCTTATTGCATTAGATTTATCAAATACAAATTTAAGCCAAATTGATGTTAGTAAAAATTTAAAATTAGAATATTTAAATGTATCAGAAAATAATTTAGTAGAACTAGATTTAAAAAATAATATAAATCTTCTTACAGTAGATGCAACAAATAATAAATTAGGCAAAATAGAATTACCAAATAGTATAAGAAATGGAGCAGAAATAGAATTTTATAATCAACAAGTTCAAGATGGTTATGAAGTTATATGGTATGAAGATGGTAAGCTTTTAAATGAAGATACGGCTCTATCAATAAAAGGACAAACATTAATTTCAAAGATGCAAGCAAAATCATACAGCATAATTTTTAATGCAAATGGTGGTAGAGGTTCAATGTCATCACAAATCATTAAATTTGATGAGAGGGCAAATCTTACTCAAAATGCTTTTACAAGAACTGGATATACATTTGCAGGTTGGTCATTAGGTTCAAATTTAGAAATAAAATATTTAGATAAAAGCGAATTTGAACTTAATAAATATCCAAGTAATGGAAAGCTTACATTATATGCTGTATGGAAACCGATTAAATATACAGTAGAGTTTGATGCAAATGGTGGAACTGGATCAATGGATAGAATTGAAAACATATCTTACGGAACATCATTTAATTTATCAGCAAATAAATTTACGAAACAAGGATATAAATTTGTAGGTTGGACAAACAGTAAATCAAGCAGTGTAATACGTTATTTTGACAAACAAATTGTATCAAATTTAGTAAGTATTGAAGGACAAAAAATAATTTTATATGCAGTTTGGGAGAAAAATGAGTATGATATTAAATTCAATGTTGATGGAAAAATAACAAGCACAAAAGTAAGTTATAAAAATAAAGTAACGATGCCTAAAGCTCCTACAAAAACAGGATACACATTTATAGGGTGGTATGATGAAAAAACAAATGAAAAAATTAAGTATAAGCAATATTACAAACAAAACATATACAGGAAAACAAATAAAACCATCAGTAACAGTTAAAGATGGAAATACAACATTAAAAAACGGAACTAATTATACAGTAAGTTATGGAACAAATAAAAGCACAGGAAAAGCATATGTAAAAATTACAGGAAAGGGAAATTATACAGGAAGTATAACAAAATATTTTAATATAGTACCAAAAACTCCAACAGTAAGTATATCAGCAGGAAAAAGAAGTGCCACAATTACAGCGAAAGCAACAGGTGCAAGTGGTTACGAAATTTCATATGCAACATCAAAAAATGGAAAATACAAAGTTGTAACTTCGAGTAGCCAAAGAAAAACAATAAATAAATTAACAAGAGGAAAAAATTATTATGTGAAGGTAAGAGCATACAAATTAATTGATGGAAAGAAGGTGTATAGCGGATATAGCAGTGTGAGAATTGTAAAAGTAAAATAAAAAATCCTTTGCCCCCGCAAATTGCGGGGGCGTTCTTATGCAAAAGAATATTTATTAACTATATAAAAATGTATAAATTTTCTAAAAAATACCATACTAATATTAATTAATAAATCAGAAGGTGAATTAGTATGGATAGAAAGTGGATAATAAGTGTAATTTTAGTTATAATACTGGGATTATTAATAGGAATAGGCATTGCAATGTATTCTGAAAATAAAAATAAGACAGATAAGATTGATATGCTAAGCGAAAAAGAATTAGCATATAATTCAAATATAGATAAGGAAAATAGTATTCAAAATACAATAAATAGTATTGAAACTTCGGCAAGTGAAAATACTATTTCACCAAATGCGATACTTATAAAAAAAACTTATTATGAAGATTGTGATCATTTAATAAGAAAAACTGAAGATATACCAGAAGAATTAGTGAATAAAGATGAAGAATACGTAAAAAAAATGTTTTCAGATTGGAATATAGAAGAATATTCACCTACACAAATAATTTTATACAGAACATCAAGTGGAAATTGTGGAGAACATTACTTTGTTCAAGAACATAATGGAGTAATAGGAATTTATACTGTGGATGAATATGGTATAAAAACATTAAAAAAGGATACAGAAATATCAACATTATATTTGCCAGAATTAGATATACAAAACTTAAAAGCAGGAGTAGAAATAATAGGATATACTAAGCTAGTCGAATTTTTAGAAGATTACGAATAAAAAAAGTGAGGCAATGGGGACGCACACATTTGCCTCACTTTTTTTATTCATCAATCTTTAAATTTTCCTTTTTTAAGTAACCTTCTTGATAGAATTGTTTAAAATACATAATAAGTGAAAAAACTGTTGTTAAAATTGCTAAATAGTATATATAGTCGTCAAAGTTAATTAATGGTGAATTAGGATTTATTGATGTATTCCAATATTCTATAAATAGCGAAGCGACTATTGCAACATAAAATAGTACTGTTGCAAGCTTTCCATACCATCTACTAGAAACTACAAGTTTTTTTCCATAAAGGAAAGAAGCTCCTGATACCATTATAAACTCTTTTAAAAATACTATTAATAATATCCAAAGAGGAATTATTCCTTTAAATGTAAGAGAAGCAAGTACTGAAACTTGAGTTGCTTTGTCTGCTAATGGATCTATAAGTTTTCCAAAGTTTGTTATAAAATTAAATTTTCTTGCTATGAATCCATCTAATATATCAGTTAAGCCAGAAACGGTAAGCATAACAAAAGCAGCTATATATTGGCCTGTAAGTATAAAATATACGATAAATGGAATTAAAAGAAATCTTACTATTGTTAGTGCATTTGGAATGTGTTTTAACATATATTTTGCTCCTTTATATTATTTAACTTCAAAATTTAATCTATTTTTATCAAAAGTTACATTAACTGTATTACCATTAATTAATTCACCTTTCAAAATCATGTCTGAAAGTTCATCTTCTAAATATCTTTGAATAGCTCGTCTTAAAGGTCTTGCTCCATATTTGATATCAGTACCTTTTTGTAATAAGAAATTTTTAGCTTCAATAGATATTTCTAAACTAATATCTTTATCACTAAGAGCTTTTCTAGTATCATTTAACATTAAATCTACTATTTTTATTAATTCTTCATTAGATAATTGTTTAAATACCACAATTTCATCTACTCTATTTAAAAACTCAGGTCTAAAAGTATCTTTTAATGCATTCATGATTGCATTGTTATTTACTTGACTTCCACCAAAACCAATAGAATTTGTATTTAAGTTTGAACCAGCATTAGATGTCATTATTATTATTGTGTTTTCAAAGCTTACTGTATTTCCTTGTGAATCTGTAAGTCTTCCATCATCCAAAACTTGAAGCAATATATTAAATACATCTGAATGTGCTTTTTCAATTTCATCTAAAAGGACAATAGAATATGGATTTCTTTTTACTTTTTCAGTAAGTTGCCCTGCATCATCATAGCCAACATATCCTGGAGGAGAGCCAATAAGCTTAGAAGTTGAATGACTTTCCATGTATTCAGACATATCTATTCTTATTATTGAATCTTCATTTCCAAACATTTCATAAGCAAGTGATTTTGCAAGCTCGGTTTTACCAACTCCAGTAGGTCCTACAAATATAAAAGATGGCGGTCTTTTTGTACTTTTTAGTCCTGCCCTATTTCTTCTAATAGCACGAGAAACAGCTTCAACAGCCTCATCTTGACCAATTACTCTTTTATGAAGATTATTTTCTAAATTTAATAATTTTAAAGTTTCTGCTTCAGTTATTTTTTTAACAGGAATTTTGGTCCAACTTTCGATAACCTCTGCAATATCTTGAACAGTTAGATTAGTTAATTGCAATTTTTTAGTTAGTGCATCTATTTTTTCAGTTAATGCACATTCTTTAGTCTTAAGTTCAGCAGCTTTTTGATAATCTTCTGTAGAATCAGCCTGAGCTGCTTCTTCCTTTTCTTCTTGAATTTTTGCAAGTTCATTTTTTAAAATTTCTAATTCATATAAATCTTTATTATTTAAATTTATTCTAGAACATGCTTCGTCTAATATATCTATTGCTTTATCAGGTAAAAATCTATCATGAATATATTTTTCAGACATTATAACAGCTTGTTTAATAACATCTGTTGAAATTTTTACTTTATGATAATCCTCATAGTATTTTTTAATTCCTTCTAATATTCCAATAGAGTCTGTAATAGAAGGTTCGGCAACTATTACTGGTTGAAATCTTCTTTCTAAAGCAGTATCCTTTTCTATATATTTTCTGTATTCTTTTAAAGTAGTAGTTCCAACTAACTGAATTTCACCATTTGCAAGAGATGGTTTTAAAATATTTGCAGCATTCATAGCATGCTCTGCATCTCCAGCACCAATGATATTATGAATTTCATCAATAACTAAAATTATATTTCCGAGTGATTTACATTCATCAATAATAGATTTCATTCTAGCTTCAAATTGACCTCTAAATTGAGTTCCTGCAATAACTGCAGTCATATCTAAAAGATATACTTCTTTATTTAATAATTTGGCTGGTACTTTACCTTCTGCAATTCTAATAGCTAGCCCATGTGCTATAGCAGTTTTACCAACACCTGGCTCACCTATAAGGCATGGGTTATTTTTAGAACGTCTATTTAAAATTTGGATAATTCTTTGAATTTCTCTATCTCTTCCAATTACAGCATCTAATTGATTATTTTTTGCTTTTGAAGTTAAATTAGTTCCAAAAGTTTCTAAAGTTTTTCTTTTTTTAGTATTCTTTTTATCTACTTTAACTTTTTTCTTTCCAGTAGAATTTTCATCAGAATTATTAGAGTTTTCAGTATTTCCAAACATATTTGAAAATATAGAGCCTAAAGGAATAGCTCCAAATTGAAATCCTTTATTTGCATCATCTGGATTATATGAGTCGTTATCATCTTCTTGCAAAGTTTGAAAATTCATATTTTCAGACATATCTTTAAACATTGACTCAAACTGTTGTGACATATTATTTAAATCATCTTCTGAAAGATTAGCTTGTTTCATTAGACTATCAATAGGATTTATTCCTCTTTTTTTAGCACAATCATAACAATAACCTTCTAAAGTATTTTTTCCATCATTATCTTTTTTATTAACAAAAACAACTGCATTATTCTTTTTACAGTCTGAACATAGCATTATATATATCTCCTTTATTTACATTTTTATACATAATATATAATACCGCAAAATAGCTGTAAAGTCAATAAAAATACATAATGTTCATAATTATAATTGAAATTTCAAAATCTATGTTGTATACTATATATGTAGAAAGGTGATGAAAAATGAAGAATCCAAAAATAATGTATATACTAATAAGTGCATTTTGCGTATTTGCTATAATTGCAGGAATATATGCACAATTTATAGATAACAATAATAATACCTCAAGTCAAAATGTTCAAAATGAAATACTAGAAAAATCACAAGAAGAAATTAAAGATGAATTTAATGAATTCTTTACAAATACTTTGAATTTAAATGGATTTGATACTACAGGAATACAAAAAATAAATAATGAAAATGATATAGTATATTCAATTTATGAGATAGAAGAAATTAGTGATGCTTATGAAGTAAAAATGAGTATACCTGTAATTAATATAAAAAATGAGTTAACAACTACTTTAAATCAAGTTACACAAGCTAATTTTGTAAATAAAGCAAATGAAATATTACAAAAAACAGATACTGAAAATAAAACGATTTACACAATTGATTATGTAGCTTATGTGAATAGTAACATTTTATCTTTAATAATTAGATCTACACTAAAAGAAGGAACTTCTGCACAACGCGTAATTATTCAGACGTATAATTATAATTTGGCTACTAATACTGAGGCTACTTTAGTTGATTTAATAAATATTAAAAAGCTTAATAAAGATGAAGTAAATGATAAAATTATTGAGGTTGTAACAAAAGCAAATGAGGAAGATGAAGCACTTCAAGATATGGGATATAATCAAATATTTGTAAGAGATTTGACAAGTGATATGTATAATGTAGATAATACAAGTTCATATTTCTTAGGACCAAATGAAGAATTATATATTATTTATCCTTATGGAAATAATGAATTTACTTCAAAAATGGATATAGTGTTATTTGAATAAAGGAATGATACATAAAATGGCAAAAAAGATGCTTATAACAGAAAAACCATCAGTAGCAATGGAATTTGCAAAAGTATTAAGAATAAATGGAATAAGAAAAGATGGGTATTTAGAATCTGAAAATTGGATAGTAACCTGGTGTGTTGGGCACTTGGTTACTATGTCATATCCAGAAGTATATGACGAAAAGTTAAAGTTTTGGAGGCTAGATACTCTTCCTTTTATGCCTAAAGAATATAAATATGAAGTTATACCAAGTGTGCAAAAACAGTACAATGTAATTAAAAATTTATTATCTAGAGAAGATGTAGATTCAGTATATGTTGCAACTGACTCTGGACGTGAAGGAGAATATATTTTTAGATTAGTTGAAAATCAAATAGGTATAAAGAAACAAAATAGAAGAAGAGTATGGATAGATTCTCAAACAGAAGAAGAAATAAAAAGAGGAATAGAAGAAGCCAAAGATTTATCAGAATATGATAGCTTATCAGATTCTGCATATTTAAGAGCTAAAGAAGATTATTTGATAGGAATAAATTTTTCTAGATTATTATCCATAATTTATGGAAAAAGAGTTGCAAAAGAATTAGAAGAAGATAAAATTTCTATTGCAGTAGGTAGAGTTATGACTTGTGTACTTGGAATGATTGTATCTCGTGAAAGAGAAATTAGAAATTTTGTTAAAACACCATATTATAAAGTAATAGGAGAATTTGGAAAAGAAAATTCACCTATAAAGGCTGAATGGAAAGTAAATGAAAAATCTAAGATGTTCGAATCTCCAAAGCTATACAATGAATCAGGATTTAAGCAAGAAAAAGACGCAAAAGATTTCATAATTTCACTTCAAGGAAAAAAAGCATTAGTTACAGAAGTAAAGAAAAGCAAAACAAAGGAGAATGCGCCACTTTTGTTTAATTTAGCAGAAATACAAAATGAATGTACAAAAAGATTTAAAATAAAACCAGATGAAACATTAGAGGTAATACAAAATTTATATGAAAAAAAGTTAGTTACATATCCAAGAACAGATGCAAGAGTACTTTCAACAGCTATTGCAAAAGTTATTTCTAAGAACTTAAATGGAATAGCAAAAGGATACAAAGACGGAGAAATACAAGGATATATTAAGCAAATGGCAGAAGAAAAATATAAGACGGATTTAACTAAAACGAAATATGTTAATGATAGTAAAATAACAGACCATTATGCAATAATTCCAACAGGACAAGGATATGAAAATTATGAGAAACTTCCAGAACTTCATAAACAAGTATATAAGGTTATTACCAAAAGATTTTTAAGCATATTTTATCCGCCAGCTGAGTATAGCAAAGTTTCAGTAAAAATAAATATTGAAAATGAAGAATTTAATGCAAGTGGAAAAGTATGTATAAAACAAGGATATTTAGAAGTATTAAAGGATAGAAAAATAGAAGCAAAAAGTGAAAAAAATGTGGAAAACAGCGAAGAAAAAACTAATATAAATGCAGATGATGAGAGTACAAATTTAGATATTTTAAATACTTTAAAAAAAGGACAAGAAATAGAAGTAAAGAATTTTGAAATAAAGACATCTGAAACAACTCCACCTTCAAGATATAATTCGGGATCAATTATTTTAGCAATGGAAAATGCAGGTAAATTAATAGAAGATGAAGAATTAAGAGAACAAATAAAGGGTGCAGGAATTGGAACAAGTGCGACAAGAGCAGAAATAATGAAAAAGCTAGAAAGAATAGGGTATATTGCAATAAATACAAAAACTCAAATAATAACTCCAACAAAAAAAGGAGAAATAATATATGATGTGGTAAATGGCTCTATGCCAGATATGTTAAATCCAAAACTTACCGCTAGCTGGGAAAAAGGCTTAGACATGGTAGCAAAAAAAGAAATTAAACCAGATATATTTATGGAAAAATTAGAAGACTATATTAATTCAAAGGTAAATAAGTTGGTTGTGAAGTGGTAAGGAAAAATAAGAATTAGGTGCGGTGAACCCTAGTTCTTATTTTTTGCAAAAAATAAGTATTGCGGTGAATTGTAACTAGAAACTACAACAATAGCAAACAAAATTTCGCAAAGACGTTGAAAAATTGTTAGAATTATGATATAAATATTTAAAATTAAAAAGAAACTCAAGTGTATGAAAAAAATGGATTTTTAAAAGAAAAGAGGTAATAATGGAACAAAATAATGAATTGAAATTATTTGAAGATAAAAAAATTAGAGCAAAATGGAATGATGAAGAAGAAAAATGGTATTTTTCTGTTGTAGATGTAGTTGCTGTATTAAATGATAATGATTATCAAAAATCGAGAAATTATTGGAAATGGTTAAAAAACAAGCTAAGAGAAGAAGGAAGTGAACTGGGTAGTATTACTAACCAGTTGAAAATGAAAGCAAATGATGGGAAATTAAGAGATACTGATGTAATGACTACAGAACAAATTTTAAGGTTAATACAATCAATACCATCTAAAAAAGCAGAGCCGTTTAAATTATGGCTTGCACAAGTAGGAAGAGAACGAATAGATGAAGCATATGATCCAGAAATAGCAATAAATAGAGCATTGGATATATACAGAAAAAAGGGTTATTCAGAAGAATGGATAAATCAAAGGTTAAAAACTATAGATATAAGAAAAGAATTTACAGACGAATTAAAAGAAAAAGGCATTAATTCAAGTAAAGACTTTGCAATATTAACAAATATTCTAACACGAGCTTGGAGTGGATATTCTGTAAAAGAGTATAAAAATTTAAAAGGATTGAAGAAAGAAAATTTGAGAGATAATATGACAAATATGGAATTAGTTTTAAATATGTTGGCAGAAACTTCTTCAACAGAAATATCAAAAAGTAAAAAACGAAAAGGATTTAAAGAAGCAGAAGACTCTGTTATAAAAGGTGGAAATATAGCAAGGCTTGCAAAAGAACAATTAGAAATAGAAACAGGTAAAAAAGTTATATCCGATAAAAATGCTAAAGAAATAAGAAAATTAAATACTTAGTATATAAAAAACAATTGGAAAATCTTTTATATTTTGACATGGTATGATATATTATTATAAATAAAGTATAACAAAGGAACAATTTAAAATGGAAAATTTATTTGATATAGAAAATTTTAATATAATAGAAGATGAAGAAAATTGTTACTTTTTTCGAGCATTAAATATGGCAGATAATCAGGACTTAGAAACAGAAACAATATTAGATAGTTCAGGAGATATTGGAAGAATAAGAACAGATAGAGAAAGATATGAAGAAAACCAAGAAAATGAACCACCTAAATATAGCAAAGAGGCTGAAATTAGTTTAGAGCAAGTTTTTGACCATATAAAAATGCACTATAGAAAAGATACAAATTGTATTTCTCTTTCAAGTAATGGTAATGTGTCTATTTCTTATGGAAGAGGATTTTACAAAGATAGATATGTAATAGTAAAAGTCCCTAAAAAAGAATTAGGAGAAAAAGTTATAAATGCTGGACAATATATGTTAGAAGAAATAGCTAAAAGGGTAGATGAATATATTTCTTCTACACCATCAAATAGTAAACTTTTAGAAGCTATTTCAGAAATAGACAATAGTAAAACACCAGAAGAAATGAAAAAAGCAATAGAAGTAAGATATACTTCAAGTGAACCATTAGACCAAAGTAAAGCAAAGTTAAGAAAAGGGATTACATATAAATCACCAGTAGCAAGAATAAGTAGTTATCGTGCTTTAAATGAAGAACAATCATTAGAAAAAAATAAGATAATTGCTAAGTTAACTTTACTTGAAAGAGTAGGTGGAATGGAACCAATAATTCCACATACAGCGAACAACAATTTATTAGTGCAAACAGTAGGAAATGCGTTCTCATCACTAGAGCTAATACATTATGGTGATATTGAAAAAGATGAGATAATTGATGTACCAAGAGAAATTGTGGACATTTTTGCACTATTACAACAAATAGAAGGACAAAATGAGCAAGTGGTTAGAGATTTAAAAAGAGAAGTAATTCGCTTTGTAAATGAAGGAAGAAGTTTAGATATACCAAAGAACAGCACTTTGTTAAATGATTATAGAATAAGAGATAATATATCAATAGAAGAGATGTATGATTTAACAGATGGCAAAGTGGAATATGGAATGGCAAATTCAGCTATAAAAAACATATTTTACTTAGCTAAATCACAAGCAAATGCAAAAGAACTTGCTAGATTATTAAGTCAAATAATAGGAAATAATCCAAAATTTAGAGGAATTTTTCAATATATTGAAGATAATGGTTTTAGAATAGAACCCGAAATAATAACAAGACAAAGTAATAGAGGAGTTAAACTTAGTGAATCAGTTTCATTAGATTTGAATGGAGAAGAAACCGAGCTAATAGATAAAATAAAAGATTTATCTGAAGAAGAACAGATAGAAATAATTGAAAATGGTGAACTATCATATGTAAGAAATATAATGAGTAGCACATTTTCAAAGACAAAAAGAGATAAAAAAATAGATAAAGAAAAATATTATGCAGAAGCAATATTTTCATTATATGATTGGTCAAAAATTGGAATAGAAGAATTTACAGCAAAGGAAAGAAACAACCTAATTCAAAGAATACAAGATGAATATTGTGTAGAGTTATACCAAAAACTAGAAGAACAAGGAATAGATAAACACCAAATACCAACAATTTTATTAAATTTAATAACAAGAAGAAATGATTTTGAAGTTACTGAAAACGATACACCTGAAACAATAAAAGCAAAACGATTAGCGCAATATGACAGAATAATAGCAGAAAATAGAGAAAATTAGATGAAGAATATGGACTAGGGGACAGTTTGAAGAATGCTATAGAAATAGAACAATGGTGTAAAGAGCAATATGGAGAAAAAAATATATGGGAAAAAAAATTACCAAGTCCTACATCAAAAGAAGAATATGAAAATAAATTATGGCAAAGACTATCTAATATAAGAAAGAAAGTAAAAAGATATGAAGGAATACCGATAGATGAAATAGAGAATGAAGAAGATAGAAAAACAGTAATATCAATATATTTGAACATTTTGCCGATGTCGGCAAAACGATAAAAATGCCTAAGGGCGCTGAAAAGGTAATTGATGACTTTAAACTAACTAGGTATGCATGCTATTTAATTGCACAAAATGGAGATAGTAGAAAAAAAGCAATAGCATTAGCGCAAACTTATTTTGCAGTACAAACTAGGAAACAAGAAATAACAAGACAAGAATATGAACAATTAAGTGAAGATGAGAAAAGATTATATACTAGAAGAAATGTAAAAGATAAAAATAAATATTTATTCAATACAGCCAAATTAGCAGGTGTAAAAAATTATGGGAAATTTAATAATTATGGATATACAGGACTATATAATGGAGAAACAGCTAAAGATATTGCAAATAGAAAAGGAATAACAGATAAAGAAGATATATTAGACTATATGAGTAGTACAGAACTAGCAGCTAATCTATTTAGAATTACACAAACAGATGAGGTTTTAAAAAATAAGAATATAAATAATGAAGATGATGCATGTATTACTCATCATAATGTTGGACAGGCTGTTAGGCAAACTATAAAAAGAATTGGAGGTACTATGCCAGAAGATTTACCAACACCAAGTAAGAGTGCAAAGCAAATTGAAAAAGAGCAACAAAAGGAAATAAAATCAAATAATAAAAAGAATCTAAAATAACAGGATAGAAATACTAACCAGTTGTAAAAAAATGTCAACTTCAACAAGTGCTAAGATCTCAAAAATGACTTGAAATTTTAGCACTTGTTTTGCTATTCTAATATTAAAAAATAAACTAGAAAAACCATATTCACCTTTTATGTCATCTTAACATAAGATATAGCAAAAATAAAATTCTAAAATAAAAATAGATTATCTTATGAAAGGAATGAGTAAAATGCCTAGTTACATAATAGAAGGTGGAAAAAGATTAGAAGGAGAAGTAGATGTATCAGGTTCAAAAAATGCTTCACTTCCAATTTTAGCTGCCAGCATATTAAACAAGCGGAACAACAAAATTATATAATGTTCCAGAAATTAGAGATACAAGAATAACACAGGAAATTTTAAAATTTATTGGTTGCAAAATCAAGAAAAATAAAGGAAAAATAGAGATAAACTCAAAGAATATTACAAAAAAAGAAATACCAGAACATTTAATGCATCAAATGCGTTCAACGGTAATTTTAGCAGGTGCAATACTTGGGAGATTTAGAGAGGTAAGGTTTTCATATCCAGGTGGATGTGACATTGGAGCAAGACCAATAGATCTTCATTTAAAAAGTTTTGAAAAATTAGGAATAAATATTGTGGAAAATGCTGGATTTATTATATGTAAATGTGATAAAATAATTGGGGCAAATATACATTTAGATTTTCCAAGTGTAGGAGCAACCGAAAACATAATCTTAGCTTCTGTTTATGCAGAAGGAAAAACGAATATTACGAATGCTGCAATGGAACCAGAAATTATAGATTTAGCAAACTGTCTAAATCGAATGGGTGCCAAAATAGAAGGAGCAGGAACTAGTAATATAACGATAACTGGAGTAGAGAAGCTAAAAGATATTAGTTATAATATTATGCCAGATAGAATAGAAGCGGGAAGTTTGCTTTGTATGGTAGCTGCTACTAGTGGAAAAGCTAAACTAAAT
>CALXVN010000008.1 GCA_944392085.1 uncultured Clostridia bacterium | reverse complement strand
GATTTATTGATAGAGAAAGTAGAAAAAAAGGAAGAGTGAAAATAATGATTGAAAATAAAACAAATATCAACTGGTATCCAGGTCATATGGCTAAAACAAAGAAACAAATTATAGAAGACCTAAAATTAATAGATATTGTAGTAGAAGTATTAGATGCTCGCATACCAATATCTAGTAGAAATCCAGATATTAATAAATTAACAAAGCAAAAATTAAAATTGATTATATTAAATAAATATGATTTAGCAGATGAAAGCCAAAATAAAAAATGGGTTGAGCACTTTGAAAAACAGGGAACTCATGCATTACTTGTAAATTCAAATACAGGAGAAGGAATTAGTAAAGTAATAAAGAAAATAGAAGAAATATATGCATCTTCACAAGAAAGATATATAGGTAAGGGACGAATAGGAAAATCTATAAGGGTTATGATTTTAGGAATACCAAATGTAGGTAAATCTTCTTTTATAAACCGTATTGCTAAAAAAAATACAGCAACAGTAGGAAATAAACCAGGAGTTACAAGACAAAAACAGTGGGTTAGAATAAATCAAAATATAGAGTTATTGGACACTCCAGGAGTATTATGGCCAAAATTTGAATGCGAAGAAGTAGCACTAAATTTGGCGTATACAGGAACTATAAAAGATGATATTTTACAAATAATAGAAATAGGCTTTAGTTTATTAAAATTCTTAATAAAAAAACATTTAGAAAAAATAATAAATAGATATAAACTAGATGAAGAAGTAGTAAAGAACATATCAGAAAAAGAGATTGAAGAAAATGATAAAGTACTTGAAATAATGGACTATATTGGTAGAAAGAGAGGAACATTATCTCAAGGCGGTAATGTGGATGAAGAAAAAGTAGCAAAAATTATTTTAGAGGATTTTAGAAGCGGAAAAATAGGAAGAATTACTCTAGAAGAAATTGAATAAAAAATGCGCAATTGGGGACATACACCTTCTGCGCAGTCATTATAAATTGAATAACTGTAATGTATCTGATAAATAATGTTACATGCGCAGAAGGTGTAGGTCCCCAATTGCGCATTTTTAGTAAAAGGAGTAGAAAATGTTAGAATTAGTAGATAGACCAAAAAATGAAGCAGAAGTAAATACTATGTCTCCACTTACATGGGCATATATAGGAGATAGTGTATATGAATTATTTATTAGGATGAGTTTAGTAAATACAACAAAATATAAACCACATAAATTACATATAGAGGCAATTAAATATGTAAAAGCAAGAGCTCAAGCAGAAATATTAAAAAAAATAGAAAAAGAGTTAACTGAAAAGGAAAAAGAAATTGTGAAAAGAGGAAGAAATACAGAAAATCATCACTTACCAAAAAATGCAACAGTTCAAGATTATATGTATTCAACAGGTTTTGAAGCTTTGATAGGATATTTATATTTAACAAAACAAGACGAAAGACTAGAATATATATTAAATAAATGTATTGAAGTAAAATAGATAAGACAATGAAAAAAGGATGTAAGCATCCTTTTATTACTGGTGACCCCTACGGGAATCGAACCCATGATTCAGCCTTGAGAGGGCTGCGTCTTAACCGCTTGACCAAGGGGCCATTATCAATATATATATTTATACCATAAGTACATGCAATTAGTCAAGTGAAAAATAATAAATTGGTGGAGATGAGGAGAGTCGAACTCCTGTCCAACAATCCATTCATATGAAATTCTCCGAGTGCAGTTTATTAATAAAATTCCTTAAAAGTAAACTAATAAACAAATTTATCTTTTAAGTAGTCAAACAAATACCCTTTACTTCTATGACATCAAAGTAAATTCGTTTCCCACTAAATCAACGCCTTATCCAAAATTGTGGGGATTTTAGTAAGACGTGCTACTATTCTTAAGCAGCGTAAGCTAATTCTCTATTATCAGCGTTTATATTTAATTTTCGCTTTTTTATAGTGGCCGAAGCGAACATCCACTACTCGCTATTCATACTTCAGAATTATTGTCGAAACCAAATACATCCCCAAGTACAATATATATTATACTCCATTTTTGATAAAAACTCAACCAAATAGAGTATAAAATTTTCTTAAAATTTTTATCAAAAAATGTTTACTTTTGTAATAATTTTGTATACAATATAACAAGTAAATTTAAGCAAATCAAAAGAAAAAGCGAAAGGGGTTATTACCAATGAAAATATTAATGTTAACCTGGGAATATCCACCAAGGATTGTAGGCGGAATAGCAAGAGTAGTACACGATTTATCTAAAAGATTAATAAAAGATGGACATGAAGTAACAGTTGTTACTTATAAAGACGGAGATGTACCATACTATGAAAATGATAAAGGTGTAGAAGTTTATAGAGTAGATAATTATATGATACATCCAAATAATTTTATAGACTGGATAATGCAACTTAACTTTAATTTAATTGCAAAAGCAACAGAATTAATAAGTAAAAATGAAAAATTTGATGTAATACATGCACATGATTGGTTAGTTGCTAATGCTGCAAAAACCTTGAAAAACTCATTTGATATACCAATAGTATCAACAATACATGCTACTGAAGCTGGTAGAAATTCTGGAATACATGATGAAACACAAAGATATATAAATGATACAGAATGGCTTTTAACTTATGAATCAACAGAAGTTATAGTAAATAGTAATTATATGAAGGGACATGTGCAAGGTTTATTTGGGCTCCCTTTTGACAAAATAAATGTTGTTCCAAATGGAATAAATGTAAATAGTTTTACAGGGATAGATAGAGATTATGATTTTAGAAGACAGTATGCAATGGATAATGAGAAAATCATACTATATGTAGGAAGATTAGTATATGAAAAAGGAGTACAACATCTAATTTCAGCTATGCCAAAAATACTTGCTAATTATCATGATGCTAAATTAATAATTGCTGGAAAAGGTGGAATGCTTGAAGAACTAAAAGCACAAGCATTTAATATGGGACTTTCAGATAAAGTATATTTTACTGGATATTTAAATTCTAAACAAGTTCAAAAAATGTATAAATGTGCAGATGTTGCAGTATTTCCAAGTACCTATGAACCATTTGGAATAGTTGCATTAGAAGCAATGCTTGCAGGAGTTCCAACAGTTGTATCAGATATTGGTGGACTAAATGAAATAGTAGAACACAAAGTAGATGGAATGAAAAGTTATGCAGGAAATGCTAATTCAATAGCAGACTCTGTGCTAAATTTATTATTTGATGCTGGCTTAGCAGCCAATATCTCAAAAAAAGCAAGATTAAAGGTAAAAGAAGGATTTAACTGGAATAAAATAGCACAAGATACACATTACATATATGAAAGAGCAATTTGCAAAACTATGGCTCAAAAACAAGCAGAGCAAATTGCACAAGAAAAAGCAAAAAAGGCAAACAAAGCAAAAAATACAGAAAAAGAAATTACAAATTTGTTAAGCTTCAAGAAAAAACATGCTTACGCTTAAAGTTGTTATTTTAGGATAGGTATTTTTGTAAATTTTATAGTAAAATTGGGACAGACTTAAGATACTAATGTTGTAATATGATATAGAAAGGTATGAGGGCTTAAATGAATGTATATGATACAGCTAATAGATTAGCTTATGAAATTCAAGAATCTGAAGAATATAAATCTTACAAAAAAGTAAAAAATGAATTAATGTCAAATCCAGATTTAAAAAATAAAATAGAAGAATTTGAAAGATTAAGATATGAAGTGCAACTTATGCAGTATACAGGAGAGAACAAAGATGAAGAAAAAGCAAAAAAATTAGAGGAAATGTATACAGAATTAATTCAAAATGAATTAATAAAACAATATTTTGATTTAGAAGTGAAGTTTAATGTTATGATAACAGATGTAAACAAAATTATAGCAGAAGCGATAAGAGATGTGTTATAAAGTTATAGCTTGTTTCTAAAAATTAAAAACATATTAAGTTTTTTAATATTAATATATTTGTCGATTAATATAAAGTGAATAATTGTTATTTAGCTTTTACTACCAAAAAATATTTGTGTAGCGAAAGCTTTTTGTATAAGTTTAATTGCGAAAAGTATCTATTTAAATAAGAGAAAAAGGAGAAATTAGATGGAAATTATAATTATTGTAATTAGTGTAATAACAATTATTTTATTAAAAATAGGGTTAAATGTAAAAATAAAAGATATAAAGAAGATAAAAGAAATAGGGTATGATAAAGAGTTAAATAAAATAGCAAATAAGTTTCCAGAGAATAAAGAAATTTGTGAAGAAATACTAAAAAAACTAAATAATAAAAATGTTAAAATAGAAGAAAATAAAGAATCAAAAACAAGTTTATACATTGCCATAACAAATAAAATTATAATAGCTGATATTAAAGATACATTTACTAGAATTCAAACAATAGCTCATGAATGTTTACATTCTGCGCAAAATAAGAAAATATTATTATTTAATTTTATATATTCAAATTTTTATTTACTTTATTTTATAGTATCTTTAGTATTAATCTTATTTAATATAGGAGAAAGATTAATATTTATACAAGGATTTATCTTTTTATCAATTGTTTATCTGATAATAAGGTGCTACTTAGAAAATGAAGCAATGAGTAAAGCAATATTTGTTGCAAAAGAATATATGGAAGAACAAGAAAGAATAAATGAAAACATAACAAGACAAGAAGTAGATTTATTAGTAGAAAAATTTGATGTTTTAAATAAAATTGGAATACCTCTTACTAATTTTTCATTAGTAGCAGGAGAAATTTTGAAAATCATAGTATTATGTATAGCAATTTTAATTTAAATATTATAATTATATTATATTTAAACTAAAGTATTAAAAAATAAGTATGGATAGAAGATATTGAACATGAGAAGTAAATGCAATTTATAATAATAAAAAATCATGAATAAAAATATTGACAAGAAAATATTTAATTGATATAATCCTTTTCAAATAGAGAAAAATTGGAGGTGGAAAAGTGTTAATATTTATAATTGTAGGTTTGCTATTTTTTTTAGTTGGTGTTATTATAATATTATTGGACAATAAAAAGAAAAATAGATGTAATGGTGTAACTTTAGGTAAAGTTGTGGATATCATTAAAGATGTTTCAAAAAGATACCAAATAAGTAGAGAAAATGTACCATATAATGGTGCTAATATAAGTGTAGGAAATATAAATATAGGAATTGGAAACAGTAAGTATGGTAATATTAATTACAATACTATATTTTATCCAGTAATAGAATATCAGATTGAAGGAAAAAAATATGTTAAGAAATCTAATATTGGCTCATCATCACCTAGTTATGCTATAGGTCAAGAAATAGAAATTTATTACAACACAACTAATCCGAATGAATTTTATTTAAGCAGAGGGCATTATAATATTAAGATAGGTATAGTATTTACGATTTTGGGAATAATATTTATAACATTTTTTTCTGTAATGAAATTTATTTGAAAATGAAGGGAGTATATATGAAAAAGTTAAGTTATATAATAATTCTAACATTAGTAATAATAACAATTATTTCGACAATAGTATTAGCAACAGATGGAACAGCGGAGGTTTTTATTACTGATAAAATAGAAATTAAAAGCACAAATAACACATATAAAACAGGTACAAGTCTTAATATTATATTAAAAAATTCACAAGGTGCAGTTGAAATAACAGATTTACCTGAATTAGTTATTCAATTTGGAAACGGAATAGAAAGAAGAATTAAGTGTGATACTAAACCAGGTCAAATAGATGAATTATTGTACACATATGATATAAGTAGTGAAGATATAGGTAAACTAAAAATACTAAAAATACAGCAAATTACAGAAGACGGCGTACTATATGATGATTTATCAAATATATCTTTATCAGAAGATATTATAGTCAACAGTAATCAAGATGATGCAATGGAATGGACAGATTTTGATAATATGGATTATGAATGGACAGATTATACCGAAACAGACCACCGTTCTCCATCGTTATTACTAAAAAATGTAAATTTCAAAAAAGAAAATCATTATTATTATTTTTATATTTCGAATAATAAAGATAATGCTCCAGATTTAGAAAAGATAGGAAATGATATTAATTATTGGAGGACAATTTCTTCAGAAGGAAAAATTAGTTCATCATATTTAATACCATATTTAGAAAAAAACGGAGATATTTATATATGGATAGCAGAAGTGCAGAACAGAGAAAGTAAGATAGTTGTATCTGCAAAAAAAATCCAAAGACTAAGTCAACTACCATTAACTAAAAGAATTATAGGGTATTTTAGTAACGAATTTGCTAGTGCATTATTTTGCTATGAACCATATAGTAGCACTACTAGAAAAATAAACATAAAAATAGGTAAAATGACAGAAAATAGTATATTGAAAGACATTAAAAATGGAACAAAAGATGCAATGAGTAATTTACTTAATTATTCAAAAACATCAAAAGGTTTATTAGAAAAAACATTTTCTTTTGGAGAAACACCTAATATTTTTCAAAAATTAAACCTAGAAAATAGAGCTTATTACTATGTGTATTTTGAATTAGAAGATGAAAATGGAAAATATTATCCAGTTGAGGATATAGAACTTTATCAAGCTCAAGTTAGTGGAAATAAAGTTAACTTAATTAATCATACAGATCGTAACTTTGTATATGATATTGAAGATGATGAAAACAATAATGATAGTAATGAAAATACAATTGATAACACAACAGCACCAGGAAAAATTCCACAGACAGGAATGACAGTCGCATCAATTATTTTAATAGGCATTGGTTTTATAATTGTATTAACTAAAATGTATAAAATGTTAAAATACAGAGATATTACTTAAATAAAAATTTCCCAGTTTTACTGGGAAGTTTTTATTTAAATATAATTTATATTTTAGATTTAAGTTGATTGTGAAGCAATTTGCACATGTGGACGTCGAAAGCTCTGCTTGCTTTAACGTCTAATTTTCTTATTGTAAGTTGTAACCTATAACAAATAAAAAGTCAAATTTTAATAAAATCTCTTTAAAAAAACTTCATTTTGTAGTAAAATAATATGTATATTGTAAATTTTAAGGAGAGGTAAATGAACAAAAAGTGGGAATGCTATGAAGTAGATGAAAGTAAGGTACAAGAACTTGCTAAAAAATATAATTTAGATGAACTTTTAGCAAGAATACTAGTAAATAAAGGAATCACTGAAAAGGAAGCGATAGAACTTTTTATAAATCCAACTAGAAGAGATTTTCATAATCCATTTTTAATGCCGGATATGATTGCAGCAGTTAATAGAATTTTAAGAGCTATTAAAGAAAAAGAAAGAATCATTATTTATGGTGATTATGATGCAGACGGGATAACAAGTACTACAGTATTAAAAAAATATTTAGAAGAAAGAGGTTTAGAAGTTTCTTCATATATTCCAAATAGGATAGACGAAGGATATGGATTAAATAAAGAAGCAATTCAAAAAATATATGATGAAGGATATAGACTGATGATAACAGTAGATTGTGGAATATCTGGAAACGAAGAAATTGAGTTTGCAAACTCTTTAGGAATAGAAACAATAATTACAGATCATCATGAACCAGGAGAAAACTTGCCAAAAGCATTAGCAGTAGTAGATGCTAAAAGAAAAGATAGTATATATCCATTTAATCAATTAGCAGGTGTGGGAGTAGTTTTTAAACTAATACAAGCTATTTCTATGGAACTAAAATTAGACGAAACAGAGTATTTGAAATATTTAGATATTGTATGTATTGGAACAATATCAGATATAGTACCATTGATAGATGAAAATAGAGTAATTGCAAAATTAGGACTAAAGCTAGTAGCGCAAACTAAAAATATAGGACTTAAAGTTTTGCTATCTATAATAGGTTTTAAAGCTTTAGATTCAAATGCTATTTCATTTGGAGTAGCGCCAAGAATTAATGCTTGTGGAAGAATGGGAGATGAAAAAGTAGCTTTAGATTTATTCTTAACAAAGGATTTGTATGAAGCAAAATCTTTAGCAACAAAATTAAATGAATATAATATAGAAAGACAAGCTATAGAAAAGAAAATTTTTGATGAAGCAGTAGAAGAAATTGAAAAAAATGAAAAGAATAAAAACTGTATAATTGTAGGAAAAGAAGGATGGCATCATGGTATAATTGGAATTGTATCATCAAAAGTAACAGAAATGTATTTCAAACCATCTATTCTAGTATGTTTTGAAGGAGAAGAAGGAAAAGGCTCTGGAAGGAGTATACCTGGATTTGATATGCATGAAGCTTTAATGAAATGTGGAGAACATTTAGAAAGATTTGGTGGACATGCAATGGCCGTTGGTGTTACTGTAAAAAAGGATGAATTTAATAACTTCAAAAACATATTAGAGGAATATGCTAAAAAAAGTGAAACAGACAAAATTGTACCTATAATAAACATTGATAGTGAGATATCTTTAAAAGATATAGATATTGAAAATGTTAAAAGTTTAAAAAAACTAGAACCTTATGGTGAAGCAAATAAAATGCCATTGTTTTTATTAAAAAATTTAAAAATAAACTCAATAAGGTCATTATCTGAAGGAAAACACTTAAGATTGACTTTAAGAGATGACAGCTTTATAATAGATGCTATAGGATTTAATATGGGAGATTTAACTACAAAATATTTAATAGATGATAGAGTAGATGTAGTAGGAAATTTGGAGATAAACTCATATAATGGAATAGAAAGCATCCAACTCATATTAAAGGATATTCGTAAATCATACTAAGGGGGGATTAGTTATGTCAGAATATAAAGAGGTAGGAATAGAAGATGTAATATCAGTAGTAAAAAAGAAAAAAGGAAGAAGAGATACAAAAATCATACAAAAGGCATATGAATATGCAAAAGCAAAACATGGAGACCAATTAAGAAAATCTGGCGAACCATATATAATTCACCCTGTGCAAGTAGCATATACTTTGGCTAATCTTGATTTAGATGATAATACAATTTGTGCAGCGCTTTTACATGATGTATTAGAAGACACAGATACTTCTTATGATGATTTAGTAAAAGAATTTAATGAAGAAGTTGCATATATGGTAGATGGAGTTACCAAACTTAGCAAATTGCAATATGCAAGTGTAGAAGAGCAACAAGTAGAAAATTACAGAAAAATGTTTTTAGCAATGGGAAAAGATATCCGTGTAATTTTAATCAAACTTGCTGATAGGTTGCACAATATGAGAACATTAAAATTTCTAACAAGAGATAGGCAAATTGCAAATGCAAAGGAAACTATGGAGCTATATGCACCTCTTGCAAATAGACTTGGTGTATATTCTTTAAAATGGGAGTTAGAGGATTTATCATTTAAATATTTATACCCAGAAGAATATAGGGAATTGGTTGAAGGAATAGATAAAAAAAGAGAAGAACGTCTTAAATTTATAGAGCTTATAATGGAGCAAATAAAAGGAGAACTAAAAAAACAAAAGATAGATGCAGAAGTAACAGGAAGAGCAAAGCATTTATACAGTATTTACAGAAAAATGAAAAGAGACAATAGCACATTAGACCAAATTTACGATTTATTTGCGCTAAGAATTATTGTAAATTCAGTAAAAGATTGTTACGCATCATTAGGTGTAGTTCATGATTTATATAATCCAATGCCGGGAAGGTTTAAAGATTATATTGCTGTTCCAAAGCCTAATATGTATCAATCACTACATACAACATTGATTGGCCCTAAAGGTACACCATTTGAAGTTCAAATTCGTACTTGGGACATGCATAGAGTTGCAGAATATGGTATTGCAGCACATTGGGCATATAAAGAGTCAAGTTTCTTAAGTGGAAAGAAAGCAAATGTAAAAGTTGAAGAAGATAAATTGGCATGGGTTAGAGAAACATTAGAGTGGCAAAGTGAAATGCAAGATCCAGACGAATTTATGGCTACGCTAAAAAAAGAACTTTTTGAAGATGAAGTATATATTTTTACACCAAAAGGAGCAATAAAAGTACTTCCAAAAGGCTCTACACCAATAGACTTTGCATATCAAATACATGAACAAATTGGACATAAAATGGTAGGATGCAAAATTAATAGTAAGATGATGCCTATAATAACAAAACTAAAAAGTGGAGATATAGTAGAAATATTAACTTCAGACCAATCTAAAGGTCCAAGTAGAGATTGGCTAAAGTTTGTAAAAAGTTCAGGAGCAAGAAATAAAATATTATCATGGTTTAAGAAAAATCAAAGAGAAGAAAATATAGAAAAAGGAAAAGACTTAATAGAAAAAGAACTAAAGAAAATAGGAATGAAGCATGACGATTTATTTAAGCCTGAATTTATTAATGTAGCTTTAAATAGATATAAATACAATACAATAGATGACATGTATGCAAGTGTAGGATTTGGCTCAATTACTTCTGGAAAAATAATAGCAAGAATGCTAGAAGAATACAGAAAATTACATAAAGAGGAGAACATAGAAAAAACATTAGAAGAACTTTCTAATGAAAAAGTGCATAAATCTAAACCTTCGCAAAATGGTGTTATAGTAAAAGGAATAGATAATTGTTTAGTAAAACTATCTAAATGTTGTAATCCAGTTCCTGGAGATGAAATAATCGGTTATATAACTAGAGGAAGAGGAGTATCAGTACACAGAACAAATTGTATAAATACAAAATATCTATTAGAAGAAGGAAATAGAATAATTGATGTTTGCTGGAGCGATAACAAAAAAACAGTATATAGTGTAGATATAGAAATTTATGCTAATGACAGAAGCGGATTACTTGCAGATATAATTTCAGTACTTGGAAATAATAAATGTCAAATAATGGCTGTAAATTCAAAAACAAACAAAGAGAAAATTGCAATGACAGAGTTAACAATAGAAGTAGAAAATATAGAGCAATTAAACAATATATTAAAGGCACTAAGAAAAATAGATAGTATCTATGAAGTAAAGAGAAAGAAACAATAGTGTCGCATGAGGGACAGGCCTTTTCGCGACAAAAAGGAGAGTACAAATGATATTGAAACAGTTAAAATTAAAGTCAAATATTGATAATATAATTACAAACTGCTATATTATAAAAGATGAAGAAAGTAAAGAATTAATGGTAATTGACCCAGGTGGAGAAATTGAAAAAATAATAGAAATGATAAATATATTAGAAGGAAATTTAAAATATATTTATTTAACCCATTGCCATGGTGATCATATTGGAGCAGTAGAAGAATTGAAAAATATTAAAGACGGAAAAGTGCTTATTCATACAGATGATTATGAAGGATTAAAGAGCCCAGATATAAATTTGACAGGAATTATCTGTAAATCACCTATAAGTATAGAAGCAGATGCTAGAGTAAATGATGGAGATTTATTGCATATAGGAAATATAGAATTTAGAGTAATACATACGCCTGGTCATACTAAAGGGGGAAGTAGCCTTTATTCAGAAAAAGAGAAAATACTTTTTTCAGGTGATACTATGTTTAAGGGAATGTGGGGAAGAACAGATTTACCAACAAGTAGTTTTGAGGATATAATGAAATCAATAAATAATAAGTTGTTAGTTCTTCCAGATGATGCAATAGTGTATCCAGGACATGGAATACCAACTAAAATAGTAGAAGAAGAACCGATATATTATAATTTGATGCCAGAGGAAGAATAAATATTTAACATTTTAAAATACTTAAAAAATAACTATACAAAAGTATTTAAAAAAACATTTTGTCGCGAAAAGGTCTGTCCCTATCGCGACAAAAAGAAAGGAATGTGTGAAAAAATGAAGATAGAACCAAGAACTTTGCCAGGATTTATGGAACTTTTGCCTAATGAGCAGATAAAGTTTAATAGCATGATGGATAAGATAAGAAAGTCCTATGAGAAATTTGGATTTTTGCCATTGGATACTCCTATAATAGAAATGGCTGATGTGCTTTTGGCAAAAGCAGGTGGAGAAACTGAAAAACAAATATATCGCTTTAATAAAGGTGATAATGATTTAGCACTACGTTTTGATTTAACTGTTCCACTTGCAAAATATGTAACAGAGTATTACAATGAACTTAGCTTTCCATTTAAAAGATACCAAATAGGAAAAGTGTATAGAGGCGAAAGACCACAAAAAGGAAGATTTAGAGAATTTTATCAATGTGATATAGATATAATAGGAGATGGAGAGTTAAGTATAGTAAATGATGCTCAAATGCCTAGTGTAATATATATAACAATAAAAGAATTAGGCTTTGATAATTTTACTATCAGAATTAATAATAGAAAAATTTTGAACGGATTATTTAAAGAGTTACAATTAGAGGATAATTCAGTAGAAATAATGAGAATTATAGACAAATTAGAAAAAATTGGCAAAGAAAATGTTACCAAGTGTTTACAAGATTTAAACATCGAAAATGACAAAATAGATAAAATAATGAGTTTTATAGAAATTGAAGGTTCAACAGATGAAAGACTAGAAGCACTAAGAAAATTAAACATAGAAAATGAATTGTTCATTCAAGGTTTAGAAGAACTTTCACAAGTGGTAAAACATGTAAGATTATTTGGTGTTCCTGATAGCAATTTCAATGTAGACTTAACAATAGCAAGAGGATTAGACTATTACACAGGTACAGTTTATGAAACTTTCTTAAATGATTATAGAGAGCTAGGAAGCATTTGTTCAGGAGGAAGATATGACAACTTAGCAGAATTTTATACAGATAGAAAACTACCAGGTGTTGGAGTATCAATAGGACTTACAAGAGTATTTTCAAAATTAAGTGAATTAAATATAATTAAGGAAGAAAATAAATCTATTTCAAAAGTTTTAATTGTATCAATGACAGAAAGTAATGATAGAGCATTAGAAATTGGAACAAAATTAAGAGATGCAGGAATAAATGCAGATACGTATTTGGAAGATAAAAAAATAAAAGCTAAATTTAAATATGCTGATAAACTTGAAATCCCATATGTTGCAATTATTGGAGAAGAAGAAGAAAAAAATGGAACTTTAAGTTTGAAAAATATGATAACAGGAGAGCAAAAAGAAATAAGTTTGAATGAAGCAATTGAAGTGTTAAAAAAATAGAAAATATATGCTTCTTCTAATATACTAAATATAGCCTAAATATTTTAGGTTATATTTTTTCATTAGCGCGAATATATTTATATATAGAAAACTTGTACAAATACAAAGATGAAAGGTATTTTATAAATGATAAATTTAGCTGTAATAGAGTTAAGAGATATAATTAAATATTTGCTAAAAATTGCAATTTTGATAGTTATTGTTATAAGTTTAACTAAATTTTTTTCTAATTTTAAAACAAAAATAAATATAGAAAAAAGTTCATTTTTATCATGTTTAGATGTAACTATACCAAGCATTAAAAATGTAAATAAAGAAAGTGAAAATGTTCAGCTAAATCCAGATGTTAAACCATTAAAAGTGGCGTTGGATATAGAATTAGGAATGATAGATAGTATAGCAAAAAATGAAGAAGAAAATATTCAAGAAGAAAATGAGAGTAAGCAAAGCAATTTGGAAACTATTAAGGAGCAAGCCGATGATAAAAATTTAGTAGAAGCAGAAACCGGACTAAAAACAAAGGTAGTAGAGAGTAATGTGCCAGAAAAGTATACAAGTGAGTACAATGGTGTAAAGATAAAAAACGAAACTGATAATATTAAATTAACTAAGGAAATGCTTGTGCCAGAAGTAAATATAAACATGAAAAATATACTGATATATCATACACATACATGTGAAAGTTATACACAAACAGAAGATTATAAATACAAAGCATCTGGTAATTTTAGAACTACTGATATTAATTGTTCAGTAGCAAGAGTAGGAACTGAGCTTACAAAGTACATGGAGCATTATGGATATAATGTAATACACGACACAACTATATACGATTCTTCATATAGTGAATCATATGATAGATCTTTAAGAGGAGTAGCTAAATTATTAGAAGAAAATGAAGATACGGATATATTGTTCGATATTCATAGAGATGCAATAGGTGATAGTTCTTATGCTCCTACAGTAAAAATAGGTGAAGAAGAAGTAGCACAAATGATGTTTGTAATAGGAAGTAATGGTGGAGGAAGTGAGCATGATAATTGGAACGAAAATTTAAAGCTTGCAATAAAAATACAAGAAAAGGCAAATGAGTTATATCCTGGATTATTCAAACCAATAATTTTAAGAGATAGTAGATATAATCAGCAGTTAGCTAAAGGAGCTAGTATTATAGAAGTTGGTGCTACTGGAAATACTATGGAGCAATGTCTAAATAGCATGAAATACTTATCAAAAGTATTAAGTGAGGTATTAAAGGTTGAAAAATAATTACAATTTTGGCGTTGTCAAATTTCATTTGAAATTTAATCAACGTACAAAAAGTACGCCTCATAAATTTCAAATTCATTTTCCTAGCCAAAATTTAATTCTTTTCCAACTAGATTTGTTCCTCAGGAAAGAATGCCATTAAATAAAAAATAGAAAAAATATATTTACAAACATTTCTTTTATGGTATAATTTATACATAAATAGATTTTATAATAATCTAAAGAGAAATGGAGGAAAATATAATGGAAGAAAACAAAGTACAAATGGATGAAGAAAAGATGAAAGAGAAAATTGCAGAAAACAAGGAACAAATTAAAAAAGAAGTGTCAAAAAAAACTGAAAACAATGAGTCAAAAGTAGAAAAAAATGAAGAGAGTAAATTTAAAAAAGTTGAAGTAAAAAACAAACATAGCAAAGAGGAAGAAAAGAAAAAACACAGAGGACTAAAAGCAATATTAATAATTATTGGAATATTAGTAATAGCATATTTTATATTTGCAATGAGAAATTTTTATATATTAAGTAATATACTAAAAAAAGCAGAAAGTTATAAAGATTTAACTAATTATTCATATCAGGTTAATATAAATGATAGAGAAAATGAAATAAAATATACGTACAGAGCTAAAGATGGAGTTACAAGAACTGATATAAACAATCTAACTATGCCAGATCGAAGTATGATAATTTGGGATGATGTAAGTGAAAATGAAAGAATTATAGCATTTACAGGAAAAAATACTGCTATTAAAACAAATGCAAATGAGGGATTTCAGATAGATGGAAAAATGCCATTTCAATTTGCAGAAGATGTAACAGGACTATCAGGCCTTGGGTTAACTGCTTTAATTTATTCTGAAAATGTTCAAGAGAAAGAATGTTATGTAATTGTACTTGCTCCAGATTATAAAATATGGGTAGAAAAGGATACAGGACTTGTAGTACAGCAACAATCTTCAAAGGATAGTATTTCTGAGTATGTAAATATTGAACTAAATAATATAACAGAAATATACAAACCAGATTTAACAGGTTATAAAGTTACAGAACAATAATTATTAAAAAATGGAGCTTACTTATGTAATTGGTAAATACGATTATATTAGTAAGCTCCATTAAATATACTTGCAAAGTTATATTTAATAAAAAATTAATAAAAAATAAATGATTTATTTATAAAAATGTGGTATACTAGCTAAAAACAAAAAAGAAGGAATATTATGAGCACAAAAACGAAAATATTTAAATACACTTTATTAATACTAGTAATTTTAATACTAATAGGATTAACAGTATATTTATTTCCCATCATACGAAATTTATCTACAGCAGAAGGACAACTAAAATTTAAAAATAAAGTGTCAGAAGTAGGAATTCTTGGGATTTTAGTTTTATTTGGTTTGCAATTTGCACAAATATTTTTAGCAATTCTTCCAGGAGAGCCAATAGAAGTTTTAGCAGGTATGTGCTATGGTGGTTTGGGAGGATTTGTATTTATTACGATTTCTTTACTTATAATAAATGCTATTATATTTTTAGCAGTAAAAAAATATGGAAGAAAATTTGTATATAGTTTTTGTAATAAAGAAAAAATAAAAAAAATAGAAAACAGTAAATTATTTAAAAATCCTAAAAAGATAGAATGGATAATGATAATATTATTTTTAATTCCAGGAACACCAAAAGATATCCTTGTTTATATAGCAGGATTGTTGCCTATTAAACCATTAAGATTTATTTTCATTTCGACTTTTGCAAGATTTCCTTCTATTATATCTTCAACTTTTGTAGGTAGCAATTTAGTAAAAGGAGATTGGAAATTTAGTGTAATAATTTATGTAGTAACTTTTATAATAGTTGGAATATTAATATTTGTAATAAATAAACTTGATAAGGATAAAACAGCAGAAAAAGCAATAAAAATTATTAAAGAATAGATAGAATAAAAAAATAAATTTAGGTAATAATTAAATATATATTATATAGAAAGAAGGAATATATATGATTACAGAGAACTTAAATTTATTTTTAGCCAACTTAAATGTATTTTACAGAAAACTTCAAAATTACCATTGGAATATAAAAGGAGAAGATTTTTTTAATACACATGCGAAATTAGAAGAACTTTATGACAAGATAAATAAGCAAATAGATGAAATAGCAGAACATATATTAATTATAGATGGAGAGCCCTTAGGAACAATTAAAGATTATTTGGAAATAACACAAATAAAAGAAGCTAATAATGAAAAAATATTTTCTAGAGAAATTTTTGAAAATATTTTAAAAGATTATTCTATATTAATAGAAAATGCTACTAAAATAAAAGAAGATGCCGATAATGAGAAAAAATATGCAACTTCAGCATTAATGGATGAATACTTACTAGATTACGGCAAAAAAACTTGGATGATTAGACAATGTTTAATAAAATAAAATATAAGCACCTTATTTTATTAAATATAAGGTGTTTTTTATTGTATAGGAAAAATCGACTTTTTATTTGATATTTCAGTATTTTTAACGATTTTTCCGTATACAACAAGGTTAGGTTTCCTTGGGCTGTGCATATTCGCGAAGCGAAATGCACATGTGTGCGTCGAAAGCTTGCTTTCGCTAACGCACACCTTTCTTATAATAAATTATGATAGAATATGCATTATTTTATAATAAGTTTTTAATTATAGAAATATGGTTAAGAAAATACTATATAAAGTATATTGACTTATATAATAAAAAGAAATAAAATAATTAAGCAAGAATTATATTTATATGTTAAAATTTAATGAAACCAAAAAAGGAGAAAAACATGTATAACAAATATATTTTTATAAATAATAATAGAAGAAAAAAACAAAAAGAATTAGAAGAAAAAAGAAAATTAGAAAATCCACAAATCACATTTGATATATTAGAACAAGAAAACAAGAAAAATGAACAGATAAAAAGTAAAGAAACTACTAATATAAAAAGTAAAAAAGCATTAAATTTTGTTGATGACTATGTATTAGTTGATATTGAAACTACAGGGCTTTCACCTATAAATGATGAAATAATAGAAATTGGTGCTATTAAGGTAAAAGAAAATAAAATAGTTGATGAATATAATGAATTAATTAAAATAAATAGAAGATTATCACCTTTTATAACAAATTTAACAGGAATTACAGATGCTATGTTAAAAAACGGTAAGCTTCCAAATGTAGTTTTTAAAGAATTTGTTGATTTTATAGAAGATGATGTAATTATAGGACATAATGTAAATTTTGATTATGGCTTTTTATCCGATAAATGCAAAAAATATATTAATTATAATTTAGAAAATGAGCGTATAGATACTATGTATCTTGCTAAAAAATTAGTTCCTAATAGTATTAATTATAAATTAGGAACTTTAGCTAAATACTTTAATGTAAGTTATCAAGGTGCACATAGAGGACTTAAAGATGTAGAAATTACTTATGAAGTATATAATCATTTAAGAAAACTTGTGTAAAATATGGGGGAACTATGAAAAAGAATATAATATCCACAATAATCATATTAATAATCATGTTGGTGATTTTTGGAATATGGCTTATAAAAAATAATAAAAAGAATAATGATGAGCAAAATTTATTGGAAAGTAATATCGAAAATGTAAACGAAGATTTTGCTTTAAATCTTACAGGAAAATTGGATATAGAAAAATTAAAATCATATGAATTGCCTATAATTATTGATTTTGGAGCAGAATGGTGCCCACCCTGCAATATGATGAAACCAGATTTAGTGAAATTAAATAAAGAATTACAAGGAGAAGCAATAATTAGAATTGTAGATGTAGATGAAAATATAGATGCTACAGATGGATATAAAATAAATTTACTTCCTACCCAAATATTTATAAATAGTGATGGAACACCATATATACCACAGGATAATAGTATAGATGGATTTGAGGTAGTAAAGGATGATGAAGGAAATCCATTATATACTATGCATGTAGGAATTTTAACTAAATCTCAAATTATTAATATAATAGAACAAATGAAAAAATAAAAATCTAAATAATAATAAAAAATTATTATGTCATAGCAAAAAGTATTAGAAAGGAAATATTAATGACAAGCATATTTGAAACATTATCAGAATTATTAAAAAATAATTTTTGGATTGCACCAATTATTTCATTACTTGCTGGAATACTAACAGCATTTACACCATGCTCTTTATCTACTATTCCATTAATAATAGGATATGTGGGAGGAACAGGAGCACAAGAAACTAAAAAGGCATTTAAGTTATCATTAGTGTTTGCATTAGGAATGGCAATAACTTTTACAACTTTGGGAGCAATTGCAGCATTAATTGGTAGAATTATGCGGAATAATAGGTAGTTGGTGGTATATTATTTTAGGAATACTTATGGTACTTATGGCACTTCAAACTTTTGAAGTATTTACATTTATAAAACCAACATATTTAAATACAAAAAATACCAAAAAGGGATATATAGGAGCATTCTTAACAGGAATACTTGCAGGAATTTTTTCCTCACCTTGTTCAACTCCTATATTAGTAGTTTTACTTGCAATTGTAGGACAAAGTGGAAGTTTGTTTTTTGGAATATTACTTTTATTATTATATTCAATAGGAAATAGTATATTAGTTGTAATTACTGGAACTTCTATTGGATTAGTAAAAAAAATAACAAGAAATGAAAAATATGGTAAATTAAGTAATTATCTAAAATATTTTATGGGAATAATAATTTTATTATTTGCATTTTATATGTTTTACTTAGGATTTTAAAATTAAATGAAATAATTAAAATGCGCAATTGGGGACGTACACCTTTTGCGCATTTTTAATTTAGTTTATTATAAATAATTTAACTTTATGAAAATGCGCAAAAGGTGTACGTCCCCAATTGCGCATTTTCAAAAATTCAAAAAAATGGCAAAATAAAAAAATAAAAAAAACACATAATAATATTGAAAAAAATATAGGTTCCATTAAACCAATTTTTTTTAATATATTAAAAAATTAATGGAGAAAGGTGAGTATATAATGAAAAAAGTATTAAGCTTTATTATTATTTTTGCTTTAATATTTTGCATGCTTCAAATAAATGTTTATGCATCATCTATACCATTAGGAAGTGTTACTGTAAATCTAAGTAAAGAAAAAATTGCACCTGGAGAAACTGTTAAAGTAAATATAAATTTTGGAACTGAGCTTGGTGCATATACTTTTGATGTTGCTTATGATAAAAACATATTTGAATATGTAAGTTCAGAAGGCGGCACAGAGAATGACAATGGTACTAGAGTAAGAGTTACTTATTATGATAGTACAGGAGGATCAAATCCAAGAAGTAATATGTCTGTTACTTTTAAGGCAAAAGCAGATTTAGTAACTACAAATCCTACAGATTTTTCTATTACAGCAGAAGGACTTGCAAATTCAGATGCATCACAGGATTATGATGATATAACAAGTCCAATAAAGAAAAGTATTACAGTAGAACCAAACTATGTAGATTATTCTATTAAATTAAATTATGATGGAAATATTATAGCAAATGAAGAAAAAGAGATGGAATTAATTACAGAATCTAGTTTAGGAAAGAATTATGAAAATGTAAAAATGAAAGTAGAAGTAACTAAAAAGCCATCAGATAATGCGACAGTAAAACTTTTAGCAACAGAAAGAACAAGACAAGAAATAGACTTAATTCAAGATGGTTGGGGAGAACCTGATGGATATGAATTAGGTGGAAAAGATGTAGCACAAATATTAGATATAAGAGGTTTATTTAGTGAAGTAGGAGATTACACAATAAAGATAAGCTTATTAGATGCAGATAGCGGAAATACTGAAATTGCTACGAAAAGTATTAGCTTAACTGTAAAAAATGAAGAAATAATAGAAGATGAAGAAAATAATGGAACACAAAATAAACCAAATAATAATGAAGTAACAGGTGGAACAAACAATAATCAAACAAATACAGAAGAGTTACCAGAAAATTTACCTAAAACAGGTATGACACAATATGTGTATATTATAACTGCCATAGCAGTATTAGGCGCAGGGTATTTAGCACTTAGAAATACTAAAAAAGATGAATAATTTAATATGAAATAATAAAATTTGTTACATTCACTTTAAAAATAAATCTATAGAAAATTTGCTATATTGTGAGTGTAACAAATTTTACATAGGGAGGGCATATACTTAAGAGTTATTTGTATTAGAATTTTATAAATTATTATATAGTAACAAGGAAGGGCAAAGTGATAAAAAAATTTTTAAAACTATTAATTATTTTAGTTATTTTTATAATAATAGGAAAAATGTCTTATGGGATTTATAAAGAAATGAAGCTATCAGATGGACCAACAAATATTGTAGAAGAAAACGAAACAGAAGAAAATAATGAAACAAAAAAGATTGAAATAGAAAAAATTACAACAGCTTACAAAGGATATATAGTTTCTGCAAAACTAATGATACCAAAAATAAATCTTAATACCTATGTATTTGAAGATTATGACGAAGATGCTATGTGGATATGTCCTACTAAATACTTTGGCCCAGAGCCAAATGAAGTAGGAAATTATTGCATTGCAGCACATAATTATGATAAAGAAAATATGTTTAATCATATTATAGAGTTAGAAGCAGGAGATATAATTTATCTATCAGACAATAAAAATGGACAAGTAGAGTATAAAGTCTATGATGTATATAAAGTAAAACCTACAGATAATTCCCCGTTAGAGCAAGATACAAATGGAAAAACAGAAATAACTTTAATTACGTGCAGTGATTATTCTAGTAAGAGAATAATTGTAAAGGCGAGGGCTGGTTGAAAAAATACAATTTTGACGTCTGCAAACATCATTAGAAATTTAAGTAATTGAAAAAATATTAATAAGAGGTTCTTTATGAAAAGAAAAATTATTTTTTACATTTTAATAATTGCAGTTTTAGCAGTTGCAATATATTTTTTAATTTCATACTTTAGTGAAGCAAAGGGAGAAAAACAGCTTACAAGGCAGATGACTTTGTCAGATACTTTTCCTTCTAATATAAAACCGTATGTAGATGAACTAAAGAAACAGTATCCAAATTGGGAGTTTAAGGCTTTATATACAAATTTAGACTGGAATTATGTTATAAACAAAGAAAATGTATTTGGAAAAAATTTAGTTCCAAAGTCATATAGTGATAGTTGGAAAAATACTACACCAGGACAATATAATGTTGAAGTAGATAGCGGATGGGTTGATTCTTCTAGGGCTGCTGTGGAGTTCGCTATGGATCCTAGAAATTTTATAAATTATGTTCGAGTGTTTCAGTTCGAAGAACTATCATACAATTCTCAAACAAATACTTTAGCTAGTGTGGAGAAAATATTATATGGTACAGAATTTTATAACAGAATAGTCGAATATAAAACAGCTTCAGGAAGTAATATTGTAACTGACAAAAAATATTCGGAGTTAATACTTTCTGCTGCAAAAACTTCTTTAGTTAGTAGTTTTCACTTAGCATCAAGAATAAAGCAAGAAGTGGGACCATTTTTGTCACATAGTTCAATAAGTGGAACAGTAGGTGGCTTTGAAGGTTTATACAATTTCTATAACATAGGTGCAACAAGTTCATCAGAGCCAATGGGAGCAATAAAAAATGGTTTGCAATATGCAAAAGATGGAAAAGGTGCAAGTTCTGCTACAAAGGAAAAATATTTAATTCCATGGAATACAAAGGAAAGAGCAATTACAGGAGGAGCAAAGTTTATTGGTTCAAGCTATATTAATTTAGGGCAAAACTCAATATATCTTCAAAAATTCCATGTTTATGATAATCAAAGTGGAGAATTATTTTGGCATCAATATATGACAAATGTATTGGCACCATATAGCGAATCTAAATTAATATATAATGGATATGCTAATAGTAATTTGCTAAGTACACCAATGTCTTTTGTAATTCCAATATATAATAATATGCCGGAATTACCATGCACAAGCCCTGCTATATCTTCATCTGATTTTTCAACTGATAATACAAAAGTATATGCAAATGTTGAAACCACTTTAAATGTAAGAACAGGTCCTAGTACCTCTTATGAAGTTTTAACCAGTTTATCTTCAGGAACTCAAATGACAAGAATTGCAAAAGGAAAGCAAAAACGGGGAATTATGGGATAGAGTAAAACTTTCAAATGGTATGGTAGGATATGTATTTCAAACTTATGTTAAAGAAGTCCCTGATGTAGAAGTGGAAAAAATAGAGCTATCCTTAGATAAAACTACTATAAATAAAGGCGAAAGAATTAAGTTAAAAGTAAGTATATCTCCATCAGATGCAGTAGATAAAACTTTAAAATATACATCAAGTAATACAGAAGTTGCAAGTATAAGTTCAGATGGTTATATATTAGGTTTAAGTTCAGGAAGTGCAAAAATTACGGCAAAGGCAAATAATGGAGTAACAAGTTCTATAACTATTAATGTATATAGTCCAGTAACAGATGTTTTAATAGGTGTGCAAAATTGCACAGTTCAAGTTGAAGGAAAGTATAAAATAAATGCTAGTGTTTTACCAGAAGATGCAAATAATAAGAATATAAATTATAAATCTGAAAATGAAGAAATTGCAATAGTTGATGAAAATGGCAATGTAACCGGAATAGCAGAGGGAAATACTAATATAATAGTATCATCAGCAGAAGGAAATATTACTAAAAAAGTTCAAGTAACAGTTATACGAAAATTAGCAGAAGGAGAAATTCTAATAGACGAAAGTTTAAATGTAAATGGAAATGAAATTACTGGACTTGCAAATTCAAATAATACAGTTGATAAAATTTTAAATAAAGTACAAACAAATTATACAGTAGAGATATACAATTCAAGTGGACAAAAAATTGAAGGAACAAGTTTAGTAGGAACTGGTTCTAGTATAAAAATATTTGATAATGATAAATTAGTAATAGAATATAATGTAATAATGTATGGAGATGTAAATGGAGATGGAAAAATAAATAGTGTAGATTTATTAGTACTTCAAAGACATATATTAGAAATAAAGAAATTTGAAGGGGTATTTATTAAAGCAGCTAATATTAGAAAAAATGGAAAAAATCCAAGTTCAGTAGATTGCTTGCTAATACAAAGGCATATATTGGGGTTACACAATATAGAGCAAAAATAGAAAGCTAGATATATGTTTATTTTTCGAATTTTTTGTTCTTGTTGTCGAAGCCACTTATCATGCAAATAAAAATTCTTTTTATTTGCATGGAATGAAGGCTTCTTCAAGCGCACTCGCGTTAAAACGCTCGTTTGAACGCTACGCGAACTGCAAAATGTCTCAAAATAAACATATATCTAGCTTATTATTATAGTCAAAGACATTAATCTTTTAAAGTTTATAGATTCCTTTAAAAATCTAAATATAGTAAGAAGGATTTTTTTAATGAAAAAAATTATATGTTCATTTAGTTTTATTTTAATAATATTTTTTACTGTGCTATCGTTACAGTGTTTTGCAGAAGCGGAAATTACATTAGATGTAAGTGAAAATAATATACAAAAAAATGAAGAAATTACATTAACTGCTGATTTGGAAAACGAAGAAATTGCAGCATATACAATCTGGTTATATTATGATAAAGAAAGAGTAGAATGTGTATCAAATGAAGAAAATATGAATATAGTAGATGATAAAATAATATGTACTTGGTTTTCAGAAACAGGTAAAAATCAAACAATAGAAGAACTTACAAATATTAAATTTAAAGCAAAACAAGATGGAGTAGCAATGTTTAATATTATAGCAGAAATATATGGTGAAAACGGAAAAGAAATTGGTATAAAATATAATCAAACAGAAGTAGTGATAGGAGAGGAAAAACAAGTTAATAGTACAGAGCAAATAGAAGAAATAGTAGAGGATAGTGCAAAAGATGATGATGCAACTTTACAAATAATGAGAGTAAATATGGAAGGAATAAATCCTAATTTTGATAAAAATATTAATGAGTATTATTTATTAGTAGACGAAAATGTTAAAAAACTAGATATAACTGCAATTCCTTCAAATAGTGGAGCACAAGTAGATATAACAGGAAATGATAATTTAAAAAATGGATTAAATAAAATTAAAATAAAGGTTACTTCAAAAGATAAAAGCAAGATTAATGAATATATAATAAATGTTACAAAGACTAAAAACACAGAAAATGCAAATGCTGATTTAGATATATTAGCTGTGGAATATTTTGAGCCAACACCAGAATTTGATAAAAATATAACTAATTATTCTGTAGAAGTGTCAAATGAGGTAGATAAATTAAATATATTTGCAGTATCATCAGATGAGTCTGCTAAAGTAGAAATAAGCGGAAATGAAAATTTAAAAATCGGTGATAATCAAATTATTATTAGTATTACAGCCAAAGATAATATTACAACTAAAAAATATTATATAAATGCACATAGAAGAAATAGCGAAGAAGAAGTACAATATGAGGAAGAAAAGCAAAATATAATAGAAGAAGCAAATATAGTGCTAGAAGAAATGAGTAATGAAAATGATGAAAGTGATGAAATAAGTAGTGAAGAAATAAAAAATAATAAAAAAACAGAAAATATGGTAATATTGGTAATAGGGGAAATGCTTGCTATAATTGTGATTGGAGTAGTCTTTATAAGAATTAAAAACGAATATAGTACAAAAAAGTAAAAAAAATTAATAACTTGTATTGATTTTTAATTTACTCAATGTTATAATTAGAACAGATTAAAAAATGAAAGGAGTAATTTACTATGAAAAGATTAGCCGTAGTAACACTATTAGTTGTTATGTTGATGGGAGCTTTAGTAGGAACAGTAAATGCTGCTACAGAAAGTGAACTATTAGATTATCTTTCAAAAGAATTTACAGTTGCAGGAGAAAAAGTTTCAATCTCAGAAGCTGATAAAGTAAAAATTGAAAGATATTTAAATGACAATGAAGTAACAGCAGAACAAGCTGATAGCATTATTGCAAAAGTTGATGAAGTTATTGCTATAATGGATGAAGCTGGTGAAACAGATCTTACTAAATTAAGCCAAGCAGACAAAAACAAAATAATTAGTATTGCTAATTCAGCAGCAGAAGAATTAGGATTAACATTAAGCTATGATGCATCTTCAAAAACACTATCTGTTTACAAAGATGGAAAGCTAATTGAATCAAGTTCTATAGTATCAAATGATGAATTAGTACAAACAGGTTCAGCAAATTATGTATATGTAGCTATCTTAGCTGTAGCAGTAATTGCCATCGCTGCAGTTGTTGTAAAAAGAGCAAGAGCTAATGCATAGAAAAAATCAAAGTACTTTGATAGCAACTATTATTAACCTAATAGTTGCTATTATATTTGTACTTATTATATTAGGAACAATATATGCTGTATTTGGTAAAAGCATTAGTTTGGCAATTTCACTAGTTAATAAAGTATCCATAGATACTAGTAATGTAGTATTAGAAGATGTAAAATTAAATAGTGTAACTAAGCGCTTAGAAAATTATCCTGAATATGGCACAAAATATGGAAATTTAAAAATAGATTCTCTAAATGTTGATTTACCATTATATTATGGAGATACCTTACCAATTTTAAGAAATGGTGTAGGCCATTCAAGTGGTAGCTATTTCCCTGGTGAAGGCGGAACAATAGTATGTATGGCACATAATACAAAAGGTTATTTATATGATTTGTCAAAAATAGAAATAGGTGCACAAATTATAATTGAAACAAATTATGGAAAATTTACTTATGAAGTATATGATACAAAAATAGTACATAAAACTGAAGTGGATGCTATAGAAATTCAAAATGAAGAAGAAATTTTAGATTTATATACTTGCTATCCAGTAAATACTTTTGGGCATGCAACTCAAAGATTTATTGCATATTCAAAATTAGTAGATAAACAATTTAATTAGTAGTAAAAAATAAGGAAAGGAACGTGAAAATAAATGAAAAAAATAATATCATACATTCTTTCATTTATCCTTGCTATCTTAATTATTATTACATGTATTTTTACAATGGTTAAATCTACTATTATGAACAAACAGTATGTAATATCTAAATTAGAAGAAGCAAAATATTATGAAAGAATGGATGCAGAAGTAATAGATCAATTTAAGAATTATACTATACAATCAGGTTTGACAGATGATGTACTTGAAGATTTATTTACAATAGAAAAACTTACAAATGATATTAATAATGTTATTGACAGTATTTATGAAGGAAAAAAGATAGAAATTGATACTTCTGAAATTATAGAAAACTTAAAAAAGAATATTGAAGCTGAAGTAGAAAAAGAAGGTAAAGTAGTAGACTTCGAAGAAGAAGCAATGCAAGAATATTTAAAAGCAATAGAAAATGCTTATGAATCTCAGATATCATATTCTACTAATGTTGTTAATGAAATAGGAAGCACATTTTCAAAAATATTAAATTTAGCAGACAAAGCACAAATTGCAATATACATAGCTACTACAATAGTATTTTTGATAATTGTAATTATAAATATTAAACAAATAATAGGATTAAAATATATTTCAATAGCAACAATGGCATCAGGTTTGTTTATATTAGTATCAAAGCTGATAATAGAAAGTAAAACAGATTTAAAAAATATAATGTTAATAAACCAAGCAACAACTAAAGTAATACAATTAGTACTAGATGATTTATTATTTAAAGTAATAATAGCAGGAGGAATCTTATTAGTATTTGGAGTTATATTAAGTTTGGTTTACAATGTAATTAATAAGAAGTACTTAACTTAAAAAAAATTAAAATTTAAATAGTTCTAAAAAAGTAGTTATCACTAAAAAAAGTGATAGCTATTTTTTTGTTAAAAAAATATAAATATAATGTCAAAATAGGTTGTAAAAAATATAAAAAAGTAGTATAATTAATTTGTATGGTTAATATTAAATTACCATAAAAAAATTATGAAAACAAGAAAAGGAATTCAATGGAACAGATAGAAAAAAACAAGACAAAAAAAGGAACAAAAACTTTAATAAAAATAGTACTTTTAGTATTAATAATTATAACATTTATAATAATATTTAAATTTTCTGGGCAAGATGCAGAACAATCTACCAGCCTAAGTAGAGGACTTACAATGTACATAATAAACTTAGCAGAGAAAAGCAAAATATTTTTACAAAGCAATTTTTTTGATTCATCATTGCAAGTAGAACACATACTTAGAAAAATGGCACATTTTACTATATATATGATTTTAGGAATTTTAGTAATGTCATTTATAAACTTATTTAGATTTAAAAAAGGTGAGAAAATTGCAATAACAATTTTAGCAGGGTTAGGATATGCTGCATTTGATGAACTTCATCAAAGCTTTGTACCAGGAAGAACCGCATTACTAACAGATGTGATGATTGATACTATCGGAGTAACAATAGGATGTTTAATAGTTTTAGTAATAATATCATTAATTAGAAAAAAGAGAAAATAAATTACGATTTTTTAGGGGGGAAATAGTAATGAAAGCACAAGTAATGGGATTTGCTGAAGTAGCTTTAAATGATGCTGACATATATTTAGGAGTGCCAACTAAAGAAAAAATACAAGAAAATGTAAATGTAAAAGCATTAAGTTGCAGGCAAGAAAAGAAAAAAGTTGTTTTATACATAGAAAAAATCATTAAAAGGTTTTTTGACATTTGCGGAGGATTAGTAGGAACATTAATTTTAATCCCACTAGTAGCAATTGTATACATAGCAAATCGAATAAGCGGAGATAAAGGAAAAATTTTTTATTCACATGAGAGAATAGGAAAAAATGGAAAATTATTTAAGATGTATAAATTTCGCTCAATGGTAGAAGGTGCAGATGAAATTTTATTTAAATATTTAGCAGAAAATGAAGAAGCAAGAAAAGAATATGAAGAGTATAAAAAATTAAAAAATGATCCTAGAATAACTAAAGTTGGTAAATTTTTAAGAAAAACATCACTTGATGAATTTCCACAATTCATCAATGTGCTAAAGGGAGAAATGAGTTTAGTGGGACCAAGACCATATTTACCAAGAGAAAAAGAAGATATGGGAGAAATTTATGAAACAATAGTTTCTATGAAGCCAGGTGTAACAGGATACTGGCAAGTAGCAGGAAGAAGTGATGTTACATTCAAAGAAAGACTAATAATGGACATTAGATATTATCAAAGATTATCATTAAAGATAGATTTAAAATTACTTTTTGCAACTGTTAAAAGAGTCGTAAAAAAAGAAGGAGCAATTTAAGATGGAAGAAAAACCAATTAGAATTGCACATATAATTGGCAAATGGGTTGGTGGAGGAGTAGAGTCTGTTGTAATGAATTATTACAGATACATAGATAAAAATAAAATACAATTTGATTTTATATGTGATAGTGATTCTACTAATATTCCTTATGAAGAAATAGAAAGATTAGGTGGAAAAGTAATATTAGTTCCTCCATATCAACATATTTTTAAATATAATAGAGAATTATCAAAAATATTTAAAGAAAATAATTATAAAATTGTGCATTCACATATAAATACCTTAAGCATCTTTCCATTAAGAATTGCAAAAAAATGTGGTATACCTGTAAGAATTGCACATTCACATTCAACAACAAATAAAAAAGAATGGAAGAAAAACTTAATAAAACAATTATTAAGACCATTTTCAAAGATTTATGCTACTGATTATTTTGCATGTAGTGAACTTGCTGGAAGATGGTTATTTGGAAATAAAGAATTTGATAAAGGCAATGTATATATATTAAATAATGCAATAGATATAGAAAAATTTAAGTATGACGAAAATATAAGAAAAGAAGTAAGAAAAGAGTTAAATATTACAGATGATACATTAGTAATAGGACACATAGGCAGATTTGTACCACAAAAAAATCATACCTTTTTGATAGATATATTTAATGAAGTACATAAAGAAAGAACTAATTCACTTTTATTATTAGTAGGACAAGGCCCATTACAAGAAATGATAAAAGAAAAAGTAAAAAAATTAGGACTAGATAATAGTGTGATTTTTTTAGGACAAAGAAAAGACGCTAATAGATTATATCAAGCAATGGATGTGTTTGTATTACCAAGCTTATATGAGGGATTAGGTATGGTATTAATAGAAGCACAATATTCAAATTTACCATGTGTTGCATCGAGTGAAGTGCCAGAGATAGCAAAAATTAATAAAAATATAGAATTTATCGATTTAAAATCACAGACAAATAAATGGTTAAAAATTATAAAAAAGTTAATATGTGATACAAAACTTAGCAGGAGTGAATGTATAATAAAGAATAATTGTTATGATATACGCAAAGAAATAAAAAAAATAGAAAAATTTTATTTGAAAAATGGAGCAAAATATGATTAGAATATTACAAATGGGAATGACTGATAATCAAGGAGGTATAGAAACATTTTTAATAAATTATTATAGAAATATTGATAAATCAAAAATACAATTTGATTTTACAAACATATATAATAATAAATTATGCTATCAAGATGAAATAGAGAAAAGTGGCGGAAAAATTTATGAGGTTTCAAATTATTATAAGCACCCAATAAAATATATTAAGGATGTTATTAAAATTATTAAAGAAAATAATTATAGTATTGTTCATTGTAACATGAATTCAGCAGTTATGATTTATCCATTGATTGCTGCTAAAATTGCTCATGCTAAATTTATTATTGCTCATTCTCATAATTCATCAAGCGATAAAGGAATAGTTAAAAAAGTGCTACATAATATTAATAGAAACTTTATTCCTTTTTTAGCCACAAATTATTGGGCATGTTCTGATAAAGCAGGAATTTGGTTTTTTAAAAAAAATGTAAAAAGTGAAAAATTTAAAATAATTAATAATGCTGTTGACTTAAATGATTTTAAATATGATGAAAATGTAAGAATAAAAATAAGAAAAGAACTAAATATAGATGAGGATAATTTGGTTATAGGACATGTAGGAAGATTTAATAAACAAAAAAATCATGAATATTTGATTGAGATTTTTAACCAAATATTGCTAATTGAACCAAAATCAACATTACTTTTAATTGGAGAAGGACCATTAAAGGAAGATATAATTAATAAGGCTAATGCTATGAAAATAGATAAAAAAATAATATTTTTAGGATATAGAAATGACGTTAATAAATTAATGATGGCAATGGATTGCTTTGTACTTCCTAGTTTATATGAAGGTTTGCCTTTAGTTGGAGTAGAAGCCCAAGCATCCGGATTACCTTTTATTTGTAGTTCTAGTATAACAGATGAAATTTTATTATCAGATTATTCTGTTAAGATTGACTTATCAGAGAATCCAAAAAAATGGGCAGATAATATCTTAAAAATGAAAAATATAAAAAGAGCAAGTAATAAATTTGAAAAATTTGATATTGTTAGTTGTACTATTTTTTTAGAAAAGACATACGAAAATATGATTGGAGAATATAAAGATGTTAAGAAATGTAATAATCGTAAATGATTCGGACTTTATTTGCGGAGGAGAAGATAAAGTTGCTATTCAAACTGCAAATGTCTTAGCAGAAAAATATCCGTATGTAAATATTGTTTTTTTTTCGTGCAATAGTAGAGGAAAATCCAGTGAATTAAACCCTAAAGTAACTCAAATTTCTACAAATCAGGGCAATGCTTTAGAACAAAAAAATAAAATTAAAGGAATTATCAATGGAATATGCAACTTTAAATTTAGAAAAGAATTTAAAAAATTACTTTTAAGTTGCAATTATCAAGATACTATAGTGCACGTTCATAGTTGGTCAAAAGCAGTAACTTCAGAAGTATTTGATTTATGCAATAAATTAAATTTTAAATGTATTTTAACTATGCATGACTATTTTATTGGTTGTCCTAACGGTCGGATACTTTAATTACAAAAAAAATAAGATATGTAAATTCAAACCTTTATCTACCAAATGTTTATTTTGTAATTGTGATTCACGTAATTATGTTTTTAAAATATACCGAATCTTTAGACAAATAATATATAAAAAGAATGTAAAAAAAATTAATTATGCAATTAGCATATCAGATTTTAGTGAGAAAATTTTACGAAATTGTTTAAAAAATAGTTGTAAAATCACAAGGATATATAATCCAATTGATTTTGAAGTTAATGCTAAAAAAGAAAAACCAGAAAACAGTGATTACTTTCTATATGTTGGAAGAATATCGAAAGAAAAAGGAGTTGATGTTTTTTGTGAAGCAATTAAGAAAACATGTTCAAAAGGTATTGTCGTTGGAGATGGAGATATTAAGGAAAAGCTAGAAAAGGAGTATCCTTCTATAGAATTTTTGGGTTGGAAAAATCCATTAGAAGTTAAAAAAATAATGAAGAAAGCAAGATGTTTAATTATCCCAAGTAAATGGTATGAATGTGCACCACTGACGCCATTGGAAGCAATGCAATTTGGTATACCATGTATTTCAAGTTCAAATAATGCAACTGTTGACTATCTCAAAAATGATATTGGGATGGTATATAATAATTTAGAAGAATTGATTAAAAAAAAAAAAAAATGCAAAGATAATAAACTTATATCAGATTAT
>CALXVN010000007.1 GCA_944392085.1 uncultured Clostridia bacterium | reverse complement strand
TTTAAAGATATCGAATCAATAAAATTATATAAAGAAGAAAATGATAATGTAGTAGAAGAAATTGAAGTAAATGTGTTAAATTTTAAACCAGAAGACTATATTGTAGAAGTTACAATGAAGGATTTACCAAAATTTTATGCTGAAATTAAAGATACTAAAATTGAAGACGGAAAATTTATGCTTATTTTAGATTATAATAATACAGTACAATATGAAGGAGATATGAAATCTAACTATTTAGAAGTAAAATTTGGAGAAATAAATGAAAATAATATAGCTTCTAATTTAAGTTTTGAAGAATTAATAAAAAGAATAAATGCAAATCCAACAGGAGAATTTGAATTAACACAAGATTTAGATGCAAATGTATTGAATATAACAGGAAGCACAGTTATAACAACCGACTTTAAAGGAAAATTAAATGGAAATGGTTATACAATCAAAAACTTAAGTAAGCCATTATTCAATAATTTAAGTGGAGCAGAAATTACTAATTTAATAATAGATGATGCGAATGTGTCTGGTTCAAATAAGGGTATACTTTCAAATTATGCCACAAATTCTACTATTAGTAATGTTCATATAACAAATTCAAGAATTAATACTTCACATGAAAATGGTACAGGTGGATTTATAGGAAAAATTGAAAATAAATCTTTAATTGAAAAAAGTTCAGCAACGAACATTAAAGTTAGTGGAGGAAAAAGAGTTGGAGGTTTTGTAGGATACTTAAATGGTGGTTCTACTATAGATAATTGCTATATAACAGGAATAGTAGGAGGCAGCAATGATGCAATAGGTGGAATTTCAGGACAAGATAGTGGTACATCTAAAATACAAAATTGCTATGCAAAGATTGAATATAATGTTGTAAACAATTGGAGTAATGGTGGAATAGCAGGATATTCAGATAGTAATAGTTTGATATTAAAAAATAATATAAGCTTAGCAGATGGAAAAGTTGGTGCTAGAATTATTGGAACAGGATATAATTGGGGTTCAAGTAATAACTATGAAATGTCTGAGTCTAATCTTTCATCTAATGCTAATGGTAATAGAATAAACCAAATTTCTAAAAATGACCTAGAACAAGAATTTTTTGAAGAAAAATTAGGATGGGATAGCACAATATGGAGATTTGATAATGCAAATTATGAAAATTTACCAACTTTAAAAAATAATGATCCAGAGGATATAAAAAATAAACAAGAAGAAGTTGCAGATGAAGATACATATATACCAGATATTAATAGATTACAAAATATGAGCAATTATGAGCAAAATAAAGAAATTGCATATAGTAATATATATAAACTAATGCCATATTATGATGCAAAATATATAGTATATTATGGAAATAAAATAGAAGAAGATAATTTACTAAACCAAAGTAAAATAAAAATGATTATACCTTATGATAAGAATGGCAAAATGATTGTAGGATTAAATACTAACAACTATAGTGATATTGCAAAAATTAGAATTGTATTTGAAAATGAACAAACAGCAGATTATAGTATGAAATTTGATAAAAAGATAAATGATATAGCAGTATATGATATAGATGAACTTAATATAAAATATAATTATAACCAATTTATATTAAATACTAATATTTCTACACTACAGACCATTATAAATAAAGCTAAAAAATTAGATTATTCATCAGAAATATCAAGTGTAACAACAGAGACAGAAAGTAGATTATATACAGATTACTACAATGAATCAGTACAAGGAAAATTAGATGAAGTTATATTAGAGATACTTGAAAATATACCAGAATACAATTTGTATTTAGATAATGATATATTAAAGACAAAAATAGAACAGGAACTTTTATCTGATTCGAACTTAGAAAAAATACTATATACTTATAATTATTTTGATAAATGGTATCATATGGAAATAGGTGGAATACCACTTACAGATATTATATTTACTAAAGTAAATGATATAAATGAAGATTATTCAATTTTAAGCTTAACAGGGTCAACAATGGGACAATCAGAAAATACAAGAAAAACAAGTAATACAGTTACATTTTTCAATAATGTTATAAAACCAGAGCTTAATGATAAAGGAATAGGTGTATTCTTAGAATATTTTATGAAAGTTTTAGAAGGATATGATAATGGAAATGACTGGTTTGCAGACCATTTTGAAGGCATACTAAATGAAAAACCAGCTGTAGGAAAAGAGGACACAATAAGATATAGAGCATGGGAATTATTAAAAGCTAAAAACTATTTATTATTACCAATTTTATCAGCACCACAAGAAGACATGTATATAGTTTCAGTTCCTTCTCAATTAGTAATAGGTAGTATGAACAGATATGGACAATATAATAGTGGAGATATAGAAGGAATGAAGAAAACAATAGACGATTATGCTACGAAAATAGGTAACTTCTACGGAATATCAGCTACTTTCATAAATAACTCAGAAGCAATCTTAAATTCACATGCACATGTACAATATGATACTAGATTTAACTTCCCAACTGGAGACCAAAACCCTGGAACAACTCAAGACCCAGTTATTAAATGGGTATATGAAGCAGTAGGAAGCTTTGCTGCACAAAATGGTAGTGGAGCGTATGCTGATGGAAGTAATGTATATTGGGTAGTATACCATGTTTTAGGTTCTGACTTTAGCTTCCAAGTATTTACGCATGAAACAGCTCATAATCAAGATGGATACTACTTCTATGAAGGATATGGCAGAAGAGGTGGAACTGGTGCAGAGGATCATGCAGATTCAAATATAGCTCAAGATTTAGGAGACGGCTCACTTGTGTTTAATATTATGAGAGATAAAGCAGTTACAGCAGATGATTCAAACAATTTAACACTAGCAAGAATAACAGGTAAAGAAAATATTTATACATATTATAAAGAAATGTTTGAAACATATTACGTATTAGACTATTTAACAGCACAAGCATTTTTACAACTTACTCCAGAAGAACAAGCAAGAGTTGCAGTACAAGTTACTTATCAAGGTGGAACAGATTATGAAAAAGGTGGAGCAACAACAATATATAAACAAATCTCTGCAGATGAGTTTAGGAAAATGAATCTACAAAATATGGAAGATTTATGGGATAACGGAATTGCACTAAGAGGAGCTGGAACAGTTACAGGAGCAGTACCTGGTTCATATGGTGGAGATAATCATTATAGTATATATTGGTATCAACCACATAATAATTCAGGAAGGCCAGATTCATATTCATTTAAGAGACTTGGATTTGAAATGTTAGGAGTTGCTGGATATTCTAATGGTTATGTAACATATCGTTCAGGCAAGAGTTCTAATGATTTAGATGCATTAAGAAAAGTTACAGGGGATAATAGCATAACATGGAAAGAATATAAACTAAATAGATATGCAGAGGTAGAGAAAAACCTAAATCAAATACCATATTTTGATACAAATTTAGTTATAGAAGCATATAAAGAGGCATTAGAAAAAGATGCAGTAAATGGAAATAGAAATAATACAAATAATTTAAGAAGAATTTTATATGGTATTGTAAAAAGAACAACAAAAGATTTTACTACAGGAACAATTTATTCTATAAATGAAGAAATCCAAATTTCATCAGCAGAACAATTTATAGAAGTTTTAAATAATGCCACATGGGGAAATTATACAATAACTAAAGATTTAGATTTTTCAAGTATTAATACAACAGAATCAGCATATGTTAATAAAACATTTGTAGGAAGGATAAATGGCAATGGACATACAATAACAGGACTTACAAAACCACTATTTTCAGAAGTTGTTTATGGAGAGATACAAAATTTAACAATAGATGAGCCAAAGTATTCTGAAAATGATGGAGCTATACTAACTATAAAATCAAAGCAATTATTACTAGATAATGTAGTTGCAAACAATGTAAATATTAATTTACCATTTGTAAAAACAAATCAAGGCTCAATACAGTGGTTAGGAGCAACCGCTATTAATGTAAAAGAAAATGAAATAAATAGCGTTGAGGATTTAATTAATGTTTCAGCTGATAATTTAAATAAAAAAATGAAATATAAATTAAATGCAGATATAGACGTAAGTTCTATTACTGGAAAATCCGCTATTATAACAGGTGAATTTTTAGGAAGCTTGGATGGAAATAACCATAAGATATATAACTTAAATATGCCGTTGTTTGAAAGTTTAAAAGGAACTGTAAAAAACTTAAGTATAGAAAATATGAACTTTAATTCATCTGGAACTTCAACTGTAGGAGCACTTGCTAGTACTTCAAATAATGCTACAGTAGAAAATATAAAAGTTAATAATGTAACAATAAATGGAAGGGAGAATTTAGCAGGACTCGTAGGAGTAGCTACAAATTCTACATTTAACAAAATAACAGTAGATAATGTAACCATAACAGGAGCTAGATTTTATATAGGTGGAATTATAGGAAGAAGTACAAATGTTACTCTTTCAAATGCTAGAGTAACAGGACAGATATCTATATCAATGACACATAATGGTGGAGTGATAGGTGCAATAAATTCTGGAACAATGGAAAATGTATACTCTAATGTTGAGATAAAAAGACCATATAATGCAGATTCAAGAAATCAAAATGGTGGATTAATAGGATCAATAGAAAGTGGAAATCCAACAATTAGAAATTGTATCACTGTAGGAAATGTAGCAAATGATGTTTACAAAGCTATTGGAGGAATAAACGGAAAAACAGCAGGTCAGTTAACAGATAAGAAGAATTATATAAGTAAAGTTTATGAAAATATCGAAGCTACAGGAATTACAAATACTAATGAGGATAACAATATACAAAAAGTAGATAGCACTATGTTTAAGACAAAAGAATTTTATACTAATACTTTAGGTTGGTCTGAAGAAATATGGAATTTAGATGATATGACAAATGGACCTAGCATAAGGTAATAATTTATAAAAAACAGAGAACATTTTTAAATATGTTCTCTTTTTTTAAGAAAGTAATAGTTTTAATATATATTATTATTGTATAAAACAATAACTAACAGCACAGTTAAGAATATCTATTAGGATTATCAGTCAATCCCAATAAATAATCAACAGATGTATTATAATATTTAGCTAATTCAATTAAAATTTTGGTTGGTATGTCATTTTCACCAGTTTCATATTTAGAATAACCAGTTTGCGACATATTTAAATATTTAGAGATTTGAGATTGCGTTAAATCATGGTCTTCTCTTAATTCCCTTATTCTTTTATACATAAAATTAAACTCCTAAAAAAATATAATAGCATAATATTTACAATAATTTTAAAATAATCTATTTTAGGTTATTGACATTTAACCTAAAATAGATTAAAATATTCAAAGATAACCTAAATCAGGTTAAAAAAGGAGGTGAATTCTATAAGTTAAGTGAAGAAGAAGCACTTGCGTGGTAAACATACAAGAGAAAGATTAAAGAAGAAAATAAATAAAAAAAAGGTAGTTTTAATTTTTATTTTATTAATATTATTTGTCTATTGTGTAATAAATATTCAAAAAAATAATGAACAAACAAATGAAACAAATACTAACTCAATAGATTCACTGGTGGAAAATTTTGTGGAAAACGAAATAATAAATGAAATAAAAACTGATGAAATAGTAGATGTAGAAATGCCAAATAAAATAGAGAGTTATGGCGTATTAGGTCAAATAGTTATTGATGAAATAAATGCTAAAAATTATATTTTAGACGAAACTACAGAGTATTCTTTAAATCTTGATGTTACTAAATTTTATGGACCAGATTTAAACGAAAGAGGAAACTTTTGTATTACAGGACATAATGCCAAAGGATTATTTAATAATCTTAAAAAATTAGAATTAGGAGATACTTTCTATATAATAGATAAGGAAAATAGTAGGAAAGTTACTTATAAAATTTATGATAAAAAAACTATATCTCCAACTGATTTAGATTGTTTAAATCAAGAAACAAATAATAAAAGAGAGGTAACATTAATTACTTGTAATACACGGAGGATTAACAAGGCTTGTTTTAAAAGCGAGAGAGGTATAGAACATTACCTCAAAATTAAACTAGAGAACAAAAAGTTCTAAAAATAAGGGAGGAAAAAAATGAAAACAAAAATTTTAGGAATCGTAACAATAGTTACAATAGTATTAATGATGTTAGTATCATCAGTAAATGCAGCAGAATTAACTGCTGATAAACAAGAAATGCAAAAAGGAGATATAGTAACAATTACTATATCAACATGTGAAGAAGTAGAATCAATGCAATTTGATTTAAAATTTGATGCAACAAAATATAAATATGTTGAAAATTCAGCAAAATCAGAATTAGAAACAATAATGAGTAATGCTAACGGAGATGTTGTTACAGTATCAGCATATTCTGTAACAAAAACAGCCAAAACTGTAACATTACAATTTGAAGCAATAGAAAATGGAGAACAAGTTCCATTTACTATATCTAATACAGAATTTACAAAAGCAGGTGAAATAATTGAAGACGGTTTTTCAAATCCAACAATTAGTGTAACAGTAGCTGATAAAGAAGAACCAACAGATCCTGAAGATCCAACTGATCCAGAGGAACCAACAGATCCTGAAGAACCAGGGGACAATGAAGATCCAACAAATCCAGAAGATCCAAGTGAAGAAGAAAATCAAAATGGAAGTAAAGATGAAAATAATTCTGGAGAATATGTAGACGAAAATGGAAATGTAATAACAAAATTACCTCAAACAGGTAGCTTAGTTCCAGCAGTAGCTACAGGAATAGTTATACTAGCATTAGCAGGAATAACAATATTTAAAGTAATTAAAAAATAGTTTTTTAGATAGTAGGAGGACGATTATTTTGGATAAGAAAAAAATACTTTCATCTCTAGCATTAGCAGGAATTTTAACTGCTAATGTATTAGGAGCAAATGTAAATGCTTCAACAGAAAATGAATATTTAAAACCAGTTGGAGTTTATAAAAAATTAATAGAAGGAAAAACAGTTGTATCTTATGTATTAAATGATAAAAATACACCTGTAACAGTGAAAGATGTAAAAGCTGAATTTGAAAATTTACAATTAGTAAATGGAACAGCAATTACAGATGAAAATGCTACTTTAAAAACAGGAAATACATTTAAAGCAAATGGTACTGAATATACAGTTTTAGTATATGGTGATGCTAATAAAGATGGAAAGATATCTACAGCAGATGCTCTAAAAATACAAAAATCTATAGTATATAATAATGAGAAATTAGATGCTATAGGAGAAGAAGTAGCTGACATACAAAATGATGGAAAGATATCAACACTTGATGCTTTAAGATTACAAAAATATATAGTTGGTACAGAAAAAAATATAATTAATAAATTACCAGAACAAGAACCAGAAGAGATAGATTCTATATACACTGTAAATGTTAATGATAATGGATATGTTAATTCAGAAAATGAAAGTGCAACAAAGCTAAAAATAAAATTAGAATCAACTTTAGATGAAGCAAAAGAATTAAAGATAACTGTTACAGATAAAGAAAATGGAAAAATTGAAGATACTGTAACAATTGAAGCACATAAGGATTATATAGAAAAAGAAATTAATTTAAGTTCTTTAAAAGATGGTAATTTAGAAATAAAATTATTAGATGATAAAGAAGTTGTAGCTAAAGTTACAGCTGAAAAAAATACAATAATTCCTAATGCTACAAACGTAATAACAAATCGTATAAGCACAAAATCTGCAACATTATCTTTAAATGCTTGTGGTGAAAGTGGAATTACTAAAATTTATTATGCAGTAGTAGAATCAGCTAGCGAAGCACCAGAAAAAGAAGAATTAGTAAAAACTATAAATGTAAATAATAACAGTATTGCTGATGTAAATATTTCTAATGAATTAGAAACAAACAAAGCATATAAAGTATATTACATTTTAGAAAATGCTTATGGAAGTAAATCTGAAATGAAAAATGTTATAGTTTCTAAAGATAGCGATGATGTAACAAAAGCAGAAAAAGTAAAAGAAATTATAGCACCAGATTTAACTAAAACTGCTACAGCAGAATTTACTTGGACAGGTGTACAAGGAACAAACTATATAGTAACACTATATAAAGATGGAAAAGCAGTAGAAGTAAAAACATCTACAAATGGAAGCGGAACAGATTTAACAGCAGATTTTACAACAAGTATGAAAGAAGCTGGATCATACAAAATAGCTGTATATGCTGAAGGAACTGAAGATGTATTAGCTTCAGATGTAACAGAATCAGCAGAAGTAAAAGTTCAAAAATTATCAGCTATAGAAGGATTATCATTCAAAAATGAAGATAATAAAATAATGTTAACATGGAAAAATTCTAATAATAAAGATAGTTTTAAAGAATATCAAATAAAACTATACACAATAAATGAAAAAGGAGAAGAATCTGAAATAGCTACAATAGCTAGTCCAGCTACAGATAAAAATGAGGTAGAGGTAACATCTAATATAGATGATAATACAATCTATATAGCAAAAGTTGTTGTTGTTGCAAAAGATGGACAAATGGCTACAATTAATTCTGATGAACTTGTTTCTAGCCAATTCTACAAAGTAGGAACACCTACAATAGATTCAGCAGAAACATCTGAAAATACAGTTACTTTAAGTGCAACAGGAATTGATATAAATGGGAAAGATGCTACATATAAAGTAAAAGTATTTGATGTAAATGAAAGTCAAAATCCAGAAGAAGCAAAATATGTTTTAAATTCTACAAAAAATGTAGAATTTAAAGACGGAAAAATATTAATAGATGGACTAAAGAGTAATAAACCATATGTATTTAAATTAATAGCAAGCATTGATGGTGAAGAAGTAGAATCAGATTACTCTAATGTAGTTCGTACTTTACCAGAATTGAAAAATTTAACAGTAGTTTCTAAAGCAGAAGATGCAAAAGAAGCAGGAAAAGTATTTGCAGAAAGTGATTCTAAATTAGTTGTAGGAGGAAAAACAATAGAACTTACAAACTATGATAGAAGTGAAAAACTTGCAAATTCTATGAAAATAATAAATGCATTGAAAACAGGTGATGTTGTTTCAATAGACAATGAAAAAGTTACACTAAAATTAGATGGTGGAGCTTCTGCAACAGATGAATCAAGAGATTTATCTTCAGTTACAGGATTAGAAAAAGTTACACTTGAAATAGAAAGTAACAAATTTAGCAAAACTATTAAAACTTCACAAGTAAAAGAAGTTATATTAAAGGGAACAGATTCTATATTTAATGTAAAAGATGTAGTAGCTGATAAAGTTACTTTAACAGATGGCGTAGAAGTTGTTGGAGAAAGAGAATATACTGTAAAAGCTAATGCAGAAGTTATAATAAATGGTGCTAAAATGTCTACAGAAGTAGAAACAGTAGTAACAGCAGGAACTAATGCATTAACAATTAAGACTAATGAAAAAACAAATAACTTAGTATTCGAAAATAAAAAGGATACAAATTTAACAATTAGTTTTGAAGGCTTAGATAATAATACTTCAGTACAATCTGGTAGCATTGTTATAAAATCAAATGGTGGTCAAGTTACAGTTACATCAGACAAAACTAATGTAAACGCAGAATTAACTGTAGAAGTAAATTCTGGAGATGTAGATATAACAGAACCAGCATTAAATGGTGATAAAAATATTACTGTAACACTTGCAAAAGGTGATAGCACAACAATTAAAGCAGTAGCTAATACAAAAGCTCCAGTAGAATTAGATGAAGTATCTGTTGATATAACAGATGAAGATCTATTAAAAGAAGATAATGTAACTAAAGAAAATCTTGCAGAAGTAAAAGCATACTTAGCATCATTTGGATTAAATGGTACAGGTGCTACAATTACAACTGGAAGTGACAATGAAGTTACAATTACATTTGATACAGTAAAAGAAGCAATAAATAACTTAACAATTAAAAATATAAAATAATATTTTATGAATAACCCCTAAAAAAGTACAAGAGCAATTAAGCTCTTGTACTTTTTTTCAGTTTTTATTGATAAAAGTATAAAAATATGATATATTTCTTAAGTATAAGATGAAATGCTAAATACTATTTTAGAAAAATAATAGTATTCTTTAAAAGAATAAAAAAGAAAGTAGAAGAAAATAATGAAAAATTTTATATTAAAAATAATCCTACATATAGCAAAAGCTTTTATGCAAATTATATATTTTTTCATAAAGATATTTACTAAACAACATAATAAAATAACTATGCTTAGCAGACAATCTAATAATATAAATATTGATTTTAAAATGCTAAAAGAAGAAATAGAACAATGATATATTCTAAAGCTATTGCATTACCTATAAATGCATTTTTTAGATATTCAATACCATTTATCTTTAAAATGCCACGTGATGTAGCATTGTTCATAAATATATTAAAAGATAAGAATAATAATCTGAATAATATAGAGGAGGTAAATGATAATGAAGAATAAAATTGCAATTTTGATACCATGCTATAACGAAAGTAAAACAATCGAAAAAGTAGTAAAAGACTATCATAGTGCTTTACCAGAAGCGACTATCTATGTATATGACAATAATTCTACTGATGGAACAGGAGAAATAGCTAAAAAAGCAGGAGCAATGGTGCAAAAAGAAAGAAAACAGGGCAAAGGTAATGTGCTTCGAACGATGTTTCGAGAAATCGATGCTGAGTGCTATCTAGTAATTGATGGAGATGATACCTATCCGGCAGAAAATGCAAGAGAAATGTGCAGATGGGTATTAGAAGAAAAAATGGATATGGTAATTGGAGACAGATTATCTTCTACGTATTTTAAGGAAAATAAACGTGCTTTTCATAATAGTGGAAATAGGCTAGTAAGATGGATGATTAATAAGATATTTCATAGCGATATTACAGATATTATGACAGGCTATCGTGCCTTTAGTTACCAATTTGTAAAAACGTATCCGGTATTATCCAAAGGATTTGAAATAGAAACCGAAATGACAATCCACGCCATTGATAAAAACTTTAACATAAAAGAAATACCGGTTCAATACAGAGATAGACCAGAGGGAAGTATTTCAAAATTAAATACATACAAAGATGGTATGCGTGTTCTAAAAACAATTGCCACTTTATTTAAAGAATATCGACCGGGTTTGTTTTTTTATTTAATAGCGTTTTTATTTTTAGTAGTTGCATTAGTATTAGTTATTCCTGTTTTCATTGAATACATGAATACTGGCCTAGTGCCAAGGTTTCCTACTTTAATTGTGGCAAGCATCATGTTTGTAATTTCGCTTTTACTCACAATTACGGGACTAATTTTACAAGTAATTGCAAAAAAACATAAACAATTATTTGAAATTCTACTAAATGAGGTCGTTATTATGAAAAAAATAGAAAAAAATAGAAAATAAACACTTGAAAAAAATAGAAATATATTATATCATAAAAAAGAATATAAAATGATACTCAAAAAGGAGAAAAAATGAATACTATTTGCGAAATAATTAAAGATCATATACAATATAGACAACAAATTTTTAAATTGGCAAAAGCAGATTTGGTAAAAACATATAGAGGAGCGGCACTAGGTTGGGCTTGGGCCATAATAAAGCCAGCAGTTACAATTTTTGTTTATTGGTTTGCTTTTGCAATTGGTTTAAATTCAGGAAAAGATATAAATGGATTTCCTTATTTTTTATGGCTAATTACTGGTGTTGTTCCATGGTTTTATATGAGTGATATGATTACACAAGGAACAGAAGCAATACGAAAATATAGTTACCTTGTAACAAAAATGAAATTTCCAGTTTCAACGATACCAACATTTGTGAGTATATCAAAGTTTATGGTTAATCTGGTTCTAATGCTAATTGCAGCTATAATTTTTGTACTTATGGGGAAAATGCCTAGTATATATATATTACAATTGCCTTTTTATATGATTCTTAACTTTATATTTTTTACTATATTTGCATTATTTTCATCTTTGCTGGCAGCTATGAGCAAAGATTTTGCAAATTTAGTTAAGGCATTTGTAACAGCGGTATTTTGGCTTTCAGGAATTATTTTTAATATAAATACAGTTAAGATACCATGGCTTAAATCATTACTGATGGTAAATCCAGTTGCTTTTCTAGTGGAAGGATATAGAAACTGTTTTATTAATCAAGTATGGTTTTGGGAGAAACCAAAAAGCTTAATGTGTTTTGGAATTGTATTATTAATTTTTATAATTTTGGCTGTTTGGACATATAGAAGATTAAGAAAAGAGATACCAGATGTATTAATATAATATGCAAAAGGTTTATAGATATATCCTAAGTAAAAATCTAAATACTATGTTTAAGGAACGAAAATAATATGGAAAGTATCGTAGTTAAATTTGAGCACGTTACAAAAATATATAAACTATTTTCAAATGATAAAAAAAGATTACTGCATACATTCTTTAAAAAAATCAAATATAAAGAAAAAAGAGCAGTAGATGATGTTTCTTTTGAAATTAAAAGAGGAGAAGCAGTAGCACTATTTGGAAAAAATGGTGCAGGAAAATCAACAATATTGAAAATGATTACAGGCGTAAGTTTTCCTACTATTGGAAGCATAACAGTAAATGGTAGAGTAAGTGCTTTATTAGAGCTAACCTCTGGATTTGATCCAGAGTTTACTGGTAGAGAAAATATCTATTTGAAAGGGCAAATTCTTGGTTTGAAAAATAATGAAATTAAAGAATTAGAGCAAAACATAATTGATTTTGCAGAATTAGCAGAATACATTGATCAGCCAGTAAGAACATATTCAAGTGGTATGAAAGCAAGATTAGGGTTTTCCATTAATGTGAATATTAGACCAGAGATATTAATAGTCGATGAAGCTTTAAGCGTTGGAGATGAAGAATTTAAAAATAAGTGTATAAAAAAAGTAAATGAAATAATAAACAAGGATAATGTAACTTTATTATTTGTAACGCACTCTACTGCAATGGCTAGAGAATTTTGTAAAAGAGGAATACTTATGCAAAATGGGAAAAAAGTTTATGATGGAGAAATAGAAGAGGCAATTGAAAAATATAGTAAAACAATAAAAAAATAATTTTTTAGGGGGAATAATATGAATTTTGCAGGTATACTTGCTGGGGGAAAAGGAACCAGAATGGGAAGAACAGATTTACCAAAACAATTTTTAACTCTAGGGACAAAGCCAATTATTATACATACAATTGAACAATTTTTAGTTTCAAAAGATATTGATTACATAATTGTTGCTGTTCCAGATAGTTGGATAAATTATACACAAGATATTATTGATAAATATTGCAAAAACGATAAAATTATTATCATACAAGGTGGAAAAAGTAGAAATGATACAGTAATGAATATATGTAAATATATAAAAGAAAATTTTGAAATAACAGATGATGATTTTGTTATAACACATGATTCGGTTAGACCTTTTATCACACAAAGAATAATTGAAGATAATATAAAAATGTGTAAAAAATATGGTGCAACAGATACAGTTATTCCAGCATCGGATACAATTGTTGAATCAACAGGTCATGAAACCATATCTAGTATACCTGTAAGAGGTAATATGTATCAAGGACAAACACCTCAAAGTTTTAGAGTTAAAGAATTTATAGATATAAATGAACAATTATCAGAAAAAGAAAAAGAAATTTTAACAGATGCTGCAAAAGTATATGTATTAAAAAACAAGCAAGTAGGATTGGTTATGGGAGAAAGCTATAATATGAAGATTACAAATTTGTATGATTTAAAACTTGCAAATTTAATGTTAGATATTTTAAGTAACAAGGAGTAGGAAAGTATAAATTATGATAAATGAAATAATTAAATTAATTGCGCCAAAAAGATTTCAAACTTTTTTTGTAGAAGAAGAAATTAAAGAAGAAAATGTAATGGTAAGACCAACTTATTTATCAATTTGCGCTGCAGATCAAAGATACTATCAAGGATTGAGAAAAAAAGAAATCTTAGATAAAAAGCTACCTCTTACTTTAATTCATGAAGCAGTTGGGGAAGTATTATATGATCCAAAAGGAAAGTTTAAGACAGGCGAAAAGGTAGTTATGATTCCAAATACACCAATGAGCGAAGATGAAATTATAAAAGAAAATTATAGAAGAGATTCAAAGTTTAGATCTAGCTCAGTAGATGGATTTTTACAAAATGTTGTGGCAATTAGGAGAGATAGAATTATCCCTATAAGGAATATTAAAGAAGAAGTTGGCTCATTATTAGAACTTGCAAGTGTATCTATTAATGCAATTGAAAGCTTTTTACAGAATTGCCACGAAAAAAGAGATATTATCGGTGTATGGGGATGCGGAAATGTTGGTTATATTACAGCTCTTTTGCTAAAAATATATTTCTCAAATTCTAAAATTATTGTACTAGGAACCAGACAGGAAAAACTAAATTATTTTTCATTTGTAGATGATACAAAGTTAATAAGTCAATTGGATGCTGATTTTAAGGTAGACCATGCATTTGAATGTGTTGGAGGTCAAAAATCTGAAAGTGCAGTTGAACAGATAATTGATTGTATAAATCCTCAAGGAACTATTTCATTAATGGGTGTTTCTGAAGAACCAATTGCTATAAATACAAGAATGGTTTTAGAAAAAGGACTCAAATTAATTGGAGATAGTAGAAGTGGTTATGAAGATTTTGAAAAAGCAGTAGAACTTTTACAAGATGAAACTATACAAGATTATTTATTTAATATAATTAGTGAAACAATACAAGTAAATCAAATAAATGATATACAAGAAGCTTTTGAACATGATGTTACAAATGATTTCAAGACAGTAATAAAGTGGAATTTGTAGGAGAATTGTATAATGAAATATATTAAAAAATTAAAAAGAATTATAGGACAATTATTTATTGCAATTTTTAATAGGATATTAGTAATATTATTACCACTAAAGGAAAAAAGAGTTTTATTTTTATCAGACGTGAGAAGTGAACTGGGTGGAAATTTTAAAGCTGTATATGATAGTTTGCCAGATGATAAATATGAAAAGATTCTTTTATTTAAGAAAACTAGAAATACAAAAAGAAAACTAAAAGATAAGTTTAACTTGGTTTTGTACTTATCAACATCAAAATATATTTTTTTGGAAGATTTAGTTCAATCTACTTCTCATATGAAAGTAAGAAAGGGACAAAAACTGATACAATTATGGCATGCGGCTGGAGCATTTAAAAGATTTGGACACGGTAGAGAAACTTCTGACTTAAAACGAATTCATAAAGGATATAAAAAATACACAAATGTTATTGCTAGCTCTGAGAAAATTAGACCTTGCTATGCAGAAGCTTTTGATGTAAGTATAGATAAAGTAAAAGCAACAGGAATTCCAAGAACAGATATCTTTTTTGATAAGGAATATATTAAGAATAAAAAAGAAGAACTATATAATGAATTCCAATTTTTAAGAAACAAAAAAGTTATTCTATTTGCACCTACATATAGAGGTACACAGTTCGAAGAAGCTTATTACGATATAGAAGAATTAGATTTAGAAAAAATTTATTCAATATTTAGTAAACAAAATTACATATTTATATTTAAATGGCATCCATTTTTATATAATCGAATCGAAAAAGAAGAAATAAAATTATATGATGAATACAAAAAATATCCAGAATTTTATTATGATTTATCAAAAGAAAGAGACATTAATGATTTGTTATTAATAGCAGATGTCCTAATTACAGACTATTCATCAGTTATATTTGATTATACTTTTATGGATAAGCCAATTGTATATTTTACTTATGATTATAGGAATTATGTCGAAAATGGAAGAGGATTATACTTCCCTTTTGAAGATTATGTTTATGGGAAAGTTGCTAAAAATTGTGATGAATTAATAGATGCTATAAAATCTGATAGCATGGAAGAAAATGCAAGAAATAAATTTTTCGAAAAATTTATGAGTGCTTGTGATGGTCATTCTACAGAAAAAGTAATAGATTGGATTTTTAAAGATAATTTGTAGAGAGGATAATTATGAAATACTTAATTATTAAATGTGGAATAATTGCTTTAAATATAATATATTTTTTTATTAAAATTTTTCCTGTACAAAAAAATAAAGTAACATTTTTAAGCAGACAGGGAAATAACGTATCTATAGATTTTAAATTGCTTATTGATGAATTAAAAAAAGAAAAGAAAGACATAAAAATCACAGTTCTCTGTAAAGAATTAAATAATGGAATTACAAACAAGATAAAATACTCTTTTTATATTTTTAAACAGATGTATCATATTGCTACATCTAAAATATGTATATTGGATGGATATTGTATACCAATATGCATTCTAAAGCAAAAAAAACAATTAGTAACAATACAAATATGGCATGCATTAGGTTCACTAAAAAAGTTTGGATATTCTAGCATAAACTTAGAAGGTGGAAGAGATAGTAAAATAGCAAAAATCATGAGAATGCATAAGAAATATACATATATTTTGACATCAAGCAATCTATCTAAAGAGTTTTTTAAAGAAGCTTTTCATGCAGAAGACAGACAAATGAAAATAATGAATTTACCTAGAGTAGATTTCTTGCAATCGGAAGAATTAAAAAAATCTACGATAAAAAGTATTTTAAAAATATATCCAGAACTTAATAATAAAAAGAAAAACATACTTTATTGTCCAACACAAAGAAAAAACACATTACTTCCATTAGAGGAAATGGTAAAACAAATTGATTCTAGTAAATATAATTTTATTGCTAAATTACATTTGGGAAAAGAAATTGTATTTGTGGAGAATAAAACTATAGAAAGAGAGAGCTCTTTTACAGGTCTTGAATTATTGCATATTGCGGATTACATAATAACTGATTATTCAGCTATTGTTTTTGAAGCAGTAATAACTAAAAAACCAATTTATTTTTATGATTTCGACTATGATACATATATGAAAGAAAGAGGAATATATATTAATTATAGAGAAGAAATGCCTGGACCAATAGAAAAGGAATTCAAAAGAATTATTCAATTAATAGACCAAAACTATTATGATAAAAATAAAATAAATCACTTTTGTAATAAATATATTGAAAATACAGAAAAGAATGCAACAAAAGAACTTACTAAGTTAATTTTAAAAAATATGAATAATTAGAAATACCAATAGAAAGAAGGACAATCCTATGTGGAAATATGATGTTTCAGTTATTATACCAATATACAATAGAGAAAAATATATAGAAGAAAGTGTTAATTCCATTTTAACTCAAAATTATGATATCTCTAAAATACAAATTATTTTAATAGATGATGGTTCAACAGATAATAGTAAAAAAATATGTGAAGATTTGAAAAAACAGCATAATAATATTATTTTCATTCAACAAAAAAATGCAGGTGTATCAGAAGCAAGAAATACGGGAATTAAACACTCAGATGGAAAATATATATTGTTTTTGGATTCAGATGATAAGTTAGAAAGTAAATCTTTAAAACTCCTAGTAGACTTTTTTAATGAACATTATGATGAAATAGATTTAGTTACATATCCTATGAAAATTTATGAAAACGAAAAAGCTAAACCAAAAAGACATTATAGATATAAATTTTATAAAGATGGTACAGGAGTCTATGATTTAACAGAAAATCCATATTTGGGACAATCTACTATTAATGTTATGATAAAAAATTTAAAAGTGGAAAATATATATTTTGATAAAAAAATGGATTACTCAGAAGATGAAGCCTTTAACACACATGTATTAATGAGAAAAAAGAAAATAGGTTTTTGCCAAGAAGCAACATATATTTACAGAAAAAATGTTGGCTCTATTACTAAAAATAAATCAAATCCATATTATACTTTTGAAAGTTTGACTCAATATAATGAAAATTTAATACATGACTTCAAAGATGAAAATAACAAAATCCCTAAATATATTCAAGCTATTATACTAAATAATTTTAGGTGGAGAATAAAAACAGATGAAATTTTTCCATATCATTATGATGAGGAAGAATTCGAAATTGCAATAAGTAGAATTAAAAATATTTTAAATTATGTTGAAAATGGAACTATTTTAAATATGCCTAATATGCCAATATACCATAAATTTTTTATTTTCAAGTTAAAGGGATTAGATTTAAAAGCTTGTTATGGAAATCATATTTTTACAATAATGAGTAATGACGAGGTATTGTATAGCAAAGAAACAATAGAAATAGCTTTTATGAGATTTAAAATAAATAATTCAAAGAATATTACAATATTAGGATGTGTAAAATCACCACTTTGTGAAATAATAAAACCACAAATATTTTTTAAATATAAAAATATGAGTGATGAGATAATAGAGAAAGAACTTCAATTAGAAGAGTCTGGACAATCTTATTATCAATCTGATATAAAAACAAATAAATTTTATAAATTTGAACATCAATTTAATTTAGAAGAAGTTCAGGAATTTGAATTTTATGCTTTAGTAAACAATGGTAACACAAAATTAAATGCAGAATACCATTTCTCAGAAAGGGTAGTATTTCATGAGGGATTTAAAAGGTTTACAATACTTACAGAAAATAAAAAATATTTTATTAAATATAGAACAGATAAAAACAATTTTATAATAAAAAAAGCTACTAAGGCTGATATAAAGAATATAAATAAACAAAATAAAATTCGTTATGAAAAGATTAATCCTAGAATTAATATCTATAGAATGGCAGAATCTATGGTAAAAATAAATCATGATATTTGGCTATATTATGATGCACCTAATTTATATGATAACGGATATTATCAATTTTTACATGATATAAAAAAGAAAGATGGAATAAAGAGGTTTTACGTTTACGATGGAAATAAAAAAATTTTAAAAACTAAGTTCTCAAAAAAAGAACAGAAAAGTTTAATTAAATTTGGTACTTTAAAACATAAAATATATTTCTTAAAATCAAAAAAAATAATAACATCTGATTCTATACTTAGTCTATATTGTCCATTTAAAAAAAGTATAAAATGGTATAGAGATATTTTAAATTATGAATTAATTTATTTACAACATGGAGTATTATATGCTAATTTATTAAGAATGTATGGAAAAGAATTTACAGAAATTGATAAAATTGTTATCTCTTCAGAATTTGAAAGGAAAAATTTAATCGAAAATTATAAATATGATGATAAAGATTTAATAAAAACTGGAATGCCAAGATTTGATATTAATGGAGAAATACCAAACAAAAAAATGCAAGAAAAAAGAATTATCTATGCACCATCATGGAGAAAATATCTAGTTGGAGAATTAGTAAATAGAAGAAGACAACCAAATTATGAAGAAATGAAAAAATCTAGCTTTTATCAAAGTAATGTAAGTATATTAACTTCTACTAGACTAAAGAAAATTTTAGAAGAAAACAATATTACATTAGAATTTAAATTGCATCCTAACTTTGATTGCTACCGAGAAATGTTTAGTGAATATACAAGCAAAAATATTGTTTTAAGTGATTCAGAAGTTTCTCCTAACATATATGATATGCTAATAACAGACTTTTCCTCTTTTCAATTTGATTTTATAAAGTATAATGTTCCAATTGTTTACTTTATACCAGATTTAAAAGAATTTAAGGCGGGATTGCACACTTATAGAAAATTAGATTTACAGTTAGAAGATGCTTTTGGAGATGTCGTTTATTCTGCAGATGATTTTATTAATAAAATAGAATTTTATATAAAAAATAAATTTATTCCAGAAGATAAATATAAAAATAAAATGGAAAACTTTTTCTATAAAACTAAGGATTGTAGAGAAAATATATATGAAGCATTAATAGGAGGAAAGGATGAAAATAAATAAAAGGAATATTATAATAATCGGAATTACATTGATATTTTTAATATTCTTATGTTATTTGTTTCCATATACTGGAGACGATTGGGCATGGGGAAGTTCAATAGGAGAAGATAGATTACAAAGCTTTTTTGAAGACTATAATGGTAGATATGCTGGAAATATCATTGTAATGTTGTTAACTAGATCAAACATTATAAAAACAATAGTAATGACTGTAGCAATTTGGGGAATGGCTTATTTATCCTACAGAATTGTAAATAAAGAAAAAATTAGTTTGTTTGTCTTATTTATTATTTTGTTTTTTGCAATGTCTAGAACAATTTTTAGACAAGGAATAGTATGGACTGCAGGATTCACAAATTATGCAATTTCCACCTTTTTAATATTAATATATTTTTATATATTAACATTAAAACATAGCGAAAGAAAAGTATGGAATGTTATTAAATTAATAAGTGTTTTTTTACTAGCAGTTGTCAATAGCCTTTTTGCAGAACATGTTACAATATATTTAGTAGTAATTGACTTAATTATATTAGTATATGAAAGAATTAAAAATAAAAAAATTAACAAAATTGTACTAGTACATCTAATTGGTGCTGTTATAGGTGCAATATTAATGTTCACTAATGGAGCATATGGAATGATAGCGAATGACCAAGATGGATATAGAAGTATGCCTGTTGATGGAATAAGCTCAATATTCCAAAAAATTTCAGAAAATTTTGTAACAGTTTACCAAGAGTTAATAACCAATAATGTATTATTAATTATTGTTTTAACAATATTATTAATAGGTATAATATATAAATATTTTAAGGAAAATACAGTAAAGAACAGTTTAAAAATTATTCTATATGGAATTTCTATGTTCTTAATAGGAGTTACGGCATATATAGTTGTAAGAAATATCAATCCATCGTGGCTCATTTTACTTAAAGAGGATTTAACACAATATTTTGAATTTGCTATATCTGTTATTTATTTTATTTGTATACTAATACTAACCTATTTGTGTATTACGGATAAAAATAAAAAAGTTAGAATTCTATTTTCTTGGCTTAGTATATCAATTTTATCTGCTCAAATGTTTATAGTACAACCTATTGGCGGAAGATGTTTCCTTCCAATGTATGTTTTCTTTTTACTTATTGCTTTGGAAATATATGACTATTTAATAGATAAAAGTGAAAAACAAAAATTGTTAAATATTATTATGATAACTGCATGTATGTTTATAGCTGTTTACTTTAGCAGTATATTTCTATATATACATCACATAGATAGTGAGAGAAAAGAGTATTTATTAGAAGAAACTGCAAAAGGTAGTAAAGAAATTTTACTTACGCATTTGCCATATGAACAATATTTATGGACAGCTACACCTTTTAAAGAAAATGATATATGGGAAGATAGAATCAAATTATTTTATCATATACCAGAAGATGTTAATTTAAAGATAATTAGTTTAAAAGAATGGAATAAGATTAAAGATAATAATTAAAAAATAAAAAAGTATTAGCATGTATATGTTAAAAGCAAGAGATTTAGAAAAAGAAAATAAGAAAGACATAGTGGAAGAAAGATAAATTTTACCATATGGATAAATTAATTGAATAACATATAAAATAAATAATATGTATATAAGAAAAATTGGGGATGTACCCCAATTTTTTATTGTATAGGAGAAAATGATATATTTTTCTATTTCCATATTATGCCACTATTTTTCTAGTTTGTGATAAACCTTTTTACCTTTTCTTAAAATTGCGAAACTATCTTTAAAATCTTTATCAGATAAAACATAGTTTACATCTGTAATTTTTTCATCATTTAAAGTAATACCACCTTGATTAATCAAAGTTCTTGCTTGTCCTTTAGAAGGAGCCATTCCAGCAGTTATAATTGCATCTAATATAGAAATATTATTATCTACCTTAGAGGTAGGCATGTTTTCCAAAGAACCTTGTCCTTCAAATAGTGCTTTTGCAGCTTCTTCTGCTTTTAAAGCTTCTTCTTCACCATGAATTAATTTCGTTATTTCAAATGCAGCTACCTTTTTAGCTTCATTTATTTGTTCATCTTTCAAGCTAGACAATCTATTTACTTCATCCATAGGTAAGAATGTAAGAAGAGATAAAACAGTTTTTACATCTGCGTCATCAATATTTCTCCAGTATTGATAAAATTCATATGGAGATGTCTTTGTTGCGTCAAGCCATAAAGCACCTTTTTCTGTTTTTCCCATCTTTTTTCCTTCTTTAGTAGTAAGAAGTTTAAAGGTTAATCCAAATGAGTCAGAATGTCCAATTCTTCTTATTAAATCAACTCCTCCTAAAATGTTAGACCATTGGTCATTACCACCCATTTGAAGTTTACAACCATAAGTATTATATAAATGAAGGAAATCATATGATTGCATAAGCATATATCCTAGTTCAAAGAAAGTTAATCCTCTTTCCATTCTTTGTTTATAGCACTCTGCTGCAAGCATTTTATTTACAGAAAATAATGAACCAATATCTCTCATAAATTCAACGAAATTTAAGCTTAATAACCAGTCTGCATTATTTACTATAATAGCTCCATTATCTCCTTCAAAACTAATAAATTTAGAAAGTTGCTTTTTAAAACATTCTACATTATGATTTATTTCTTCTCTAGACATCATTCTTCTCATATCGGTTTTACCAGAAGGGTCTCCTATAGTTGCAGTACCACCACCAATTAAAATAATTGGTTTGTGACCTGCTTTTTGCATTTGAGAAGCTACCATCATTGACACAAAGTGTCCAACATGTAAACTATCTGCTGTTGGATCAAAGCCTATATAAAATGGAATAGAGCTATTATCTAAAACATCTTTTATTTCTTCATGAGTAATTTGTTCAATATAGCCTCTTTCCATTAATTCTTCATAAATTTTTGACATATAAATCAATCCTTTCTATTTTTCTTGTAATTCGTTATATATTTTATCACATAATATATGTTAATTTCAATTGTTTAAAAACAGTTTTATATAATTGAAAAAGTAAAAAAATCTTTCTAAATTATAGCTTTTCTTTAAAAGCAGATATTAAGTAAAATACGAGATATAAAATTTTATAATTTTTGTAAATATATTCCTTATCATATATTTCTTTTCCTAATGGAGGATTTGTAAATAATCCATCCATCCAAAACTTTAAATAAATATAGTTTCCCTTAATTGCCAGTTCAAATTTTTCAATATTGTATATTTTAATTAAAACTTGTACTATTTTTGAATCTAATAAGTTTTGAGAACAATGTGAATTAGAGGAATAGATATCAAAAATAGAATCTAATTCATCAATATGTATTTGATTAAAATTATTCTTTAAGAAATTTTTTTCATTATTACTTTTAATTACTTGATTAATAGGTAAGCTAAATGTATCATATAATTTTTTTGTTATTTGTTCTTTTTGAATTAAATACAATTCATTATTACAATTTCTTGAAAGCTTAATCTTACCAAATAAACCATTAAAAATTTCTTTGTGTACAATATTTCTATGATTTCTACTTGATTTATATAAGTATTCTGTAACAATTTGGGAAATTTCTATTTCATCGTAATTATATGTACCTTTTATAAGATTTGAAGAACAAAAATTGTTATAATAGTCAAAATCTATTTGCTTAAAATCTTCTTGCTTTATAGATTCATCAGGTAAATATTCTAACGAAGGCAAAAAAGATTTAATTAATCTTTCTATTACATTATTTTTATAAAGTGTGTCATAATTAATTAATTCTTTTCTTTTTGTTAAAGCAATATATACTGGGAAAGAAATAGCTACAAAAAAACACCACATAAAAATAGTTTCAGAAGTTTCTTCACCTAAATAATTACGTCCAAAAATAATCGAAAGTACTCCTAGAGATAAAGCTATAAAGACTACAATAAATATAAGCATTTTATTATTTTTTCTTTCATTAATAGCTTTTTTTCTCTGTTCTTCAATTTCATTAAAATAAGTTTGGTTCGCATCTAAAAATTTATTATAAAATTTGTTAAAGTCTTCTTCGATTTTCAACATTATTAACACCTACTTTTAAATTAAATAATCTATATTAATATGCTTATTATACTATTCTAGAAATATTATGTCAAATTTAGTTGACAAAAACTACTAAAATCAATATAATTGTTACAGTAAATTAAAGGAGAAAAATATGCAAGACAAAAAGAAATTTATTAGAAATTTTAGTATAATTGCACATATTGACCATGGAAAGTCAACTTTGGCAGATAGATTAATTGAAATGACAGGTGTACTTTCTAGTCGTGAAATGGAAAGCCAAGTATTAGATAATATGGATATAGAAAGAGAAAGAGGAATTACAATTAAATCTCAAGCAGTAAAAATGATATATAAGGCAAAAGATGGACAAGAATATGAACTAAATTTAATAGATACGCCAGGTCATGTTGATTTTAATTATGAGGTTTCAAGAAGCTTAGCTGCTTGTGATGGTGCAATTCTAGTTGTAGATAGTACACAAGGTGTTGAAGCGCAAACTCTTGCAAATGTATATTTAGCTATAGATAATAACTTAGAAATATTACCAGTTATAAATAAAGTAGATTTGCCAAATGCAAGACCTGATGAAGTAAAAGCAGAAATTGAAGATATAATAGGGATACCTGCACAAGATGCACCATGTATATCTGCAAAAACAGGACTTAATGTAGATGAAGTATTAGAGAGAATTGTTACTGACTTACCAGCACCTACAGGAGATGAAAAAGCACCTCTAAAATGTTTAATATTTGATTCGATATATAATGACTATAAAGGAGCTATAGCATATGTAAGAGTAAAAGATGGAACTGTGAAAGTTGGAGATGAAATAATGCTCATGTCTAATAAGAAATCTTTTACAGTTACAGAAGTGGGATACTTTGAACCAGGTTCGTATGCACCAAGTGATAAATTAGAAGCAGGAGAAGTTGGATATATTTGTGCAAGTATAAAGAGTTTATCAGATATTAGAGTTGGAGATACAATAACATTAAAGGACAAGCCAGCAGAAGAAGCATTGCCAGGATACAAAAAAGTAAATCCAATGGTATATTGTGGAATTTATCCTGTTGATGGAAGTGACTACGAAAATTTAAAAGTAGCTTTAGAAAAATTAAAATTAAATGATGCAGCATTAGAATATGAACCAGAATCATCAGGAGCATTGGGCTTTGGGTTTAGATGTGGATTTTTAGGCTTATTGCATTTGGAAATTATTGAAGAAAGACTAGATAGAGAATTTGATTTAAGTTTAATTACAACCTCTCCATCAGTTATATATAAAGTACACAAAACAGATAGAGAAGTAATTGAATTATATAATCCAGCAGATTTACCTCCGACTTCTGAGGTGTCATATATGGAAGAACCTTTTGTTACAGCAGAGATATTAACTCCAAAAGAGTTTGTAGGAAATATAATGGAAATTTGCCAAAATAGACGCGGAATATATGTAGACATGAAATATTTAGATGAGAATAGAGTAACACTAATATATGAACTTCCATTAAATGAGATTATATATGATTTCTTTGATCAATTAAAATCAAGGACAAAAGGTTATGCATCATTTGATTATGAATTTAAAGAATATAGAAGGTCTGATTTAGTAAAACTAGATATTCATGTAAATGGAGAGCCAGTAGATGCTTTATCATTCATAGTTCATAAAGATAATAGTTATGAACGTGGAAGAAAGATGGTAGAAAAACTAAAAACAGTTATTCCAAGACAATTATTTATAATTCCGCTTCAAGCTGTAATTGGAGGAAAAGTAATAGCAAGAGAAACAATTTCAGCAATGAGAAAAGATGTGCTTGCAAAATGCTATGGTGGAGATATAACAAGAAAGAAAAAATTGTTAGAGAAACAAAAACGTGGTAAGAAGAAAATGAGGCAGATAGGAAATGTGGAAATACCGCAGGAGGCTTTTTTGAGTGTTCTTAAGCTTGACGAAGAATAAAAAGTTGTTGAAAAAATAAACGGAGTCTTGCGTTGTCAAGTTTCACTAAAAAGTTTTCAATGTACACAAAGTACAATTTCAAACTTTTTAGTTCACTTTCCTAGCAATACTTGTTTCTTTTTCCAACTTAGATTTTAATGAAAGCACACACTTTGTTAAAAATTTAATAGACGTACACAAAGTACGACTCATAAATTTTTAACTTGTGCGCCTAGCCAAAAATCAATTCTTTTTCGTTTTGGATTTACAAAAATAATTGAATAAAATATAAAGTGGGTCCTGCATTGTTAAAATTTAGATAAAAATGGAGTGTTATTATGAAGATTTATATAGGTCATTCAAGACATTGGGATTATGAAAGAAAATTGTACAAGCCAATATTAGATTCAGAGCTAAGCAAAGAACATGAAATTATATTTCCTCATATCAATGAAAAGTCTTTTAATACAAAAAAAATAATAGAAGAGGCAGATTTGTTTATTGCAGAAGTTTCTGTGCCATCTTTAGGACTAGGAATTGAAATAGGAAGAGCAGAACAAATTGGAAAAAAGATTTTATGTATTTATAATAATGAGTATAATCTTTCAAAAAGTTTGAAATTTGTAAAGACAGATATTATAGAATATGAAGATGAAAGAGATATGGTAAAAAAATTAAAGGTATATATACAAAAAATAGATAATGAAAGGTAATCCAGTTATGAATAATAAAAATGAACAAAATAATAAATTTGATGACCAAGTTGAAGGCAGAAATGCAGTATTAGAACTTTTAGAATCAGACAGAGATATAAATAAAATATTTATATCTGATGGAGAAAAACACGGATCAATAAATAAGATTATAGCACTGGCTAAAGAAAAGAAAGTAATTATAAATGAAGTAAGCAGGTCAAAATTAAATCAAATGGCGCAAACAGAAAATAATCAAGGAGTTATTGCTATTGTTCCTCCATATAATTATTGTGAAGTAGATGATATATTAGAGGTAGCTAAAAGTAAAAATGAGAAACCATTTATTTTAATTTTAGATGGAATAGAGGACCCACACAATTTAGGTTCTATAATAAGAACAGCTGAAACTGCAGGGGTGCATGGGATAATAATACCTAAAAGAAGGGCAGCTACAGTAAATAGTACAGTTAGTAAAGTATCTGCAGGAGCTGTAGAATATATGAAAATAGCTAGAGTTAACAATATAACAGATACCATAAATTATTTAAAAGAAAATGATGTTTGGGTTTGCGGAACTGATATGAACACGGATAAGTATTATTACGAAGAAGACTTTACATGTGGAATTGCAATAGTAATAGGTAGTGAAGGATTTGGTATGAGCAGATTAGTAAAAGAAAATTGTGACTTTTTAGTAAAAATTCCAATGAAGGGAAAGATTACATCATTAAATGCATCGGTATCTGCCGGAATAGTAATGTATGAAGTAGTAAAACAAAGAAAAAATAAATAAAAATATTATTGCAAAGTAGGTTAGAAAACTTAATTTGAAATTAAGATTAATTAATACTATTGGAAAGGAATGAAGCAAAATATGAACAAAAAGAAACTATTAATTATTTTTGCAATAGTAGTTATTTTCATTGTAGTTGGTATTATAGGAATATTGTATTTTACTACAGATATGTTTAAATCTAATGAAGCTTTATTTTGGAAGTATTTTGCAAAGGCAAGTGATATATATCAAGTACTGCTAGATGATAAATTAGTTATGCAACAAGAATTTAAGCAAAATAATTCATATATATCAGATGGAAACTTATCATTAACTATAACTCAAGGAGAAAATAGCGTAAAAAAATTAGATTTAAAAACGGCTACAAGACATAGTGCAAATACTAATAGAACACTATCAAATATATCTTTAATGAATGGAGAGCTAGATATATTTAATGTTTCATATATAAATAGTGATGATATTTATGCTATAAAATGTGATGAAGTAACTCCTATTTATATTGGATTTAGAAATTCGAATATAAATGAACTAATGGCAAAATATGATATAGATACAAATTTAGATATTTTAGAAATAGGAAACTTTAGTACAATTTTAAGTGTATTAAGTTTAGATGAAAACCAAAAAGAACACTTGAAAGATACATATTTACCAATCATATTAAAAAATATTCCTGAAAATCAATATACTTTATCAAAACAACAAATTAGCATAGATGATACCATATATGTAACTAATGAATATAAAGTAAATATAACTAGTGATAATATAAAACAAATATTTTTAGATATATTAAATGCTTTAAAATTAGATAATGATACCTTGTTAATGCTGTCTAATAAATTTTTGGATTTACAGTTAGGTGAAGATTATACAGATACCGAAAAATTAAAAACAAAGATAACAAGCATTATAGAAAAAGTAGAACAAACTGATATGCAAAACGATATATATATATATGTTTACGAAAAAGATGGACAAACCATTGAAACCAAAATAGAAATTTCTGATTTATTCACTTTAATTTATGATAATGCTACTGGAAAGAAAAGTATTATAATAGAGTTTAAAAACAACAATGTAATTAACAGTAATGAAAATAATGCAATTATAGATTTGAATAAATATGAAGAAAATATCAAAGAAGAATATACAGTAACAAGAATAGAAATAGAAAAGGAAATTACAAATAATAATATGATTACTTTTAGACTTATTCCAGATATAAATGAAGAACAAAATATTATTGTGCAAGTAAATTTAAGTAATATTCAAAATAATTCATTTGTAAATTCTATGCTAGCTACAATAAATATGTCAGATGAAGAGAAAAGTAAAATAATACAAATTTCATATGACACTAGTACAACAAAAACTAATGAAATAGAAGAAATAGAAGAATTGACAGATGCAAACACCGTAATTGCAAATAATTATTCAAAAGAAGAATTTGTACCATTTATTACAAAATGGAATGAATTATTTGCAAATAAAATTAATGAAAAATTAGAAATTTTAGGATTTACAAATTTTTAGAAGATAGTTAAAAAAGATAAAGAAAATTTAGAAAAGAGGTACGATTAAAGTGAAGAAATATTATTTTACATCAGAAAGTGTAACAGAAGGGCATCCAGATAAGCTTGCTGACTTAATTTCAGATACAATATTAGATGAATGTTTAAAACAAGATAGAGATTCAAGAGTAGCAGTAGAAACATTTGCATCAGGTAATACTATTACTATTGCAGGACAAATTACATCAAAGGCTAAGCTAAATGTAGAAGATTTAGTAAGAAATACAATAAAAGAAATTGGATATGATAATAAAAATTTAGATATGGATTATAGAACATGCAAAATAGATGTTAATATTACAAAACAAAGTCCAGATATTGCATTAGGTGTTGATATTGGTGGAGCAGGAGATCAAGGGATTATGTTTGGCTATGCTTCAAATGAAACAAAAAGTTATATGCCATATGCTATAGATATGGCTCATAAACTTTCTAAAAGATTAACAGAAGTAAGGAAGAAGAAGATTATTCCATATTTAAGACCAGATGGCAAGACACAAGTAACAGTAGAATATGAAGATGATAAGCCAAAAAGAATAGAAACGATATTAATTTCTGCTCAGCATAATTCAGATGTAGAGCAAGAAGATTTAAAGAAGGATATTATAAAAAATGTAATAAATGAAGTTGTACCAAATGATATGATGGACGAAAATACAAAAATATATATAAATCCAACAGGTAGATTTGTAATAGGTGGACCTTTAGGAGATACAGGGCTCACAGGAAGAAAAATAATAGTAGATACTTATGGAGGATATGCTAGGCATGGTGGAGGAGCTTTTTCAGGAAAAGATGCAAGCAAAGTAGATAGATCAGCTGCATATATGCTTCGTCATATAGCAAAAAATATTGTAGCAAATGGATATGCTGATAAGTGTGAGATACAAGTATCTTATGCAATAGGAATGGAAGAACCTTTATCAATTTATGTGGACACCTTTGGAACAGGCAAAAAAACAAATGAAGAATTGGTAGAAATTATAAAAAATAAATTTGATTTAAGACCAAAAGCAATTATAGATTATTTAGGCTTAAAAGAACCAATTTTTACCAAGACAACTAATTATGGACATTTTGGAAAAGATGAATTGCCATGGGAAAAATTGTCGCGATAGGGACAGGCCTTTTCGCGACAAAAAATCGCTTGATTTTTATGTAAATCTATAGTATAATAGATATAGTTATATTTAATTTATTAGGTGGGTTGTGCCAATATGATGATTCCTGCTAAATGGACTTTTTATCGGAAAAGTATACTGCCAATTATAAGTATACGTGGAGAAAGCAACAATATCAGAGCAGAAAGATTTTTGGTAGGAACGGCAATAAGTATAATTGATAGAAGATATTTTATTGTTTCAAGAATTTCTTAGTGAATTTGGCAAACCTAAATAAAGGAGCAGTTTGACTTCAAACTGCTCCTTATATATAAGACTATTCTTGCTTATTATCATCATTTCTAGATAATTTTTTATTTATTTCAGTAGTATTTCTACAAATAACAAGAAGTAATAATGCAAATTCATAAGCTAATCTTGCAACAATATTTCCAACTATTAATGTTAGTAAGAAAGCAATAAAATTTGTTCCTATAGAAGCAAAAGATGAAAGTGTTATAAATATTGCAATTATTAAGTATAATATTTTTAACAATGCTTCCATAAACATTTTCTTAAATGATAGAAAATCATAAAGCCAACCTACAAAACCAGTAAACTTTCCTTCGTTTTTTTTGCTTAAGAATAAGAAGTAAACAAGAATACCTCCTACAATAGCTAGAATTAATGAGATAATAATCCATACTGAAGCTCCTACTGCATTAGAAACAGCAGAAGAATTTAGTAGACTATTAGAATTTGAATAATAACTTGATGAATACATAAATAAAACCTCCCTTTTAATAATTTTATATCCAAATAATACCATATCAGACAAAATTCGTCAATAAGCTTATTAAAGTAAATTATTAATGTCTATAAAACTAGTAACTGATATTTAAATATATTCAATAAATTATAAAATAATTCATATAAAACTAAATATTGTAAAAAATATGAAGGACTAATTAAAAGACTAGGTCTTACTCACCTAGTCTTTTTTTGCAATGTTCGAAATACTTTTTGCAATTGCTATAAATATTATAGCTTATTTTTTATTATATGTCAAATTTAAAATTTTATTTTACAAAAATATAAAAAACATGATATAATATTACCAGTTATTGAAAAGAAAACATAGACACGTCAATATATTAAATAAGAATGAGGAAAAAAATAATCTTATGAAATTATGTATTATTACAGAAAGGATAAAATTATGAAAATATTTGCAATAGGAGATATAGTAGGCGAAAGTGGCTTAAATAAATTAAATGAAGAATTGCCTAAAATAATAGAAAATGAAAAAATAGATTTTTGCATAGTAAATGCTGAAAATACATCAGGAGGAATGGGACTTACTATAAAAGATTTTAATACCTTATTAAAAATGAAGATAGATGTTATCACAATGGGAAATCATACTTGGGGCAAAAAAGATATATTTGCTTTTATAACTAATCCTAAATTAATAAGACCAGCAAATTATTCTAAAGGAGTGCCAGGAAAAGGATATTGTATACAAGAATGTAATGGTAAAAAAATAGCAGTTATAAATCTAATAGGAAGAACTGATATGGGAATACTATCAGAGAATCCTTTTACAGTTGCAGAGGATTTAGTAAATAAATTACGCGAAAAAGTAGATATAATTGTTATTGATTTTCATGCAGAAGCAACAGCAGAAAAAATAGCGATGAAGCATTTTTTAGATGGTAAAATAAACATTATTTTTGGAACACATACACATGTGCAAACAGCAGATGAAGAGATAACTGAAAAGGGAACTGGATATATAACAGATTTAGGAATGACAGGACCTAAAAATTCAGTAATAGGTATGGATGCTAAAGCATCTATAAAAAGATTTGTTACATCACTTCCAGAAAGATATAAATTAGCAGATGGAGAAGCTATTTTAAATGGGTGTGTGTTTGAATTAAATGATGATAATTGTAAAACAAAAAGTATCTATAGAGTAAATTATAGATAGTTGTCGAAATATGTCGAAAGCACACGATGAGTTTTTCCTATATTTTCCAAAAAGTACTAGACAATTTCCAAAAAATGTAATATAAATATAGCTGTTGATTAGAACAAATAAAAAAATATAGGAGGCAAAAATGGAAATTTTAAAAATCTCATCAAAATCAAACCCAAATTCAGTAGCAGGAGCTATTGCAGGTTTAGTAAAGGAATCTAACAAAGCAGAAATGCAAGCAATAGGAGCAGGAGCACTTAATCAAGCTGTTAAAGCTGTAGCAATAGCAAGAGGATTTGTAGCACCAGCAGGTGTTGATTTAGTTTGTATACCTGCATTTGCAGAAGTAGAAGTGGAAGGAGAAGATAGAACAGGTATAAAGCTTATTGTTGAATCAAGGAAGTAATTAAAATAGAAATTCATTTGATAAATTGTAAAAAAATATAGGGGGGCACAGTTTTACTTTGTGCTTCCTTTTGTTTTATTGCCACAAATTGTTATTGTTTAGTATGATAACAATTCTGTACTTATTAATACTTATAACTAGTCGTACGAAGGCAATGTGCTTTTCTTTCGAATACATGGAGAAAGAAAATGTACATTGCCGAATAAGATGCGACCAGATGTAGTGGTATATATTTATTTTTCATACTGAAGCTGTAACTGAATTTATTACTTAGTTATAAGAAAAGTGGCTTCGCCACATGTGCATTTTGCTTCGCAAATATGCACAGCCCAAGGAAACTTAACCTTGTTG
>CALXVN010000006.1 GCA_944392085.1 uncultured Clostridia bacterium | reverse complement strand
CGATTATCGGATTTTTACCTGTATTTGATTTTCAATGTGCTTCTTCTATTTTTTTCATAGAACTTTTTACATTATCTCTCGTTCTAATTACAATACTTAATTTATTAACAAACAATGTATATTTAAAAATTTAAATATACATTGTTTGCCATTTTAGTAATTCTATTCTTTTCTTATACATCTATAACTACAATTGCACTTGCAACGGCAAATTCTTTTATATGTGAAATACTAATATCAATATCTTTAATACTTATATTATTTGCAGTTTTATTAAAATTTTTTATTAGTTTTTCCACATTTATACATGGTTTTCCACTATCTAGATTAATAACTTCAATATCCTTCCATAATGTATCTTCTCTTCCAGAAATATATTCAGAAATTGCCTTAAATACAGCTTCCTTTACTGCAAATCTTGCAGCAAAATGTTGATATTTCATAATTTCAGATTTATTACAATAAAGTATCTCTTTTTCTGTAAATATTCTATTTAAAAAGCTATCCCCTAATTCCTCTATGGCTTTTTTTATTCTGTCTACTTCAATTATATCTATGCCTGTCTTAACTCTCATCTAGTTTCTCCTCTAAAATAAAATCTGTTTTTTGGGGACGGAGCAAAAACGTATTTTTCTTTTATAAAATTCATTCTAAAAAATGCATTTTACTCCGTCTCCAAATGCATTTTTTAGAGGCTAGCATATATTATAGTAATAATATTTATAATAAGTATTGCAATAACAATTACTCTTGTTATTCTATTATTCTTATTTAATTCTTCTACATTATGCTTTTTATATGATATATCATATTCATTTTTTAATTTTACAAATGTTTTTTCTAAATCTAAATTTGCTATCCAACTTTTTTCTAATTTTCTTCCAAATTCTTCGTTTGTTATATCTTGTATCCATAATTTTTTTGTAAATTCTAAAAATCCATTTTCAGCTTCTTTAAAATTTTCTTCAAATTTATAGTTTAATACATTTAATAATATCTTTTTGTATAATGTTAATATGTATGTATACATATACTCGCTTTCGTATTTTTGAGGAACAATTGTAAAATTTGTTGTGTTTATATTTGATGTAAATAATACTGTATTTGAAACAGTAAAACCATATTTTATATACTGGTTTTTATATACTAATTTTGCTTCTTCTCCATCATCTTTTAATGTGTACCTATCATTTGCTATTTGTGAATTTGCTGGAGATACTGAGCGATATTTTTCAAATAAATTGTTTAAGTCTTCCTCATCTGAATTCTCGTTCCAATCCTTCTGATCTATGCAAGCATATGAATATGTATAAAATTTTTCATTTCCTAAATTTACTTTCTTTGAAATACTCTCATTTCCTATTATTTCATTTATTATTTTTGATATATCTTTTATATCTTTAAAAGCATTTGATTGTATTTTTATATTTTCATATTCTTTTAGCCCATAAGATGCTGAATTTATTTCTCTAAATTTGTAATTAAAATTTAGTACATCTGAAAATTTATCACTATTTTCTAAATTAGTTTTAAATATTAAAAATGATACTCCTGTTTTAAAGCAAATGATTTTTATTTCTGAAATTTCGAAAAATATTCCGTTATCTGCTTCAACTTTTCCTTGTAAATTTTCTGGTAAATCGTAGCTAAACATGTTGCAAGCATGTTCTGAAAGTAGAGTGGATTTAACTGTTGTATCTATTTTTTCAAAATCTCTTATAGCACTTTTATTTAATCCAAATGACCAAAACATATATTCTCTAATCTTAGGTAAAAAATATGTAAATAGATGAATATCTTTTTGTTTATCAAAAAATCTTATTTTACATTTCTTATTACTTAATAAATTTTGCAAATATCTTTTAAATTTTTTTTCTTCTATTACATAAGGATATATAAAATATGTGTATTGATATTTTGTCATAAGTTCCATTTTTAATCTTTTCCTTTCTGATTAATAATTCAGCTAAAAAAGATTTATTTCTTTTTTAGCCTTTTTTCTTTTGTTATTTATCTGTAAAATAATATAAATTTAAGTCTTCCCCTAAATGCCATTTTCCAATAAATTCTATTAAAATATTATTTTCTAAACTAAGTGATGGTTCAAGAGCTACTTGTCCTTTAGAATCTATTGAGCCCCACAATCCATCTTTTTTTACACTTGCATATCCATAATCATTTTGTTCTCTTGCATCATCATAAATATAGTTTACAACTACATTTCCGTTTCTATCTACAAATCCGTACTTTCCTTCTTCATTTTTGCTTAAGAAGATTGTATTTGTAGCTAACATATCTTTATTTTCTTTTTGCTCAAATTTAAAATTATAATATTTATAATCATCATTTTCTCTTACTTTAATGTAACCATCTTCTTCATTATATTCTGAAATTATAACATTTGTAAGTTTTACATTTAAGCTTGAATCTAATAAATCTGATGTATAATCACTATTTGTAGCTTCATATATATTGCTTGATTCTCTATATACAATATTTGAATATTTAAAATCTATTAATTTATTTCCATTAACATCCATAATGCCATATTTTGAATCTTTACAAACTATGTAGTTTTCGCCTGAACCATAAGTTATATTATCATAATTAATATCTATGATGTTTTTTCCATCTTCTATAGATACAACACCATATTTTTTATCATTTTTAACAATTGCATTTTGGCTATCTACAAATACTATGTCATCATATTTTCCTTTTAAATATTCTTTTCCATCTGTATCTACTATTTCCCAATTGTTACCACTTTTAACTATATAATATTTTCCATTTCCATATACATTTTTGATGTCATCATATTTATTTTCTACTGCTACTGCTTTTGTATATGTTATTACTCCATTTTTTCCTTTTTCATCTTTTACAATAAAACCGTATTCATATTTAGTAGATAATGGTTCTATAGATGCATATTTATTTTCTATAATAACTGTGCCAACATTATCTATTATTCCGTATTTACCATTTTGCTTAGTAAGCAAACTATTTGTTATTCCTTTAAGAGCCTCTATTGAATCGTAGTTACATTCTACTATTTGTTTTCCACTAGTATCTATTACACCATATTTTCCGTCTTTAGATACTTTTAAAATATCTTTCTCATACCATAAATTGTTATTTTCATCATAATTTTCAAATGCGTCTACAGTATCATATCCTGTAAGTATTCCCTCATTTTTTTCATTTAATACAGTAGTTTTATATGTTCCTTTTTCATAATTAACATTTGTAGTAGTTATAAAAACTGGTTTTGAATTATCTGGCACTACTATATATTCATCATAAGTAGGTTCTATAATTGTGTTTCCTTTTGAATCTATCACACCCCATTTTTCGTTTGTATATACTGGAAAGTATCTTAATGCTACTGCTTTTTCTTGTGCAACACCGTCTTTATTAAATAATTTACCTATTCCAATAAAGAACATGATGATTACTGCTATTGCAATAAGTACAGCGAATACTTTCTTTAAATTTAGCTTTTGCTCTCCGTCGTATCTTTTTCCTCTACTCATTTTCTCACATTCCTTTCTAGTCACAAATCCAGTTGGAAAAGAATTAAATTTTGACTAGGAAAACAATTTTGAAATTTATGAGGGCATTTATTGTACGCTCACTTAAATTTCAAATGAAGTTTATGGGCTTCAAAATTTTAATTATTTTTCAACATTATCTGCAAAAAGATTATTTTTTTACATATATACTATATCATTTTTATGGCGAAATTACAAGAAAATTGTATATAATTTTTACACAAGATTAAAGCCTTCTATAATTTAATATAGAAAGCTTTAATATATCTACTTTTTACTAATCTTTGCAACCATCACGGTCATATCATCTTTTTGAGTTCCAAAATCATTATCTATTGCTTCTCCTATTATTATATCTGCAATTTTTTGAGCATCATTTGTTTCAATATCTTCTAACAAATATTTAAGCCATAAATGCTTATTTAAATATTCTTTATTAGAATCTATAATTCCATCTGTACACATTACAAGTATATCTCCATCTTGTAAGTCATAATCATATACTACTAAATCTACATCATTTAATATTCCTGTTGGTAGTGACATAGATTTTAATAATTGCACACTTTTTCCTCTTTTTACAAAAGTAGGACAAGCGCCATTTTTTATAAATTCCATATTTCCATTAAATAAGTCTAAAATTTCAATGTCTAATGTAGCATACATATCATCTTCTGTGTTTGCTGAAAGTGTAGAATTAATTAGTTTCAATGATACATCTTTTTCAAAACCTGCTGTTAATAATCTCTCTAGCATTTTTACTGCAATTTTACTGCTTTTCATTGCTTCTGGCCCTGAACCCATTCCATCACTTAATGCTAATAAATATTTTCCGTCATCTAGTTTAATTTGCAAACTGCTATCTCCAGATACTGGTGAACCTGCTTTTGTTGATTTGGCTATTCCTATTTGTACTCCAAATTTATCATCTGAAATATATGTAAATTTGCAAATGTCTTTGTTTAGCCTTAAACCACATTCTTGTTTTTGTATTATCATTTTTTGTTCTAATACTTTGCTTAAAATTTTACAAATCTTTTTTATATCACATTCCGTTCCATCAAGATTGTTGCAGATATCTGTATATACATCTACAATATATCTTCCAGATGATTTTTGTTTTATTTCTATATTTTTAATTTTTATTTCCTTTTGTTCTAATAATTTTGTTATCTCTCTTCTTTTATCTAAAAATTCATCTTCTTTTTTATCTATATCATTTGCCATTTTTAAAATAGCTTCTGAAACACCTTTTAGCTGAGATGATACATTCTTTTTACTTTCATCCAATTTCTTTTTCCATATAAAATTTATTTTACTAATTTTATATGAATAATTTATTGCTTTTACTATTTGATAAATATCTTCTCTCGCTTGTCCTTTTGTATTTTCAAATCCTACTATATAATTATTATTTTTTTCTAATATTTTTATAAATTCTTTTTCTGTTATAATATCATTTTCTAATAAGTGGTTAAATATATCTGTAATTAAATCTTCTGTAGGATAATATATTTCTTCATAAAGCATATTATTTTCCAAGCTTTCCAAATTATTTCTTAATTCATCTACAAAAATATCAATATTTGTTTTTTCTTGCTCTTTTAATTCTTTGTCTGTAAGAATTGTAGCTGCCGCTTCACTATAGCTTTCTGCCATGTCATATATAGTTTCAGACATACTATTTAGCTTATATATTGTATCTTTGTTACCTTCTAAATCTCTTTCAGTTACCTCTGGTAAAAGCTTTGTACTTCCTACTAAATCTTCAATATTTATTTCAATATTTTTTGGTATTGCTAAAAGCCCAAGAGATGCAATTAGAATTTCTTGAAATACTATAAGGTCTGAAGTATTTCCATTTGCTATATATGCAAGTACAACATTTCCTAATGTAAAACCTGCTATTACGCCAAGCCTTCCAAATTTATTTAAAAGTCCTGCTATAAGTCCTGAAATAGCATAAGCTGCAATCATAATTGGCTCACTACTTGTAATTACTCCAAGCACGACTCCTATAGTTATTCCTCCTGTAGCTCCAACTAGCATTCCATTTTTCCACCCTAAAACTAAAACAATTAAAATACTAAGTATATTTTGTATACTAAATCCAAATATATTTAAATTTCCAAATGCAGTAAATGCAATAGCTAAAAGCAAGCTTGTACCTATTACTTCTTCTATTGTAAAGGCTCTTCTTGTTCCTATATCAATAATCATTGTAATAGAATTAGTAAATATTTTGTAAAATATATATGTAGTAATTCCAAGCATAATACTTGTTAATAAATCAAACACATAAAAGCTTCTAAAAAACATTGGAATAATTTGTACTAAAACTACTGAGAAAAATAGGTGTCCTCCTATTTTCTTTTTTTCATTAACATTTTCTTGCAGAATCGGTCTTATAGCTAAAACTAACATAAAAAATATTAATGAAGTAACAAAATACACAAGTAAATTATTAAGTCCAAATCCAATAAAAGTTCCTATTAATGATAGTACATACATTATTCCAATCGGTCTATTATTGCTAAGAGCTCCTGCAATAATGGCTAGTCCAAATGGAGCTAAAGAAAAAAATAAGCTATCTCCTTTAAAACCTACCATTGATATCATAAATGTTATTGTATATAATATTATATTTTGCTTTGCAAATAATCTTTTTATCACATCTTTTGTAAGTACTTTTTTATTATTTTCTTGATATTCATTCTCACTATTTAAATCGTCTCTTGCTATATTTTGAAACATACTAACCACCTCTAACTTTTTATTTATGCATTAATGTTTTTATTTTAAAGTTGTCTTTCGTGTTAATAAGCATTTTTTAATGCTATTAAATTATAGTTCAAATAAAAATATTTTTTTGTCACATTTAATCCATAATATAAAAAAGTTTTTTACAAAATGTGATGTGTTATTAATATATTTTTTCTTTTTGTACAATTTACGTATATAATTTTATCGCAAAATCAAGTTTTTTTCAATAATTTGTCACTAAAATGTAAAAATGAAGATATTTTTTCAAATATCTTCATTTTTATATATAGCCTATTTATTTTTGCCTTTGAGCACTTTTTTCTTTATTAATACGATTCCTCCTATTAATAAGACTGCTATGATTGCACCTAAGATATAGTACATACGTACTTCACCAAATGGTGGTAGAATAACTATTTTTTCTGCTGCGCTTGTATCTACTTCTGATGGTTCTTCAGCTAGTGGATCTTGATTTCCTACTACTGAATATGCCATTCTTCTACCAACTGTATTTGAAGTTTTAACAATTTCAACCATATTGCTGTATGTTAAGTCATCTTCTTCATTTTCTGGTGTGATTAATTGTGATAATATTAGTGTCTTTGTTATAGTACTTTCAGCTTTATCACTTCCATCATCAGGAACTAATGCTTTATCTCCAAAACTGTCTGTTTGAATTATAGTATTAAATTTAGTTAGGCTTTCTTGTAATCTACTATTTACTAAATCTCCACTAGTCAAGTTATCTGCTGTTATTACTGACCATTTGTCTTGACTATTTACTTTGTTTGAAGCATCAAATTGTAAATTGTTTTGTACATAGTCAACAACTTGATTTGCTGTTGTAGTAACAACTGTTGTATCTGCAGAATTTCCTAGATAATAGAAGTTCTTATTTACTCCGTCTACATAGTCAATTTCACCAACATTTGTAATTTTAACAGTATATGTTATTTGTATTGTTGCACCATGCATTAATTCTTCATCCATTGTAAGTTGTATTAGACCTCTATCAGTTCTATCTACAATCTTATCAATTTCTGTTCTATATTCATATCTGTGTTTACTATCACTTCCATAGTATTCTTCATACATTCCGTTTTTATTCTTTTTCTCATCTATACTGTATTCTTCATGGTCTTTCCAAATAGCATTATTAGCAGCTTTATTTATATCAAATAATATGCTTCCATTTGCAAGTGTTACCTTAACATTAGCTACTGATTTGTCTATTTCAAGTTGTGCTTTTGGTCTTTCAACTAATCCAAAGTCTATATTTGCTAATACATAATTTCCATTTTGGTCATTGTTACCTGTTGCAATTCCATTTTCTACATCATCATAGCCGTCCGTTTGAATTCTATCATATTCAAATTCAACTGCTATAATTCCTGTTTCAGCTGTCATATATGTATTTGCAATTAATTCATCATACAAGCTTGAATCTCCACTATATGGTGATGCTAGCACTTCTGCTTTATGGTTTGTAACATTATCTTTGCTGTAATTTATTACTTCATCTCTACCTTTTATGTCATTTCTTCCATTTACTTGCCATAAGTCTTTTGCATCAGAGTAATTTACACCTGCTTTATCTGCCTCACTAATGTTATATCCATAAGTATTATTAGTTTTTTCTGAACTTACTGTATTTTTATTATAATTATATGTTCCTGTAACATTTTGTCCTGCTGTATTTACATAACCGTAATATCTATTTAAAGAGTCTGTTGCTTCATCTTGATTAATATTTGAAGATGTACTTCCATTTTTGACTTCTATTTGATATGTTGTAGATTTAAAGTCTTGACCATTATATGAAGTTACATTTTTTCCTCCATTTTCTTTTGGAAGTGCTGTATCTGTAGTATCTCCATATTTAAATCTTATAACATAATCTCCTGGTATAAATTCTGCAAAATTATATCCTCCATCAGAATTTGTTTTTGCTTCTTGCCAAATATATTCTGTGCCATTTGTACATTTTTCAATTAATTGTACTGTAACTCCTTGAACAACTATTTCTTTATTTTGTCTTATACCATCTCCGACCATTGAACCATTGACATTCTGAGTTCTTTCATCTTCCCATACAATACCATTTGCTTCTCTTTTTAAGTTTGGATCAATTACTACTTTTAATCCTTTAGATCTATCTGTATCATCTTCAAAGTTTTGCTCGTATCTTCCGTTTTCTGGTGCTAAATCATCTGATGATAAGTTACCTGCTGTAGAATCTCTATCTATTAATCCTGTAAAATCATTTTGTCCTTTTGTGCCATAATTTGGTAAAACTGTGCCATCTCTGTAATATGTTCTATATCCATTTATTTCTGCATAATTATATTTTAAAGAATTATCATTATCTAATGTTATATTCTTTCCTTCGCCTTTTACTTTAAATGTTAAATAAACATATGCACTTTCTCCACTTTGTAATTTATGTCCTTGAAGTCCATCTATATAAACATTTTGATAACCATTACCTAAATTATACTCTGTAACTTTACCATACTTGCTATTTGTACTACTCTTAGCATCTAATCCATTTTTTATGGTTCCATTCCAATTTCTAGTATAGTGCATCATATCATAGTATTGATCTTCATAAAATTTCTTATCAAATGTTACCCAAGATAAATCTTTCATAAAATCATAATCTCTATCATAGTAATCTACTATTTCCATTATTTCATTTAGTGTTGATTGTGATTGATTTCTTACTATTATTTGATATGTTACATATACTTCTAAATTTTTTCCTCCGTTAGTACTTGGTCCATCATAATTTACATCTGATTTATATAGGTCTCTATTATATGTGGTATTATAATAATTATTATAATCACTTACTCTAGCCTGAATTTCCCAGAACTCTGTATCTTCATTTTTTCTCTTGTTGTATTTATATACTTCGGTCTTTCCATTTATTTGTGTAACTGCTCTATATAAATCCTTTCTTAATGCTACATCACTTTCTTGTCTTATAGCTAATCCTAAGTTTATTTGTAATTGACCTGGATAGATATTGTTATATTTTTCATCTTTATTTACACTTTCTTTTACAATATGATATTTCCAAGAAGTTCCTGCTGCTGGCAATCCATTATATATATATTTATCATAAGTTGCATAAAATTTAAAATAATGACTTCCATATGTAGTAACGTTTCCATTATATGTTCCATTTTGGTAACTATTATTTGGATACCTGTTTCCATTTTTTATTTGTATCGAAAATTCATCATATACTGGATATTGGTCGTAATTATTTACGCTATTTGCAGATTGATTTTTAGTATAAGCATTTATTTGTGTATCTTCTATAAATTGTAGTTTTTGCCATATTTCTTTGTCTCCACCTGCTATTTGAGTATAAACTATATTTTTCATTTGGTCTTCTGTTGGGTATGCTCTATATTTATTAATAAAATCTTTTATTGCTTTACTTATTATTCCTTCTTGCCACTTACTTGTTACATTACCTTGATCATCATATTGTAAATATCCATTCTCATCAAATAAGTATCCATCAATTAATTGTTTACTTGCATCTTGTACATATTTTCCATCTGAAGTTAAAGTATATCCCATTAATTCATAGTCAGAAAATGTTATATTGTACCATTTTCCATTATCATTAGTTAAAATATTACTTCCTAACTTCAAATTATTGTTAGATATATAACTTTTTGGTTCTGAACCAATTTCAGCAAATCTATTTATATAGTCTGTTCTTTCACCTGTTAACTCGGTTCCTTTTGAGGTTAATTCCCAGTAACTATTATTATTTACTGTACTATATGCTCCTGCTTTTACCATGTCTGCTACAGAATTGTATGTTGTTTGACTTCCTCCATTAGTTGATAAATATTGTGTTGCAAAATAGTTTTGTCCATTATATGTATACATTACAACATATTTCTTAGCTAAATTTAATCCTCTAAATTCATAATATCCATATTCATCTGTTATAGTAGGATTAATTCTTCTACTCCAATCATTTTTATCATCAATTTCAGCTTGAGTTACATTTGGATTTTCTTCTTTTAGAGTTGCTAGTTTTGCTAATTTTAATCCACCATTTTGAGTTACTTCATATAACGTAACTTTTATGTTTGATAAAACTCTATCTTCACTACCTAAAGTACCATTCCAAGTATTTTCTTTTCCAGAATTTGCTTCTTCAAATACCTTTCCACCTAATTTCATTGATAGTGGAATATATTTTCCGTTTCCCTCAAATTCTATACTATCTTTTTTTATTATTCTTTCTGCTGAAAGTACGTATACTTGACCTTGTGCTGGTGCCTCACTTAAACTATCTAATTTATTTTTACTACAAGTTTTATGGCATTTATATCCTCCGTGCCAATGAATTTCACCATGCATATGTGTCTGATCAATATAATATATAACTCCATCTCTAAAACATAATTCTACTTTACATTCTAGCCATTGAAAATCCACATGTAACTTTACTCCAGTAGGAATTTCATCTGTATATGAAAATTGCACATAAAATTCTTGATTTGGTAATGGTGCTATTTTTCCATAATTCCAGAAATCTAAGTAATTTGGATTTTCTACTCCTGAATTAGCACCATGTCCATCTGGTTTTATATAGCTATAAAAACTATTGTATTTATGCTCATTATCCACTTCAACTTTTACTAAAGTATTATTTCCTTTATCAAAGCATAAATAATCAATATTAATTTTATTTCCTTTTGTATCATATAAATACATATCTGATATTCCACCAATTGAAATATCTCCTGCACTTATTCTACAATCAATATAATCTATTGAAAAAGGTCCCATTAACACAGTTTTGTTCTTTTGGTCAATATCAATATTTATATCTGAATTAAATGTTGCTCCATTCTCTTTTTTTATTGTATCATTATTTGCTTTTATTTTTTCCATTACCCCTTGGTAACCTGTTGGAACATATCCATATTCAGTTGTAGGATTAAAGCTTCCAAATACTTCATTTCCTGCTTCTGCACTTATAAATCTTCCTGAATAAAGTTTTATGGTTTTTACTGCTCTTTTTTCTTCTGCTGTTGCATCTCTTACGTTATCCTCTAAAGAAAAACCATCCTTCTGGCATAGAATTGAATCCCATACCATTAATTGTTTTACTCTTGTCCAATCACCTACTGCAAAATCCATTGACTCTCTCCAAGATAATTGGAATGCTATATCATATAAATTATCATATACAATTCCATTTCTATCAGTATAAGAATCATTTTCAGTATAGTGCTCATTTTTACAATGAAAATATGTTGTACTTGTTGAAAGATAATATGGAATATCTGATGCTTCAGCTTTGCAATAAGGACCTTGAAAAGTACCATGTGATTTTAGAAAAAGTTCATATAATTCTTCATATGATCTATATCTTTCGGCATAACTAGCTGTTATTCTAATTCCACCACTTGTTTCTGAAGCTATTACGCTGGTTCCAGGTTCTACGCAATATATCTGTCCAGTTTCTCCAAGATCTTCTTTTGCAATACCCATCCATAAAGTTCCTGTTCCTCCGCCTCCACTGCTTACTTGAATCTCATCATATAAACTAATGGCTTTTAGTTCTCCTTCAAATCTTTTTTCATCGCTTGCATAGTTTAGTTTTTCTGATAAATTTGTTGTTTCAATATTTGTTTTTAACTTTAATAAAGAATATAATAACGAAATAACTAACATTACTGCAAGTAGTATTAAAATTATTTTGTTATTTGTTGTTTTAGTATTATTCATTTTTCTCCTCCTTTCTTTTTTTATTTTTTGTTAAGCACTCTTTTTTTAATTTCATATATTCCAACTCCTATTATTGAAATTGTAACTAATCCTATTATTACATATACAATTACAGTATTACCAGTTACAATTGATAATAATATTTCTGCTTCTGATAAATCATCTTCTGTACTTACTTTATTACCTGCAGTTGAATCAATATCTGAAATTCCTTGTTCATTATAACTTTCATAAATTTCTGCAACATTTGTTAAAGTTTTTCCTATATTAGAATTTGTTATTTGCATACTTAAAATTAATGAAACTTCCTTGCTTTCACCTGGCTCAATTTTTTCATTTGCTAAACTTGCATTATATACACTATTAGTTTCATTAGACATATACCAATCAGTATTTAGTTCTGCATCAAATTTAGTTGTATCTGGTAAATAATCTACTAATTTTTTAGCATATCCTGCAACTCTTCCTTCATTTGTTACTACTATTTTATATTCAACTACAACACTACTTTGATTAATATTTTTGTCTAAAACTTCTACTTTTTGCAACTTTGAATTATTGAAATTAGTTACCTGTGTTCCTATAGTAGGTGTTGTTAATGTTATTTTACTTATATATTTATCAATTCTTAAATCAAATTTTTCTGCAAAATATAACCCTATATCTATATTTCGTACATTTTCGTTTGAAATATTAATTATGTCTGTTACTCCTGCTTCTTTTTGCTCTCCATTTAATATAATTTTCATACTTATTGCATCTGAATTTACACTTTGTTCTACACCATCTTTTTTATATGTTGTTACACTATATTGAGAAGCATCATATAAGAATATAACAATATAATCTCCATTCTCTACATTATTAAATGTATATTTTCCATCGGTTCCTGTTATTATTACTTCTTCTTTTCCTGTGTTAGAATTTTTTACTAATTCATTTTTTGTTTTATTTAGTAGCATTACCTGTACTCCTGATAAAACTTCCTCATCTAAATCTCGTCTTCCATCCTGATTAGCATCTATCCAAGCAATACCGCTTATCTTATTTTTATTTTCACCAGTAGATGGATTTTCTGGATCTTCTGGATCTTTATGTTGTGTTTCGTCATATTCAATATATGCTGTTACGGAATTAAGTTCAATTTTTTCTACTTGGCTCGTTACAACACTTGCTTTATTTATTACTTCCTTCTCATCTTCTGATTCAGAGTTCAATTTACCTTTTACAACAATCTCTATATTAATAGTTGCATTAGGTTGTAATCTATCTATTTTTCCTGTAACAATATTATCTTTATATGAAATATCTATTGCTTCACTATCTGCTGGTCCAGGATATACTACATCTATATTTGATCTAACATATTCTATTCCTTCTGGCAAAACGTCTTCGAATATAAAATTATACTGATTTCCGGTTCCTGCTGTCTTTATTTCAAATTTATAAGTAAATTCTTTTCCTTCTTTTATATATGCATCATCTAATTCTAATTGTTTTCCTGATAATTCTGCATCTCCTTTATTTATAAATCTCTCATTAGAATAATGTATTCCTGTTTCAAAAATTTCTCCTTCTATATTAATTTCTGCTTTTGCATTTACCTGTGTAGAAAATTTGTTTTGAGTATTTTTACCTAATCTAAATGTTACAATAAATTTATTTTCTCCAATATCTAAAGTTGTTTTCTTTGCTGTTATTTTATTTTCAGATATTTCTATTCCTTCTTTATCTTCGCCATTTTTACTATTCCAATATGCATTTAATTCTTGCAAATCGTTTGGTAGTGGTATATTTAATTCGAAATTTTTTATTCCTTCTGTAATATTTAGTATTGTTATTTCATATTCTACTTTATTTCCTATAGTATATATATAATTTTCTCTAACACTTGGTTTATTCATTATAGTAAATAGTGAATTAGCATAATTTAGAATTAATTGTTCACTATTTACAACATAACTCATATTTTCTGCTGAAACACTTGTTGATATTTTAGCTTCTACACCTTCTGAAATATCAAAAGTTTCTTTTAATTGTAAATCAAAACTATAAGTTGTACTTTCTCCTGCTTTTATTGTTTTTAAATTAATTTTATTTTCTTCTATAATATCATATCCCGAATAAGAATCATCATATTGTAAAATTTCTAATTCCTCTGGTTTATTTATAGTTAATTTAACATTTTCTGCATCTAATTTACCAGTGTTTTCAACAGTTACCCAGAATCTAACCATTGAACCTTGTCTTATTATATTTGCACCATTTTCCTGTTTTACATTTGATGTCATTGTTACTTTAAGTTCTGGTCCTTGTCCTGTTTTTAAACCTATTATTGGTGAAACTTTACTTTCATTTATTACTGCTTCTGCTGAATTGTTTGTATAAAATACTTTGTACATTTCATAACTACTACTATCGTACTCTAAATTTTCTGGAATTATTGCTTTATATGAAAATTCTATTCTGTCTGATGCTGTCATATTATTTGTAAGAACAATCATATAGCTCTTTACATTAGATAAATTTGTAGGGTCTGTTGTCCATCCATTTGTTCCTAAGTCTATGTCATTTGTTGCATCTACATTTTCTGAATAATATATTGTTGCGTTTTCTGTTCCTGTTAGAGATATTTTTTGAGATAGAGTTATATTAAAATTACTTCCTAAAGCTTCATTTGTATCTACATTTTTATTGTCCTTGGCTGGTAATCTTCCTAATATAACTACATTACTAATATCATTTGTATAGTTATTTATTATAGTTCCACCGATTGTCATTTCCCTTGAAGAAGAATGTACTGGAATATTTACTTCTTGAACTTCATCAGACATTGCAATTACTGGTGAGCTGTTTTCAGCGTAATTACTTATATTGTTTGTAGCTGTAACTCCAGAAGGTGCTACCATGTTAACTTGAGCTGTTGTTTTTCCAATTGTTTCATCTTCTGTTCCTAAAATAGCTTGACCATCATATAAGTCACTATTTTCATTTTTGTAACTCATATTTATTGTATCATTTTTGTTTGATGTAAATTTATCTAATGTCAAATCTGCTTTTATTACTATATTTGCGCCATTAGATATTTCTGTTTGAGTTGTATTATCATAATATTTAGTTTGGGTTCCCTCTAATACAACTTTTATAACTTTTCTTCCATTACTGTCAATTACTTCTGAAGATTTTATTTTTAATTCTTCATCTAATAATAAATCTGTACTTTTTAATTCTACAGTAGTAATCTCCTTTGGTAATTCTATTTCAAATGTAGGATTTTTATATAATGCATAATCAGTATTTGAAGTATTTAGTACTACTCTAATTTCAACATTTTCATTTTTAACTATTGTAGATAAATTTTGAGGTTCTACATATAGTTCTGCCTTTGTTACAGGTTCTTGCATACTCATTTCTTTCCATGCAGTATATGTTGTTGTATTTGTCTTTCCTTCAAATTCTATTTTCATCTTAGTAAAATCTTTCATTTGGTCTTTTGAATAATCTATATTTCCTTTTATAGCTTTTAACACATATATTTTTAATTGACCTTCTGTTATAGGTGCTGATGTAACTATATCAAGCTTATTACTATCTTTATCACTTATATCTAAAGAATAAATTCCATTTTCTAAATTCGTTTCTTTATTTATAGTTCCTAAAACTTCGTCTTTTTCATTTTTTATAGTAATTGTTCCATCTTCACCTAGAATTTTATTAAATTCTGCTTGTGATACACTAACCTTTTTGTTATATGAATAATTATTTTCTCCTACTGTTGTGGAACCCTCTTTATCATCGTTAGTTATAAATTTGTCATAACTTTGTCTAAATTCTAATGAAGTTGTTAATTTTGCACTATTAACTGTTGCAACATAATTTACAACATATTCTGTTTCATTTTTTTCTTCTGCATCATAATTTGCATATATATAACCTTTGCTTATTTTATCTGTTACATTTAATGCAAAATCTGTTAGTGTTCCTTCTTCTTCTGTATAATTAATTGGTGTTGTAACTTGAGAATTAACTATACTTTCTTCATTGTTATATACTGTAATATTTACATTAGTTTCTACTCTACTTTCTATTTCATTTTCTTTTGCAAAATTATATATATCTTGTCCCTCAAATAAATATGTTACTAAATATTCATCTGAAACATTTTTTGCCCAGGAAATACTATCTTCTAAATTTGATACATTTATTGTAACTTTTCCATTTTCTTGGTCGTAAGAATAATTATTGTTATTAAAGTCTATTCCATCTATTTTTCCATTTGTTGCTATAGTAGTTGTTGCTATAACGTTTATTGTTGTTGGTTTTATATTATTTATTGTTGGTACTGTAATTTCTAAGTTAGTATTATGTATTGGAAGGCTAGAATCTTTTATATTAGAATTTATTTTAGTTTGTAACATTACCCCATAATTTTCATCTGTTGCATATGTTACAAATTTATTGGCAGTAACTTTTACTTCTGCTTCAGCATTTCCCTTCCATGAAAGTTTATTTGTCACTTCTTTTTCTATTTGTTTTTCTTTACCTGAACCATCAACATAAGCTCCTGTAAATTTTGTAAGTGTTTCTTTATTAAAATAATCTAATGATACATTATCATTTTTTAATATTTCAATTGGAAGTTCTATTGTAATATCTGAGCCATTATTTATTTTGTTTAATACTATTTTATTATTTTCAGTATCTATACTTTGGATATTTTCATTTTTTACACCATCTTTAATTTTAAAGTTTGCATTTTGGAATTCTATAGTTCCATTTTGTAAATATCCTGCATCTTTAACATTAAGTTTTAGATATATTTTTGCATCCTCACTTCCTATATCAAAAACTTGATTATGTACTTCTCCATAAAAATATGAGTTAAACTCTATATTTTTGTGATTTGTACTAGAGTCTTGCTTAATTAATTCCTCATCACTTAAAGCATATGCTATTGTATATTCTCCAAGAATTATTAAGTTTGCACTTACTAGAATTACAACTAAAATTAATGCTATTATTTTTTCTAAAACTTTACTCATATTAACCTCCGTTTAAATACAACATGATAATTATATTATACGACATTTTTATTGTTTTTTCAACACTTATATAGCTTTTTTTAAACTTTTTATGTGTATCTTGTCTTATAGTTCTAAATTTAGCCAATAATATATAATATAATAATTATATTTTAGCATTTATATTTTTAATTTCAATAGTATATTTTTCCCTATTTTACAACATTTTTTATATTAATTTACGGATGCTTTATTTAGGCAGAAATATTAAAATTATATTACATTTTTATTACAATTTTACAAATGTTACTTATATACTTTATATCTTAAAAGAAACATATATTTTTAAAAATTTATGTATATAACTTACAAATGTAACTTTTTTAATCATTTTGAATATTATATTATAGTTATTTAACATATACTATATTGAGGTGATTGTAATTGGAAAAGAATAATATGAATATGAACATGGCTCAGCTTATGGCTATGCTTTCTAAAATGGATAAAAAAGATTTAGAACAGGGTCTAAATAAAATGAATCAAATGCTAAAAAATAATGATGTAAACTCTATCATAAACCAAATAAAAAAGGATAAATAGGCGTTTTTATCTAAAGCTTTTGAAAATGTATCAAAAACAATAATGGAACTAAAATTATAAGGGGGAGTTTAAAGTGAATGATAATGAGATGAACAATATGTTTGAACAATTAGGTCAGATGTTTAAAAATAATGAATTTCCTGATGATATAAAAAATTTACTTAATAATATAAAAAACTCCTCTAATGACAATAATTCTAGCGAAAATAGTAATGATTCAAATATTGATATAAATACAATATTAAAAATGAAAAAGGTTATGGATTCAATAAATTCAAATAAAGATGATCCTAGATCTAATCTTTTACTTTCTTTAAAACCATATCTTAAAGAAAGTAGAAGAAAAAAAGTAGACCAGTACATACAACTTTTTGGAATAGGAAAAGCTTTTGAAGTTATGAATTCCCTAGGTGGTGAGAGTAGTAATGATAAATAATTTTCCTTTTTATCCACAGCCTTACTTTAATTATTATTTAGGTTATCCACAAAACATATACAAAAATGCGCATAACCAGAAAAATTATAAAGAAAAGTATTCAAACCAAAAGAAGCAAGATAACCATCAAAAAAATAAACAGTTTCAAAATTTAAATAAAATGCAAGATAACTTATATAATCACAAAGAAGTCAAAAAGCTTGATAAATCTACTTCCAATAAGTCTAATATTTTTGAAAATTTATTTTTTAATAATAATGATACTCCAATGTTTGAATTATTTGGAATACAATTATATCAAGATGACATATTGCTGATTTGCTTAATTTTTTTCTTATATAATGAAGGAATTAAAGATGAATTCTTATTTATTGCACTTTTACTTTTGCTTTTGTCATAAAATTTATGAAATAAAAATTTGCTTGTTTCTAGGTATCTGTTACAAGTTAATGGTTTTGATAAATTTATACCTTAGAAAGCTAGATATATGTTTATTTTTCAAATTTTTTGTTCTTGTTGTCGAAGCCACCTAATCATGCAAATAAAAAGAATTTTTATTTGCATGGAAGGTAGGCTTCTTCTAAACAAGCTTTATTCCAAAATCAATTCATCTTTATCATTTATATATGCAGATGTTTTTATTTTTCTAATTTCATTTTCATCTTTTTCTATTTCTTTAACTTTATCTGCTATTCTTACTTGAAGTGATTCTATGTCAGATGCTTCAATAACTGCATCTTTATTTCCTTTTGCTCCAGCATGAGCTAATCCTCTTAAAGTTCCAAGTATTACTATATTTTCACTTGCTATAACTTCTGCCCCCGCATTTACATCTCCTATAATTACAAGGCTTCCTTCAAATTCTAACCTTTGACCTGACCTTAATGAACCTTTATGAAATTTTGTTTCAGAAGTTGCAACTTCTTTATAAAATGTTTTCTTTATTCCATGCAGACCTAGTACTTTTGGGCTATCAAAATCAATTTGTACATCTATAAATCTTTTTATAAGATTTTGAATTTCTTCCATATCTTTATTTTTTAGAATTTTTCCAGTTACTAAAATAGGTGTTTTATCATCTTGATACAAATTTTTTAGTTCAATTATTTTCTTTTTTAATTCTGTAATTATTTCTCTTTGTTCTGCATTTTCTTCAATTTTTATAATTACTTGATTCTTCTTTATACTAATACTTATACAATTATTCATATAACTTCCTAGCATTACGCTTTCCTTTCTTTTTTACTAAATAATATTTATAATTAGTCGCTACGTACGGCAATGTACTTTTCTTTCGAATACGTGGAGAAAGAAAATGCACATTGCCGACTAAGATGCGACGGATGTTTTTGTTTATATTTATTTTATATATTGAACCGTAACATTTTATTTACTACTTACCTAACACTTTCTATGCTTGACTGTGCACTTTTATCCTCAGTAACTTTTTCAGAATTCATTCCAAAATATTCTTCCATTATCTTTTTAGCAACTTCTGCTGTATATCCTCCTGAACCTGCTTTTTCTACAAATACTACAACTGCTATTTCTGGATTATCATATGGTGCAAATCCTGTAAACCAACCATGTGCTTCTCCATCTATTCCCGTTTGTGCTGAACCCGTTTTTCCTGCTATATCTATATCAAAATCTGCAAATGTTGAATAAGCTGTTCCTCCCGCTTCACTTGTAACTCCTCTCATTCCTTTTCTTATTGCATCTAAATTTTCTTTTGATACATTTAAATCTTCTTTAAGTTCATTTTCTGTACCTGTTTTTTCATTTGCAAATTCTCTTATTTCATCTTTTGAAACTTCTGTGCCATCAGATTTTATTATTGATTTTACTATACTTACATCAATATTTTTTCCACCATTTGCAATCATACTAATATATCTAGCCATTTGAATTGGAGTAAATTTATTAAAACTTTGTCCTATAACTGCCGATAAAGTATCTGATATATACCATTCGTTATATCCTACGCTTTGTGCATATTCTTTACTAGCTACTGCTCCTTGTGCTTCTCCCGCAAGTTCTATTCCTGTCCTTTTCCCTAAACCATATTTCATAGCATATTCTGCTACTGTGTCTATTCCCAATCTATATCCCAAATCATAGAAAAAATAATTACAAGAATATTTAATCGCTTGTGTAAGATTTAAATAACCGTGTCCTACACCATAGCTTCTATAATACCAACAAGCTTGGCTGGCTCCATAAGGATATACTCCTTTATCATTTATTTTAGTAGATGGTGTTATTTCTCCTGTATCTAATGCAGCTGTTGCTACTGCCATTTTAAATGTAGAACCAGGTGGTTGCTCACTTGATATTGCTCTATTTAAATATTTTCCTGTTTCATCTGTGCTTGAATATTCTTCAAAAAACTTTTCTGGATTATAATCTGGATAACTTGATAATGCCAAAACCTCTCCAGTATTAACATTCATCACCACTACTGCACCTGCTTCAGCATCATATTTTTTTCCAAATTTCCCTGAAGCTATATCTTTTATATTTTGCTCTAATGCTTCTTCTGCTACTTTTTGCAAGTTAGCATCTATTGTTAGGATTACATCTGAGCCCGCAACCGCTTCTTCTGATATATATTCACTTGTTATTGTTCCATCTACAGTCATATCAACTTGTTTTGTTCCATCTTTTCCTTTTAAATATTCTTCAAATATTTTTTGGATTCCATCTTTTCCTATTACATCATCATTTCTATAAGTATCACTTCTAGTTTTATATTCTTCCTCACTAATTGCTCCTACATATCCAAGCACGTGAGAAGCTAAATTCCCTGATGTGTATGAAACAATTGGCTCTGTTATAACATACATTCCTGCTAATTTTGAATTCTGCTCTCTTATTTGTACAGCAGATGTACTACTTATATCTTTTGCGATTATTACTGATTTAGTATTGCTATATCCATTTTTTGAAATTTCGTATCTAACCGCCATAATTTTTCTAGCAATTTTATTATCTTCTACTGATATTTCGTATTTTTCTTTAAGCTTTTCAAAGGTTTGCTCTGCTGTTAAATTTTCATCTAATTCATTATTTATTTTCCAAGTTTTTTGTTCTTCTTCACTTATTGTAAATTTAAATGGTTCTACTTCTATAGGCAAATTATCTACAAATTCATCATCATTACTTTCTAATATTTCTATTAATTTTTCAATTGATTTATTTAATTCTTCATCACTAACTTTTGTGCTATATATTTCGACACTATAACCTGTTTCTGCTCTTACTAATTCAAACCCTGTTCTATCTTTAATTGAACCTCTTGCCGCTCTTACTATAGTTTCTCTTGTTAATCTAGAGTTAGAAGTTTCTCTATATTCTTCTCCATGTATAATTTGTAAATTAAATAATTGAATAATTAAAATAATTCCAACTATGTAAACAATGGTAATAAGTAAATTATATCTTACTCTATCATTTCTTTTATCTTTGTCCAATCTATCACCATCCTTTAAAAATATCTAGTTAGTATATTTTTAATTTTAAATATTTCTTCTAAATTATGTCCTAATCTTTGCATTATTGGATATATAATAATAGTTATTAACACATTGTAAAGTACTTCTATTAATAATATTTTTGAAAAGCTAATTATTTCAAAATTTACATCAAGTGTTATTATATTAAATGCATAACAACCAATTTCATAAATAATTGTGCTTCCAATTATCATAAGCATAATTGTAATTCTGCTTTCTTTTGAAAAACTTTTGTCAAAATATTCTCCTATAAGTCCAATAACTCCTAGCATAATTCCAGATATTCCAATTTGTCTACCTATTACAATATCTAAAAAGAAGCCAAATATTATTCCAAGCACTAAGCCTAATTTTTTTCCTGCAAAAAGTCCTATAAATAGCACAAATATTACAAATAAATTTGGTTTAGTACCCGCAATTGTAAAAAAGGAAAAAAAATTAGATTGCAAAAAATATATAATAAAAAAGGATATTATAAGTATTATTATTGATAGTGTTTTTTTCAAATTTCTAATCATCCTTTCTATTATTTCTTTATTTATTATTTGTTATAACAAGTACTGTATTTAATTTTGTAAAGTCAACTGCTGTTTCAACTATTGCATATCTATCTGTTGGATTACTTGTATTTACGACTTCTTTTATTGTACCTATGTGAATTCCTTTAGGATATATTCCACCTATACCTGAAGTTTCAACACTATCCCCCTGTAATACCACCGCATCTGTTGGTATAAATGTTGCCTTTAAATTTGATTTATCATCTAATGTTCCTTGTACTATTATTGTATCTTCTGTTGTACTAATTGTGCTTGTTACAGCTGTTGCTGTATCTACTATTGTTTGTACTTTTGAAGTAGTAGGTGTTACAGAAATAACATATCCAACTAATCCATCATCTGCAATAACTGTCATTTCTTCTTTTATTCCATCATTTGAGCCAACATTTATAACTATAATACTACTATAATTGCTAAGATCTCTATTTATTACGTCTGCTGGCATTGTAGTATAATCCTTGTATTTATCTTTCAAATTAACATATTCTTTTAAAGTTTCATTTTCTGCTTTTATTATTTCTAATTCTCTTAACGATTGTTCTAGTTCACTATTTTTTTGTTTTAATTCTTCATTTTCTGCTTTTAGCTTGTCCATATCTGCAAAAAAGTTTTCATTTCCAGAAATCTTATTTTTTAGATAAGTAAAACCATTTTGAACTGGCATAACAAAAACATTACATATATTTTCTAAGAATGAAATTTGATTTATATTGCTATTTGTAAATACAACTAATAAGATTAAAATTATAATTGTTATTACAATTCCTATGACTCCATTTTTTTTGTTTTTGTACATACTAATAAATCATTCCTTTACTAATTCCTTTTTCTTGAATTTATTAACACCGTTTTTAATCTTTCCAAATCTTCTAGAGTTTTTCCTGTACCTTTTACTACACAATTTAGTGGTTCTTCTGCTACATATACTGGCATTTCCATTTTTTCCATTATTAGTTTATCTATATTTTTAATTAATGCTCCTCCACCTGCTAGAACTATTCCTTTTTCCATTATATCTGATGATAGTTCTGGTGGAGTTCTCTCTAATGTTACTCTTATTATATCTACTATTTTTGCTATTGATTCTCTCATTGCTTCTTGTACTTGGCTAGATACAATTTTTACGGTTTGAGGAAGTCCTGTAGTTAAATCTCTTCCGCTTATTTCCATTCCAATATCATTAACTAACGGCATTGCACAGCCTATTTCCTTTTTTATTTGTTCTGCTGTAGTATCACCTATTGCAAGATTCATTTCTCTTTTTACGAAGTTTACTATATCTTCATCAAGTTCATCTCCTGCAATTCTAATAGAATTACTTACGACTATTCCACCTAAAGAAATAACTGCAACTTCTGTGGTACCTCCACCTATATCTACAATTATATTTCCACTAGGTTCTGCTATTTCTAATCCTGCTCCTATAGCTGCTGCCATAGGTTCTTCGATTAAATAGACTTCTCTTGCTCCAGCTTGCAATATTGCTTCTTCTACTGCTCTTTCTTCCACTTCTGTTATTCCTGATGGTACCCCTACAACTACTCTAGGTTTTCCAATATTATATCTTTTGCATATTTTGTGTATTATATTTCTTAACATTAATTGTGTACCTGTAAAGTCAGCTATAACGCCATCTTTCATTGGTCTTATAGCTTTTATTTGCTCAGGAGTTCTTCCGAAGCATCTCTTTTGCTTCATGCCCAGTTGCAAGTATTCTATGTGTTTTTCTATCTATTGCAACTACTGATGGCTCATTTAAAACTATACCCTTTCCTTTTAATGTAACTAAAACATTGGCAGTACCTAAATCTATTCCAATATCTTTTGAACCTAATCCAAATAATCTCATTATATTAACCCCTCTCCAATATTAATTATTTTTTTGCATTAAATAAAAAATACTTCTAAAACCATAATCTCCAATAACTATGTGGTCTAACAACTCAATTCCCATCAAATTTGCTGCTTCATATACTCTTTTTGTAAAATCTAAATCACTTTGACTAGGAGTTGGATCTCCACTTGGATGATTATGTACTAGAATTATCTTTGGTGCTCCTATTTTAATTGCTTCTTGTAGTACGTCTTTTGGTTTTAATATTGCAGAATTGGTTCCTCCAAAACATATATCAGCTATTTTTATTATTACATTTTTAGTATTAAGAATTATAGTTTTTACTATCTCTCTTTTTTCATATTTCATTTCTTCTTTTAATAATTCTGCTACATTACTTGGCTCATTAATTTGTACTTTACTAATGTCTAATGGCTTAGACATTCTTTTTGTAAGTTCTGCTACTGCTTTTAATTGTATTGCTTTAACTTTTCCGATTCCTTTTATTTTCATAAAATCTTCTATTGATAAATTCTGCAAAAATCTTAAATTGTTTTTTCCGTTTTTTTCTAATGCTAATACTTTTTGTGCAATGCTTACACTGCTTTCACCTTTTGTTCCACTTTTTATTATAATTGCTAATAACTCAGCATTTGATAAAGCTTTTTCTCCATACATTTCTAGCTTTTCATAAGGTCTTTCCGATATAGGAAGCTCTTTCATTTTCATGTTTTAACCATTCCTTTCTTAAAGCCCCCTATTACATTTTTTATATTTTTTTATAGATAAATATTGCAAGAATCATTCCAATAATGCTTGAAATGTTAATTTTAAACATAAGACCAAAAGTAATTGTTATAACTTGCAAATTTAATATTATGGGTTCAGCTAGTCCAAATTCTTCTCCATAAGATAGCCACCATAAAAAATCTACTTTAGAAGCAAGTTCTCCTAGTAAGCCTCCTATTACTAAACCACATAATATAAATAATATAAGAATCCATATATTTTTTTCTCTAGTTGCCATTTTTATTATATCCTCCTCTTTGGTATCTATTCCAATTTTGTTTTTATGATTTTTACTATATTTTTTTACATAAGTATTATATATTGTATAGCAAAATTTTTCAAGATTTGTTAGGAAAGTTTTTCTATTTCTTTTTTGAAAATATTATGTTAAAATAAATTTATCTAAAACTCTTTTATTTTATTTATTTTTATGTTATATTATTTGTTACCTTTTTAATGTTTATAAAATATAATATTATAACCTAAAATTTATTGGAGGATTTTTAATGAAATTTGAAAAGCTTAGTGAAAATAAAATAAGAATTACTCTATCTATACATGATTTAGAAGAAAAGGATATAGATTTTCATGATTTTATGTCCAATTCTTTAGAAACTCAAGATTTATTTTTAGATATGCTTGAAGAAGCAGAAGAAAAAATAGGTTTTAGAGCTCAAAATTGTAAAATAAAAATAGAAGCACTAGCTATGACAGAAGATAATTTTGTTTTAACTATTACAAAAGTTTTGCCAGCTTCTATTGGTAAAAAAAGTATTCAAAATGTTTCTAAGGTAAAGCCTAAAATAAAAAGAAAAACAACTTCTTTAATTTCAAACCATTTGATATACAAATTTAATACTTTTGATGATTACTGTAATTTTATTGATTACTTATTAGGTAATAAATTTGCTGATTCATTTAAAGTGGCTGAAAAAATAACTGTTTATACATATAATAATTGTTATTTCTTAGATTTATATAATCTTAATGAAAACTATAAAAAAGCCTTACTTTTTAGTACTGTCGTTACTGAATTTGCTTCTTATGTCTTAAATGCAGATTTATTTGCAAGTAAATTAAATGAAGTGGGAACAGTATTTATTAAGAATAATGCACTTAAGAAAAGTTTTCTTAAACTTGCAAAAAAATAGTAAATCCAACTCTTACTGAGCTGGATTTTTAAATTTTACTTTCTATTAATAAACATAATTTTGTGGATTATATGTAATTCCATTTTTTCTTACTTCAAAATGCAAATGATTTCCTGTTGAATTGCCTGTCGAACCAACTTTTGCAATTACTGTTCCTTGGCTTACTGTTTGACCTTTTGAAACAAGTAATTGGCTACAATGTGCATAAAGTGTTGTTACACCATTTCCATGAGAAATTATAACATAATACCCATATCCATCATTTGCATTTCCTGAATATGTAACTGTTCCTGATGCTGCTGCTTTAATTGGAGTTCCATAAGGAGCTGATATATCTAAACCAGTATGTGAATGGTCTCTTACACTATCATTACTTCCAAATCTTGAAGTTATTACTCCTGAAACTGGATTAATTAGGCTTATTCCTAAACTTACTTTGCTAGACGATACTCCTGAGCTATAATTTGAAGCAGATGGAGTAGAATATACAGTTCTTTGTACTACTACTTTCTTTTCATATAGTTTTGAAACACAAGTTTCAATATCTGTAAATTCTTTTAATTCTTTTCCGTATTTTTCTAAAATTCCCAAGTCGTCGCAGTTTGCACTATCTTTATCTTCTAATTTATCTAATATATCTTCTGCATCTTTAAATGTAGACACATAAAATTTTTCCTTTTTATCTTCTGTAATTGCATAATATTTATAATATGCCGTTGAATCTTCTGTAACTTTACTATATATTTCATCATCATTTGTTTCAATATCTTTTTTTAATAAGCATAATTTATATGTTGGCATTGCATCAATTTGCCTAAACGCTATATTGTTTTCCTCATCTTCTGAAGTATATTCATTAATTTTAGCTTGAAGCTCACTTTTATTTGCAGTATATCCTATAACCTCGCCATTTAAACTTACTTCATAAGTTGGACTATAGAATAAGACCACTAATCCTATTAACACTATTGCCGATAAAATTATCAATATCATTAGTTTAATTGATTTTCTAGTAGTTATCGCTGCTTTTCTTAATATATTAATATTAAACACTCCATTCTTTTTTATTTTAACGTTGTTATTTTATAACAAAAAAAGAATTTAAACAATAGTAAAATTAGTTTAAATTCTTTTTTTATTTTAAATTTATTTCAAGTTTCTTTTATTTTCTCTTGATATCTCACTTTTTTAAGCTTTAACTATTTTTTACTGCAAACTATTTTTTAAATCTTGTATTTCCGTAACAGTTGCAGGTGCTGCTGGTTTGTAATAACCTTTAGCTTGGGCAGTTTTAAAAAGTTCATATTGAAAACTTTCGTCATTATTTCTTAATTGTTGAAATGTTTGTCTTAATTGCATATTTTCTGTTTCTGAAATAGCTGTTTGATATGCTCCTAAGCTTGCTTTTACTCCTGATAAAATATCATTTACCATTGTTTTTTCGTCCATACTTATACCTCCTAAATTAATTATTTAAAAAAGACATTAATTTTTGTTTTGTGTTTAAACTATCTTGTGCAGCTTTTGTAAACATCTGCTTTATTTGTGGATCTACTGCTTGAGATGCATAAGTATTTAGCTTTTGATATGATGTCTCATGTGAACCTATAAAATGTCTTAAATTTTGTAATTCTACTTGACTTAAATTTGGCATACTAATCATTCCTTTCATTCTTATTTCATATTTAGTATGTACTTTTTTTCGTTTTTTTATACACAAAATTAAGCAATTGGGGACGTACACCTTTTGCGCATTTTCGTATTTTAATTTTTATTTTATAAATTATTTTCTACAAAAAATGCTCAAAAGGTGTACGTCCCCAATTGCTCAATTTATTCTATTATCTCTAGTCCTGCAAATTTTGCCATTAATCTTTTATGTCCTGCTTTATCAAATGATATATCTATTTTGTAATCTTCTCCTTCTGGTTCTATTTTATTTATAGTTCCTTCTCCAAATTTTTTGTGATATATACGTTGTCCTTCTTTATATTTAGATATATCTGTTTCTGAATTTGCTTTTTTTGCATTTAATGAATTCAAGAAATTTTCAGCTGTTTTAAATTGAAATCCAGTATTAATACTTGATGCTGCAACTTTTTGCTTATTTATATTAAAATCAGTATCTATTTTATATGATTTTACTTTTGAACTTGTTCCATATTCCCATTTATAGCTACTATCTTCAAAATAATCTACTTTGCTATTATCTAGCTCATCATATCCATTTAATAATTCTTCTGGTATTTCATTTACAAATCTTGAAATTGCATTATAGCTTGTTGAGCCAAATATTGTCCTTTTTTTAGAACATGTTAAATATAAGTATTGCTTTGCTCTAGTAATTCCAACATAAAACAAACGTCTTTCTTCTTCTAATTCTTTTGGTTCTCCTATAGATTTATTTCCAGGAAATATTCCTTCTTCCATTCCAACCAAAAATACTACTGGAAATTCTAGTCCTTTTGCACTATGAAGTGTCATAAGTGTTACAGAATCTTCTGTATCTTCCATCCCATCAATATCACTACTTAGTGTAATTCCTTCTAAGAAATCTGCTAATGTGTTCTCTGCTTCTTCCTCTTCAAACTCTATTGCAACTGTTAAAAATTCTTCTAAGTTTTCTATTCTACTTTCTGCTTCTGTTGTATTTTCTTGTTCTAATGCTTTTACATATCCTGTTTTATTTAAAGTTTCTTTAATTAATTCAGATATAGATAATTCATCTATATGTCCTCTTAAATATTCTATTGTTTCAATAAATTCCTGTGCATTTGCTTTTACTCTATTTAATCCATATTCGTCTGCATGTTTTATTATATCAAACATTGAAAGACCAGTTTTCTCTGATATTTCAGCAATATTATCTATACTTGTTTTTCCAATTCCTCTTTTTGGCTCATTTATTATTCTTTTTAAGGAAATATTATCTGAAAAATTATATATTAATCTTAAGTAAGAAATAATATCTTTAATTTCTTTTCTTTCATAGAATTTTAGTCCACCAACAATTTTGTATGGAATTCCCTCTCTTCTTAAAATTTCCTCTATTGCTCTTGATTGTGAATTCATCCTGTACAAAATTGTAAAATCTGAATATTTAAAATATTCTTCAGTTTTTAAATGGTTAATTTGCTCTACTATATATCTTCCTTCATCATATTCGTCATCTGCTTTATGAATTTCTGGTAAAGTTCCTTCTTCATTTTCTGTCCATAGTTTTTTCTCATATTTGTTTTCATTATGCTTTATTACTGCATTTGCAGCCTTTAAAATATTCCCTGTACATCTATAGTTTTGCTCTAATTTTACTATTTTAGTTCCTGGAAAATCTTTTTCAAAGTTTAAAATATTAGTAATATCTGCACCTCTAAAGCTATATATTCCTTGATCATTGTCTCCAACAACTGTGATATTACCATATTTTGAAGCTAAAATTGTAACTAAAGTAAATTGAGCTTTATTTGTATCTTGATACTCATCTACAAGCACATATTGGAATTTATTTGTATAGTACTCCAAAGCATCTTCATTTTGAGTTAAAATTTTTATTGTAAAATTAATAATATCATCAAAGTCAATTGCATTATTTTCTTTTAGTCTTTGCTGATATAGCTCATATATTCTTCCAATTATTTCTTTTCTATAATCTCCTGAATATTTTGTTTGATATGCTCTTGGTTCTAACATTTCATTTTTTCCATTGCTAATTTCAGCTATAACGCTTCTGTCCGTAAACATTTTATCATCTATTTTTAATGTTTTCATACACTCTTTTACTAGTGTTCTTTGGTCAGAAGTATCAAAAATTAAAAATGAGTGGTCAAAACCTAGTCTATCTATGTATTTTCTTAAAATGCGTACGCAAATAGAGTGGAAAGTTCCTATCCACATATCTTTTGCAGCTTCTCCAACAAGTTTTTCCACTCTTTCTTTCATTTCATTTGCTGCTTTATTTGTAAAAGTTATTGCTAGAATATTCCATGGTTTGATATTTTTTTCACTCATTAAATATGCTATTTTATGTGTTAATACTTTAGTTTTACCACTTCCTGCTCCCGCTATTACTAAGCATGGTCCATCTGTTGCTAAAACTGCTTCTTTTTGTTTATCATTTAATCCATTTATTAAATCTTGCATTGTTTTTCTCCTTTATTTTTACTTAAGCTATTATACACTAAAACAAACCAATGTTCAATAAGTTGGTTTGTTTTTCATAATAAAATCACTTATATAATATATCTATATATTGATTATACTCTTCTACTTTAAATCCATTTTCCATTAAGATATTTTTTGATTTCTCATCATTTTGTATAACATATATTGTATCGTCTTTTATTTCACTATTATAAAAAATATATCTACTATAAGATAATACTGCTCCTCTTTGTATAACTACAGTGTTCATAAATTCTTGTGGTGATGTTTCATTTCCAATAAGTGTATAAATATATGGTTGTATTGCATATAGTCTAAAATTTATCTTCTTTCCGTCAAATTTTTCATTTTCTTCTATATATTTCACTACTTCTACAGCATCATTATTAAATGATAAATTTGTATTTTCCTTTCCATATATTCCAAAATAGTATGACAAAAAAGTAATATAACACATTATATAAACACCTATAATAAATTTAAAAACTTTTGCCCTATTTTCTGATACATAGATTATACCTAATGCAGTATAATAAATTAATGAAATGTATATTGCATTTATTCTGTTTATTCCAGCTTCTACTAAAATATTACAGACACAAACTGATAAAAAGTTAGCTAGCATTACAATATCTAAAGATAGGCTTTTTTCTTTAATATCTTTTTTTACATTTTTTATAGAGTCAATGAATCCAAATATAGTAAAAGGTATGCTTATATAATATAGTGTACCAAATATCGGAAATGAATTATAGTCATTTATATCAAATGCAAACATCGATTTAATCAACATAACTATATTATGTAATATATTACTAAAATTTATTTCTCCATTTCTAAACACCCACATTTTTAGTATGGACATAAAAGGCAATCTTATTTCTTCTATTACTCCATAATTTACTAAAAGTGATAATATAAGTGGAATAGCTAATAGTCCTAGTGGAATTCCTAATACAATTATATCTGAAGTTTTTATTTTTTTTGCATATAGCATATATGTTATAAGTATTAGTAATAATATTGGAATTATTATATAGCTTAATGCATATGTATACAAAGTTATTCCCAAAAATATTCCTGCTAAGAAATATTTTTTCTTTGATTTTAATTTAAGTGCTCTAGTAAATGTATATATTGAAACTAGTAGCATTGAAGATAGTAAATTACAATCTAATGCCCATCTTGATTGCATAAAATGCCATGGACAAATTACAATTAAAAGTTCTACTAATATAGCTATTTTTTTATTTTTAAAATCTTTTGTTAATAAAAATCCAAATATTAAATATAATATCGAAAACAATAGTGCTGGAAGTCTTATTGTGGTAAGGCTAAATCCAAATAGTTTGATAAATATTGCTGCTAAATAAGTATATAAAGCACTTTGTCCTCCACCATAATTTATCATATATACTGGGTATGTATTTCCAAATCTATCTGTTCCATAATTAGCTATAGTATATGCATCATACATAGTTCCTGCTTCATCTACATTTATTCCTATTGGAATTTTGCCAAGTCCAATTATTCTTGTTATGATTCCTATTAACATTATTAAAATTAAAATGATAGTGTATTTATCAATTTGTTTTTTATTTGTTTCTATATTTTTCATATTTTTCTCTTTTATTTTAATTTTTATTATCATCACAATTATTTTATCAAATCTTTTTTTATATTTCAATAAATCTTTTATATATTCATTGCAAATACACCTATTATAAATCCTAAAACATTTCCTATTGCTGTCATTCTGCCATGGTATAATTTGTTTGATTCTGGGGTAAGCTCGCCAGATACAATATATATCATTGCTCCTGCTGAAAAAGCCAAGCATATTGCAATAATTTCTTGCGATATTCCTCCTACTATGCTTCCGAAAAAATGCTCCTATTCCTGTAGTAATTCCTGATAAAACAACATAGTAAATTACCTTTGTAGGTTTCATACCTCCATTTTTCATAGGTACTGCCATAGATATCCCTTCTGGTAGATTCTAAAGTAGACAGTTATTCGAATTTTTTGAATAACTGAATTTTGTTTTTATATTAGTCCGTGTCTTTTTCTTTCTATTCCACTCAAAACCAAAATCACTTCTTTTTATTTTACACATTTCTCCATTACCACGATAAAAAACAATTCCTTCTATATAATGATTTTCAAGATATTGTTTTATTCCCTCATAATCTCTTGGTACATTTCCTAATATTCTCTTTCCGTGCTTTTCTAAAATATCCGTATCTAAATTATATGGATTACCATTTATGTGTTTTCCAATAAGTTCATACGTTCCGTTCTCTAAATTATCATTTTTTTGTCTTTTAAATGCTTCTAAATAATATTTAGCATTCGGGTCATCCTCTGTACATAGAAGCCAATGTGGAAAGTGCCCTGTTATTAGGTCAGGCTCCTCTTGGCATGGAATTGCACCTTGTGGTAATACTCTCCCTGTTTTATAATCATATCTCCTATATATTTTTCCGTCCTTTATTAAACAACATGTCCCATCTATTTTCTCTGTTGCCCAGCCTTCTCCATCTAATACCCATTGATACCCTGGTTCTACTTCATTTAAGCACTTCGCTATTTTATGATTCTCAAATTGTCTTTTAAAAAGTGTTTTCATCTTTTTCATATATTATATCACCTCTTTTTGAGTATACCAGTTATTATAATTTTATATATTTTCGTCTAATAGCCAATCTATTATATTTTTATGTATAATTCCATTTTGAGAAAAATCAGTTTTATCCATAGAAAGCACATATTTAG
>CALXVN010000005.1 GCA_944392085.1 uncultured Clostridia bacterium | reverse complement strand
AATGTTACAGAAGCAACAGCTTTCATTCTGTTCTCTGAATTTACTTTTCTTAAACGTACATCTGTTATTTGCATCTTGTGCACCTGCCTTCCAAAAGTTTTATATATTTTGTACATTGTTTATTCTTATTTACTATGTACAATTATATTATTCGCCAAAAGATTCTTTATTCCTTCTTTATTTTTACATTTTCTACAAATTTATTTTCAGATATAACACTATTCACTAAACCTATATTTTTGTCATATATTATATTGAAAAATTATAAAAAAGAGTATATAATAGTTGTGATTTAAGCATAATTTTAATAATTAATTTATACTTTTGACAGGGGGAATTTACAAAATGGCAAATATAGAAGAATTAAAACAATATAAGCATATACATTTAATAGGAATTGGTGGAGTTAGTATGAGTGGAATTGCAGAAATTTTGCACTCATGGGGATTTATTGTAACAGGATCAGATAGAACTCGGGTCTGAAATTACAGATAAATTAATTTCCAACCATATACCTGTAAAAATTGGTCATGATATAGAAAATGTTGAAAAATCTAATTTAATTGTATTTAGCGCAGCTGTAAAACAAGATGACCCAGAGCTTGTAAGGGCTAGGGAATTAAATATTCCTATAATAGAAAGAGGTACTTTTTTAGGAATACTTACAAAAGCATTTAAAAATACAATTTGTGTATCTGGAACACATGGCAAAACAACAACTACCTCTATGATATCTCTTTGTTTTTTAGAAGCTTGTAAAGACCCATCAATTCAAGTTGGCGCATACTTAAAACAATTAAATAGTAATTACAGAGTTGGAAATAGTGAATATTTTATAGTAGAAGCTTGTGAATATGTAGAAAGTTATTTGAAATTATTTCCAAAAACAGAGGTTATATTAAATATTGATAATGACCATTTAGATTACTTCGGTACACTTGAAAACATTATTAAATCTTTTGCAAATTATGTAAAACTCATTCCTGAAGATGGTCTTTTAGTTATTAACTGGGATGATTCAAACTGTAGATTATTAACTAAAAATACACTTGCAAAAGTAGTAACTTATGGAATTCAAAATGAAAATGCTAATTTTGTAGCAAGAAATATTACTTTTAATAGTAATGGTTTCCCTACTTTTGATGTATATCATAATAATAATTTTTATAAAACAATATCTCTTTCTGTCCCAGGAAGGCATAATGTAATGAACGCTCTTGCCACAATTGCAGTATGCTATGAATATGGATTAGAAAAAGAAGATATTAAAAAAGCTTTATTAAAATATACTGGAGCACATAGAAGATTTGAATATAAAGGTACAGTAAATAGTGCTTTTATATACGACGACTATGGTCATCACCCTACTGAAATCTTAGCAACAGCAAATGCTTTAAAGCAAAAGAACTATAATAAGTCTTGGGTTATTTTCCAGCCGCATACATATAGTAGAACTAAAAATTTACTAGATGATTTTGCAAATGTTTTAACTAACTTTGATAATATAATTGTTACAGATATTTATGCTGCAAGGGAAAATAATACTTACAATATTTCTTCTAAAGATTTAGTTAATAAAATAAATGAACTTGGTTCTAAGGCAATGTATATATCTGATTTTAATGAAATTGTAAAATATATAAAAGAAAATGTAAAACCTAATGATATAGTGCTTACTTTGGGTGCTGGTACAGTAACTAATATAGGTTCAATGCTTGTAGAATAATTTTCTGAATCATTAATATTAATAAAATATTAATGGTTTTTTCATATTTCTATGATATAATTATTTGCAAGAGGTGATTTGCTTGAAAATATTAAGAAATATTTTATTGATAATATTATTAATTATATTTATAACTGGAATAGTATTTTTTATACTAGGTAATAACCTATATAAAACTGCTTTGGACGGTAATTCTTTAGAAGAAGTAATTGCTGAAATACAAGCTTCTCCAAATTATATTGAATATGAAGATTTACCTCAAAATTATATAAATGCTGTAATTGCTGTTGAAGATCATAGATTTAGAGAACATGGAGCTATTGATTTATTTGCTATAGGTAGAGCAATATATGTTAACATTACAAATTTTGAGTTTCGTGAAGGTGGCAGCACAATTACTCAACAACTAGCTAAAAATATATTCTATATAACTGAAGATCAAGTAGCAATAAGGAAAGCTGCTGAAATAATTACTGCTTTTGATTTAGAAAATAAATACAATAAAAACGAAATTTTAGAATTGTATGTAAACACAATTTATTTTGGTGATGGCTATTATGGAATTGCAAAAGCTTGCAACGGATATTTAGATAAAGATTTAATCGAAATGACTTTAGAAGATTGTACAATGCTTGCAGGAATTCCTAATGCTCCTAGTGTTTATGCTCCTACCGTAAATTCTGATTTAACTAGAAGTCGTCAAGAAAAAGTAATCTCTTCTATGGTAGAAAATGGATACTTAACTGAAAGTGAGGAAACTAAACTTTTGGATAATTTGGATGAATATTATGAGCAATTTGAGTAAAATTTAGGACGCTTAGTAACAAAGCAGGGATGCATTTTTGCTCCGTCTACAAATGCATCCCTGCTTTTCTTTTCATTTACTTACACAAACTCTTCCCACACTAGGTTTGCTAGGTCTAGTCCTTTATTGGTTAATTTTATATTATCCCCATCTATTTCAATTAATTCTTCGTTTGATAATTTGTTTAATTCTTTTCTATAAATATAAATTGGATTGGCTCCAAATTTATTTTTAAAGTCTTTTATATGTATTCCTTTTATTTTTCTTAGACCCAGTATCATAAATTCTTTCATTTTTCCTTCTATGTTTTGTTTTTCATGAAATACAAAATTGTCTGCTTCTTTATTATTCTTAAAATTATTAATATATTCTTCTATATTATCTATATTTGAATATCTTACATTATTTGTATATGAATGTGCTGATGTTCCAAAACCAATATATTCTTCTTGGTTCCAGCATGCTAAATTATGTCTAGACTCAAACCCTTTTTTAGCAAAATTTGAAATTTCATAATGTATATAACCATAATTTTCTAATTTTTTCTTTACAGCCCAATACATTTTTCTTTCCATCTCATCATCTGGTAAATCTAATTTATTTTCCTGTAATTTGCTATAAAAGGGTGTACCTTCTTCTACAATTAGTGAATATATAGAAATATGTTCCGGACTTAAATTTATTACTTCTTCTACACTTTGTTTTAAATCTTCTAATGTTTGTTCTGGAAGGCCTAGCATTAAATCAACATTTATATTTGTAAATCCTACTTTTCTTGCTAGTTTAAATGTATTTAAAAAATCATCATAACTATGTATTCTACCAATTTTTTTTAATAATCTATCATGTGTTGATTGAAGCCCTACGCTTAGTCTATTTATTCCACTCTTTTTATACTTTTCTAGTTTTTCTTCACTTACTGTACCCGGATTTACTTCTATTGTAATTTCTACATTATCAGTTAAAGTATAATTCTCTTTTATAATTTCTAAAATTTCACATATATATTTGCTATCTATTAATGATGGTGTTCCTCCTCCAATATATATAGTATTTACAATAGCTAGTTTATCTAAATTATTTTCATAATCTAGTCTATTTCCTTCCCCCACTTCTTTTAGTTCATATTTTAAGCATTTTATATACTCACCTATTAATTCTTCCTTGCCAGGATAAGACTTAAAGTCACAGTACTCGCACTTTTTTTTGCAAAATGGTATATGTATATATAGTCCTATATTTTTTGTGTTCATTACTCCTCTCCTAATTCCATAATCTTTTTCATTCTATAATTTACACCAGATTTTCCTACAGGTTCTTTTAACATTTTTCCAAGTTCTATAAGTGAACTTTCTGGATTTTTTAATCTTAGCTCTGCAAGTTCTTTTAAATTATCTGGCAAACTATTAAATTTTCCTGTTTTCTTTAATTTATTTATTACACTTACTTGCTTTACTCCTGCATCAATGGTTTTAGCTAAATTTGCTGTCTCACAATTAACTAATCTATTCACATTATTTCGCATATCTCTATATACTCGTATTTCTTCAAATTTTAGTACTGCTGAATTTGCTCCAATAAAAGCTAAGAATTTTGAAATTTCCTCTCCATCTTTTGAATATATAGAACATTTTAGTTTATCGTTATGGCTTAGTTTTTTTAAGTTTATATCATATTTTTTTAAAACCTTTAGCATCATATCTGCTTTTTCATTATCTTTTAATATTATTTCTAAATGATACTTATTTTTTGGATTATTAATTGAGCCACTACCTAAAAAAGCTCCTCTTATATATGCTTTTTCTTCATTTTCATTTTCTTCTATATAGTAATTTGAATACAATTCATTTAATTTCATACTTTCTTTTTTTTCAAGTTTTATTACAAACTTTTTTCCAACAATACTTATATCATATTTATTTATATCTAAATTTTTCAAAAGTTTAGCAAATCTATTGATATTATACTGATTAGCTGTTGAATATTTTATACATTTCCTACTTTCAGATATATTATTCGTAATTAAATATCCAAACATTTCAGCTTTTACACATAGTTTATTGGCCAAATTATTTATTTCACTTAGTTCTTTTTTTATATCTGTTGAAAAAGACATATAATCAACTCTTTTCTACTAAATATTTTATTTCTATATAAGTACAAATTTTAACACCCTATCATTATTTGCTAAATCCCTTATGCAACTAATGCAAAAATATTTTTTTGTATCTTCAAATATTTTCTCTACACTTTCTTTCTGATTATACCCTATTTCTAGAAATACCTGCCCTTTTTCTTTTAAAAATTTATTTGCATTTTCAGCTACTATTTTATAAAACTTCAGTCCATCTTCTCCTCCGTCTAACGCTATATGTGGTTCGTTTTGAACTTCTTTAGATAACGTAGAAATAGTTTTACTTTCTATATATGGTGGATTTGAAACTATAATGTCAAAATCATCTTCTTTTATATTTTCAAACATATCAGATAAAATAAAATTTACTTTTACATCATTATTTTTTGCATTTTTTTTAGCAATTTTTATTGCTTTCTCACTTATATCTGTAGCATATACTTCTACATTTTCATTAACATACTTTTTTATAGAAATTGAAATTGCTCCACTTCCAGTACACAAATCTAATACCTTTATAATTTTTTCTTTTTTTATTTCATTTATCCTTTTTATTACTTCTTCTACTAATATTTCTGTATCTGGTTGTGGAATTAATACATTTTCATCTACATAGAACTTTAAATTCATAAATTCTTGACTTTTTGTAATATATTGAATTGGCTTTCCACTTATAACCTCCTCAATACATTTAAAAAATTTATTCTCATCTTTTTTGGTAACTTCATTTTCTTGATTAATTATTAATTCTGTTTTATTTATTTTAAGTAAATGCTGTAATAAAATATCTATTTTAATAAATACATCGTCTACGTTATTTTTTGCTAATTTATTTCTTCCAATATTTCTAAGCTCTTGTATTTTCAAAAAAATTCTCTCCTTTTTGCTAATACTATATTTCTATAATAATTTATCCACATATAAACTTAAATAAAGTAAATACTTAATTTAAATACAATAAAACCCCACATTAGCCGTAAGTTGAATGAAATTTTAAGAGCCTGCTTTCACAGGTGGGTGTCTTGTTGAATGCTCTTGGGTTTCTTACATAAATGCAAGCCTACACGCCACATTCAAAGGCGGACTCCCTTTAATCTATTGTTGGTTCTAAAATTCCAGTCTACACGCACTACGCAGGGAATATTTTATTTAATCTTTCTTAATGTACTTATATATTATCATATATATTATTTTTTTTCAACTATTATTTCTCTTTTTAATAAATTATTTTTTATACTTCCTATTCCAATAAATTTATTTTTCTCATTATATATTCTGTATTCTCCATCTTTTAGGTTATATGATAATTTGACACCATTTAAGAATAATGTTAATTTTTTTGTATTTAAAATAATTTTATTGTTCTCTCCATTTAATTTTATAAATAAATCTTCAACAGATATTATATGTTTTTCTAAATATTCCTTATTTTGTATATTATCCTCTAATTCTTCTATTTTTATGCTTTCCTCTATATTAAATATACCTACTTTGGTTCTATTCAATTTTTTCATATAGCCTATTGTTTCTAATCTTTTTGCTATATCTTCGCATAAACTCCTAATGTATGTTCCTTTAGAACAATTTACAGTAAAATTAATTGTTTTTTCATTTTGATTAATTTCTTTTAGATTAATATCATATATCTCTATCTCTCTTGGTTTTATTTCTACTTTAATATTTTTTCTTGCATACTCATATAATTTTTTTCCATTAACTTTAATTGCTGAATACATTGGTGGAACTTGATTTTGCTTCCCTATAAAAGATTTTAGTATATTTTCTACATTTTCTATATTTAATATTCTGTTATCCACATTTTGTTCTTCTATTATACTCCCTTCTGAATCTGCAGTATCTGTTTTAATTCCTAATTTTAAAGTAACTTCATATTCTTTATCATGATTAATTAAATAATATGATAATTTTGTTCCTTGTCCAATTAAAATGGGAAGCAAACCTGTTGCATTTGGATCCAATGTTCCTGTATGACCAACTTTTTCATTTAACAAATGTTTTATTTTATTTACTACATCATGTGATGTACAACCTTTTGTTTTATTTATTAATATTATTCCATCCATTTTTCACACTACTTTCTTTAAAAAAAGGACTAGGTATTGGTGTTACCTAGTCTTTTTTTGTTTCTTACTTGAACATTTTGCTTAAACTATTATTATTATAGCTTATTTTTTATTATATGTCAAATTTTTAAGTTTATACCTTCACACAATTGAAACAAATTATAATATTAAAAATATTTATTTTTCCTCTCATATAAGTTTGACATATTTATAGTAAAAAACTACATTACACTTTTCAATTGCCTTAATATTTTTTCTTTAGCCTGTTCTATAGTACATTGCATTGTTGCTCCTGCTGCATGTACATGTCCGCCACCACCTAGCAAAAGACAAACATCAGATACATTTACATATTCATTTGATCTCATAGAAACTTTGCAGCCTTTTTCTGTTTGGCGAATAAATATAGAAACTTCCACTCCTTCTATATCTCTTCCTGTTTCTACAATTCCTTCATGATCTCCACTTTCAGAATTTACTTTTTCTTCATCTTCTTTAGTGATATATGTAAATGCTACTTTTCCATCTTCGAAAAATTCTAATCTATTTGTTGCAATTCTATTTAATTCAAAATTAGCTTTTGTCTTTGTTTGAAGTACTCTTCTATAAATCTTTGAAACATTAATACCTTTTTCTAATAATTCTGCAACAAATTTAAAAGTTTCGGAAGTAACCCCTGAATATTTAAAACCGCCTGTATCTGTAATTATTCCTGCTAATATACAAGTTCCTATGTCTTTTGTTATTTCTATTTTAAAATATTCTAATACAACTAAAAGAATTTGTGCACATGCTGGTGCATCTGGACTTATATAGTTATAGTCACCAAACATAGTATTTGTACTATGATGGTCTATTGAAACTTTTACTTTTGCATCTTCAAAATAATTTGAAAAACCATTTAACATTTTTATTGTTGCACAATCTACTGATATTGCTAAATCGTACTTCTTTATATCTGATTCCTTTTTTATCTCATCAGTTCCTGGTAAAAATTCAAATATTCTTGGATATTCTGGAATAATTATATCTGGATTTTTCCCTATTTGCTTTAGCGCATTATATAAAGCAAGCCCAGTTCCAATAGCATCACCATCTGGATTTTCATGTGTTAATATAACTATTGATTCTGCTTTATTTATTTCTTCTAAAATACTATCTAAAGTACTCATATATCTTCCTCTTTCATTTTACTTAATATTTTTTATGTGTTTATTTAAGTTTTATTTTTTTAGTTTTCTTCACTAGAATCTTCTTTACTTACATTTAAATCTTTTAATATTGAATCAATCCTTGCGCCATATTCTAGAGAATCATCTATCTCGAAAACAAGTTCAGGTGTTATTCTTAAATTAATAGTTTTAGCAAGTCTTGACCTTATAAATCCAGATGATTCTTTAAGACCTTCCATCGTCTTCTTAATATTTTTTGAATTTAGTATACTTACATATACTTTGGCATATTTAAAATCTGGAGTGATTTTTACTTTTGTTACACTAAGCATTCCAGTAACATTTGAATTCTTAAGTTCATAATTTATAACTTGGCTAAGCTCTTTTTTTAACTCCTCATTTATTCTATTTAATCTAGCTTCGTTCTTTGACATGCTTTTTCCTCCTTTTTTGAAAAACGAATTTAAAGTAGTATATTGCTAGAAAAGCGAGTAAAAATTTTTGAGATAGTACGTTTATACACCTAAAAAAATTTTTATGAAGCTTGACAACGCAAGATGCTGCTCTTTTGTTCTTTCTTAACTTTAGTTTTGAAAAGAATTGTTTTTTGGCTAGGCGCACAAGTTTGAAATTTATGAGGTGTACTCCTTGTACATTGATTAAATTTCAAACGAAGTGCAACAACGCCAAAAACAATTGTAATATTTCAAAAACGAATTTAAAGTAGTATATTGCTAGGAAAGCGAGTAAAAATTTTTGAGATAGTACGTTTTGTACATCAAAAAAAATTTTATGAAGCTTGACAACGCAAGATGCTGCTCTTTTGTTCTTTCTTAACTTTAGTTTTGAAAAGAATTGTTTTTTGGCTAGGCGCACAAGTTTGAAATTTATGAGGTGTACTCCTTGTACATTGATTAAATTTCAAACGAAGTGCAACAACGCCAAAAACAATTATCTTCAAAACTAACTATCTTTTTACTTCTTCCATAACATAAACCTCAATAATATCTCCTTCTTTGATATCATTGTATTTTTCAATTTGGATACCACATTCAAATCCTTTTGTAACTTCTTTTACATCATCTTTGAAACGTTTTAATGAAGCAAGTTTACCTTCATGTATTACAACATTTTCACGTATTACTCTTACTCCTGCATTTCTTTCAACTTTTCCATCTAATACATAAGCTCCTGCTATTGTTCCAATGCTTGATACTTTAAATGTTTGTCTTACTTCAACATTCCCTATTACTTTTTCTTCATATACTGGATCTAACATTCCTTTCATAGCAGCTTCAACATCTTCTATTGCATTGTATATTACTGAATATTGTTTTATTTCTACTCCATCTTTTTCTGCCATATCTTTTGCAGATATACTTGGTCTTACATTAAATGCTATAATTATTGCCTTCGCTGCTTTTGCAAGTTGTACATCTGATTCTGTAACAGCACCAACTGCTGAATGGATTACTCTTACTTTAACTTCTTCATTAGATATTTTTTCTAATGATTGTTTTAATGCTTGTGCTGTACCTTGAACATCTGCTTTAACAATTATATCTAATTGTTTTAGATTTTCACTTTCCATTTTTTCAAATAGGTTGCTTAAAGTTACTTTACTTTGTTCTGCTAATTCTTTTTCTCTTTCTTGACGTTTTCTTCTTTCTATTAGGTGTTTTGCCATTTTTTCGTCTTTTACTTCATAGAAAGTATCTCCTGCTTGTGGTACATTTGTAAGTCCCATAATTTCAACTGGTGTAGAAGGTCCTGCTTTTTTAATTTTCTGTCCTTTGTCATTTTTCATAGCTCTTATTCTACCTATTGAAGTTCCAACAACTATAGTATCACCTACATCTAAAGTTCCTCTTTGTACTAGCATTGATGCAATAGGACCTTTTGCTTTGTCTAGTCTTGCTTCTATTACAGTTCCCTTTGCCTGTTTTCTTGGATTTGCCTTAAGCTCTTTCATGTCTGCAACTAAAAGTACCATTTCTAATAGATTTTCTATATTTATGTGTTTTTTAGCAGAAATTGGAACAAAAATAGTATCTCCACCCCATTCTTCTGGTACTAATTCATATTCCATTAATTCTTGTTTTATTTTATCTACATTAGCACCTGGTAAATCTATTTTATTTACTGCTACTATAATTGGTATTTCTGCAGCTTTAGCATGATTTATAGCTTCTACTGTTTGTGGCATAACACCATCATCTGCTGCAACTACTAAAATAGCTATATCTGTAATTTGAGCACCTCTTGCTCTCATACTTGTAAATGCTTCATGTCCTGGTGTGTCTAAGAATGTAATTTCTCTTCCATTAACATTTACTTTATATGCACCTATATGTTGTGTAATTCCACCCGCTTCTCCTTCTATTACATTTGTGCTTCTTACAGCATCTAGTAATGAAGTTTTACCATGGTCAACGTGTCCCATAACAACTACTACTGGTGGTCTTGACTCTAATTCGTCTGGTGAATCTTCTGTATCATCAAATAAAATATCTTCTTCTTTTACTTCATTTTTCTTATTTGCAGTTATTCCAAATTCACTTGCAACTAAATATGCTGTATCAAAGTCTACTGTATTGTTTATTGTTGCCATTATTCCTAAGCTAAACAACTTTTTTATAACTTCTGCTGTTGTCTTTTTCATTTCTTGAGCTAAATCTTTTACAGTAATATTCTCTGGAATAGTAATTTCCTTAAGTTCAAATATTTTTTGTTTATTTCTTTCTTCTTCATCTTTTTGAAGTTTCCTTTTATTTTTCTTTCCTCGTGCAGTTGTTAAATCATAATATTCAAGCATTCCACCATCTTGCTCTGTAAACATATTTGATAATTTATCAACTTGTTTTAAATCTTTTAATTTTCCACTATCAAATTCATCAAATTGGCTATTTCTTCTTGATTTATTTGCTTTTTTATTTGTTTTATTTTCATCATATTTGTTATTTGCTTTTTGCTTATCAATAGCTCTAGAACTATAATCTCTTTGATTTTCCTTTTCTGGAATACTATCTGTCATTATATTTTTTATGTTTTTATCTATTCCTTTTTCATCTAGTGGCCTTCTATTATTAAATTTTCCATTTTGATTATTATTTCTATAACCATTTTGTCCATTCCTGTTATTCCTGTCACTATTTTGATTATTTCTATAATTGTTTCTATCTCCACCTCTGTTATCATTATTTCTAAAGTTATTATTTCTTTGACCATTTCTGTTATCATTATTTCTAAAATTATTGTTTCTGTCACCGTTTCTATTGTCATTATTCCTAAAATTATTATTTCTGCTATCGTTATTTCTAAAATTATTATTTTTTTGATTAAAATCTCTATTATTATTTCTGTTATCTACAATTTTATTCTGTAAATCTTCTTTAATATTTTTTCCTTCTTGATTTACTTCTACATCTTCTTTTATAGGTTCTTGTTTTATTTCTTCATCTTCTTTATTTTGAACTTCTTCTTTTAGGCTAGTTTCTTCTTCCTTAGGCTTAAGTCCAAATAATTCGCTAACAGTTAATGGTTTTGTTTGTTTGTTTCTATATACAATATTATAATTTTTGTTATTGTTTCTTTCTACAAACCCAACTTTTTCTCTTTCTTCTTTGTTTTCTTGCTTCTTTTCTTCTTTTTTTGTTTCGTCTTCTGAAATTATAACTTCTCTTCTTATTATAACAGGAGTTTCGTTTTTCTTTGAATTAGAAGTAGTTTCTTTACTAGATGGTTTAGTAGATGTTTTTTCTTCTTTTTTAGGCTGTTTATTATTTCCAATGTTTTCTCTTATTTTGCTTGCTTGTTCATCATCAATAGCACTTAGATGACTTGTTACTCCCATCCCTAAGCTATTTGCTATATTTAATATTTCTTTACTTGTTAAACCTACTTCTTTTGCTATTTCATGTATTTTTATCTTACCCAATAGCTTCACCCCCATTAATAATTTTTATAATTTCTTTCGAAAAGTTTATATCTTTTAAACCTATTATTGCTTTATTATCTTTTCCAATAGCTTTACTAATTTCATCAATTTTCAAATATTCCATTATAGGTATATTTTTATCACTACTAATATTTTTGAATTTCATTTTTGTCCTTTCTGATGCATCTGTTGCAATTATTATAAGTTTTACCTTGTTTCTTTCTATTTCTTTAAGTACTGCTTCTGTTCCAAATACTACTTTACCTGCTCTTGTAGCTAATCCTATTAGTCCACACACTTTGTTATTTATCAATAATTACACCTCTTAAATTTTCATAAATTTCGTCTGATATATTTGTTTCAAATATCTTGTTTAGTCTTTTTGATTTTATAGCTTTTTCCAAACACTCTATACTATCACAAATATAAGCTCCTCTCCCATTTGCCTTTCCAGTTCTATCTATACTAATATCACCGTCTTTGTTTTTTACTATACGAATAAGTTCATTTTTGTTTTTTTGAGAATTACAACCTATGCAGGTTCTTTGTGGTAACTTTTTCAACTTAAAATTTCCTCTCCTTCTCATTTTATTCAGCTTGTTTTATATTATTCTTCACTTGATTCTTCTATTTCTTGTGAGCTTTCTTCATTTTCTTCTTGTAATTTGGCAAGCATTTCTCTAAATTGAGATTCACTCTTTATATCTATTTTCCAATTTGTAAGTTTTGCTGCAAGCCTTGCATTTTGTCCTGCTTTACCTATTGCTAAAGATAATTGATCATCTCTTACTATTACTTGAGCAAATTTTTCTTCTTCTTTTATATCTACTGCCATAACCTCTGCTGGAAGTAATGCTGCTGAAATATATGTTGCAGGATCATTTGACCATTCTATTACATCAATCTTTTCTCCATTCAGTTCATTTATTATATTTTGGATACGTATACCTTTTTGTCCAACACAAGAACCAACTGGATCTATATTCTCATTTGGTGAATATACTGCAACCTTACATCTACTTCCCGGATCTCTTGAAACACTTTTTATTTCTATAACTCCTTCATATATTTCAGGAATCTCTAATTCAAATAATTTTCTTACAAAATCAACATGTGCTCTTGAAACAATTACTTGTGGAGCTCCTTTTGCTCCTCTTTCTACATCTAAAACGTATCCTCTTATTTTATCATTAACTTTATATTTTTCTGTTGGAATTTGTTCTTTTGATGGCATAATACCTTCTATTCTTCCTAAATCCATAACAACAATTCCTCTATCTGCTTTTTGGACTATTCCAGATACAATTTCGCCTTTTCTTTCATTAAATTCATCAAATATGAAATTTCTTGACTCTTCCCTTATTTTTTGAACAATTACTTGTTTTGCTGTTTGAGCTGCAATTCTTCCAAAGTTTTTAGGAACTTGCTCTATTTCTACTTTATCTCCAACTTCTAACTTTTTATTTATTTTTCTTGCATCATCTAAACAAATTTGAATTTTATCATTTTCTACTTCTTCTGGTTTTTCTACTACATCTTTTTCTGCATAAACATGTATTTCTCCTGTTTCTCTATCCATAGTTATCTTTACATTTTCTGCTGAATCAAAGTTTCTTTTATATGCTGTAACTAATGCTGTTTCTATTGCTTCTAATAATATATCTTTCTTTATTCCTTGTTCCTTTTCTAATTCATTCATTGCAATTATTAATTCTGTGCTATCTATTGCTGGTCCATTTGTTTTAGCTGATTTCTTCATTTTTTTAATTCCTCCTTCAAATTTATATACTATCCCAATCAAAAACAGTTTTGATTAGCGAAATATTATTTCTTTCTAATTTTAATATATTTTCATTTTCTAATTTCAAAGTTATTTCATCTTCATTTGCATCTTCCAAAATTCCTTCTACTTCTTTTGCTTTCTTTTTGTTTCCTGGAATTTCAATTGGTTTGAATAAATTTACTTGCACTTCTTTTCCAAGATTATCCTTTAAGTGTTTATCTTTTCTTAAAACTTTCTCCAAACCTGTTGAAGATACTTCTAAAAAATATTGCTCATTTATATAATTTGAATTATCTAGAATATCATTTATAGCATTATTTACTTTTTCACAATCATTTAAATCTATACTACCTTCCTCTTTTTCTATGAATATACGTAAAAAATAATTTGGTCCTTCTTTTACATATTGTACATCATATAGCATATATCCTTGTTTTTCGATAATATCTTTTAAAAGATTTTCAACTTTTTCTTCTATATTTGCCATGTTTTCTCCTTTTTTCTTTCTTTACGTATAGAAGAGTGGAATTTGCTTCCACTCTTCTTTTCTCCTTATGTCAATATTATTGTACACCTTTTTTTCAATAAATGCAATAGTTTTTTGAATTTTTTATCCTATATTTTTTTCCTATACAAGTACTATTTTTGTTTCCTATCTGTCTCTTTTCTTACTATCATTTTCAATGCTTTTGGCCTTTCGACCATTATAGTATGTCCACAGCCTAAACATTTAAGCTTAAAATCTACTCCAATTCTTGTTATTTCCCATAGTTTACTTCCACAAGGATGCTGTTTTTTTGTTCTTACAATATCTCCTATATTGTATTCCATATAAATTACACATCCCCTTTCTTCATTAATATTTACTCTTCTGCATTTATTATTAATTTTTAGCTATTGCCTTTTCTAAACGTCTTATTACACTATCTTTTCCAAGTACTTGCATTATTTCATACATATCTGGTGTATTTTGTCTGCCTGTTAATGCAACTCTTAAAACAGTACTTATATCTCCAACATGTCCTGGCCAATTATCTGGATTTGCTTTAAATTCTTTTACTTCCCTTGCATAACCACATTTTTCTGCTAAATCTTTTATCTTATTAAACCAATCATCTTTGTCATCATTAATATCAAAAAATTCATTAATATATGTCTGTAATATTTTAGCTATTTCTTTTTTATCACTTATCTTTCCATATTCATATACTACGTCAGTACTTAAAAATTTGTCGTCAAACATATATATTATAGCCTTTTTAACTTCTGACCATTTTGAAATATCTTTTCTAGGCTTTTTATTTCCTCTTTCAATTCCAAATACTTTTAAAGAATATTCTTTATCTTGTAAAATTTCTTCTAATTCTTTGTCATATTCTCTTGCCCATTTGCAAGAATTTTCGTATACTTCTTCTGCTGTCATTTTTGATATAACTGTTTTTCCTATATCTAATAATTTTACCATGTCAAATAATGCACCACTTACACTCATTTTATTTAATTGGAAATCAAATTCATCCATACTTTTTTCTGGATTTGCTCTTCTCCAATTTTCAAAGGTAGAGTTTGCAATATTTAGTAAATATTCTTTAACCGCATTTACTGGTATACCTTCCTCTTTATAGTATGAAACTGCTGCTTCTGGGTCTTTTCTTTTACTTAATTTACGTTTATTTCCATTGTCATTTTTCATAATTGGAGATATATGGGCATATTTTGGTGCTTTAAATCCTAATTCATGGAATAATTGTAAATGTAATGGTACTGAAGATAACCATTCATCACCACGAATTACATGAGTAGTTCTCATTAAGTGGTCATCTACTGCATGTGCGAAATGATATGTTGGAAGTCCATCTCCCTTAATAATTATTATATCTTGGTCATTTTCTGGAAAATCTACATTTCCTTTTATAATGTCGTGATGCTTTATTTTTCTATCTTCTCTTCCTGGTGATTTAAAACGGATTACATATTTTTCACCATTTTTTATCTTTTCTATAGCTTCTTCTACTGTAAGATTTCTACATTTTGCCCAAACTCCGTAATATCCAGGTCTTATTTTAGCAGCTTCTTGCTTTTTTCTAAGCTCTTCTCCTTCCTCTGTAGTACAAAAACATGGATATGCCTTACCTTGCTCTAATAAATATTTAGCATAAGCTTCATATATATTTTTTCTTAAAGATTGTTTATATGGTCCATATTTTCCTATTTCTTCTGTTTCTGTTATAATTCCTTCATCTGGAGCCATGTTAAAATCTCTTAAAGAATTTACGATATCTTTCACACCATATTCTACCTCTCTTTTTTGGTCTGTATCTTCAACTCTTAAGAAAAATACTCCATTTGTTTTTTTCGCCATTTCTAGTGCAACTAATGATTGATATAACCCACCTATATGCATAACACCTGTTGGACTAGGTGCATATCTTGAAACTACTGCTCCTTCTGGTAAATTTCTTTCTGGATATTTTTCTTCATAATATGATATTTCCTTTGCGTTTGGAAATATTAAATCTGCTAAATCTTTATAATTCATAATTTTCTTACCTCACTTTTTCTACACTTCCATAATAATTGGCAGTATCATAGGGTTACGTTTTGTTCTTTGGAATATATAATCTCTTAAATCATCTTTTAATGTTGATTTAATAGTTGACCAATCACGCACACCTTCGTCTTCAAACATTTTAACTTCTTCTCTTATTACTCTTTTTACATCATCCATTAAAGTTTCAGATTCACGGACATATACAAACCCTCTTGATACTACATCTGGTCCTGAAACAATTTCACCTGTTGCTCTATCCATTGACATTACAATTACTATTAAACCATCTTGTGATAAATGCTGTCTATCCCTTAATACTATATTTCCAACATCGCCAACTCCTAAACCGTCTACTAATATTTTTCCTGATGGCACAGATACAGTTATTTTAGCTTCTTTTTTATTTAATTCTAATGTTCTACCATTTTCTAATATAAATATATTTTCTGATGGTATTCCCATTTGCTTTGCAGTTTCTGCATGTGCTTTTAATTGTCTATATTCTCCATGAACTGGTATAAAATATTTAGGTTTTGCTAAAGAAATTATTAATTTTTGTTCTTCTTGGCATGCATGCCCTGAAACGTGAACATTTTCTAATGCACTATATATTACTTCTGCACCAATTTGCATTAAATCATTTATTACATTAGAAACTAATTTCTCATTTCCTGGTATTGGTGTTGCAGATATTATTACCATGTCATTTGGTGTAATTACTACCTTTTTATGTTCTCCTGTCGCCATTCTAGTTAATGCAGACATTGTTTCTCCTTGACTTCCAGTTGTAATTATAACTAATTGGTCATCTGTATAATTTTTTATCATATCAATATCAATGAACATATTTTCAGGAGCATTAATATATCCAATTTTTCTTGCAGTTTCTATCATATTTATCATACTTCTGCCGCAAATTGCAATTTTTCTTCCATATTTTTCTGCTGAATTTACAATTTGTTGTACTCTATGCACATTTGAAGCAAAGGTTGCCACTACTATTCTTTTAGGGTTATTTTGAAATAATCTATCAAATACTTCTCCAATTGTACTTTCTGACATAGTATATCCTTTTCTTTCGGAGTTAGTACTATCTGACATTAATGCAAGAACACCCTTGTTTCCTAATTCTGCAATTCTTCCTAAATCCATAACTTTATCATCTATTGGTGTAAAATCAACTTTAAAATCTCCTGTGTGTAACACTATTCCAACTGGTGTATGAACAGCAAGCATAACTGCATCTGGTATACTATGATTACTTCTAATAAATTCTACCTTTATATTTCCAAAATTAATTGTTCTTCCTTGTTCAACTGTAATTAGTTTAGTATAAGCTAACAATTTATGTTCTTCTAATTTATTTTCTATTAATCCAACTGTTAATTTTGTAGCATAGATTGGAATATTTATTTGTCTTAATATATATGGTATTGCACCTATATGATCTTCATGTCCATGTGTTATAACTAAACCTTTTATTTTTTCCTTATTCTTCTCCAAATATGTTATATCTGGTATTACTAAGTCTACTCCTAACATATCATCTTCTGGGAATTCTAAACCGCAATCTACTAATACTATCTCATTTCCATATTCAAATACTGTTATATTTTTTCCTATTTCATCTAACCCGCCAAGTGGTATTATTTTTAAATTATCTTTCTTGAATTCAAATTTTGTATCCTTTTTTTCTAAAATTTCTCTTCCTAAAGTTTTATTTACTTCAATTCTCTTTGTAATTTTTTGTGTTTCATTTATTCTTCTACTGATATTTTTTTCCTCTCTTTTTATCTCATTTTTATTCATTTGAGAAGTTGTTCTCCTAGTATTTCTTCTAGGAGTTTTTTTTCTAATTTGTTCAGTTTCTCTTTGAACAATTTCTTCTACTGTTTCATTTTTATTCATTATAATAAAATCTCTCCTTTTCTAGTTATTTTAATTTATATATAAAAATCATTTTGGTATGTTTATTTTTTCTTATTACATATATTTTTCTACAATATATTTTTTATATTAACTTCTAATTCTCTTATAAATTATCATTTTAACAACAAATCACTTTTTTATATAAGACTTAATATACGAAAAGTAAGTTTGTGAATATGCACGGCCTAAGGAACCTTAACATTGTTGTATTAAAAAAAACGTTAAAATGCTTAAATATAAAGTAAAAAGTCGAATTTTGCTATACATTAGTAAAAGTAGTCTATAATACTATAAACTACTTTTTAGATAAAAATTGATATATTGGCAAAATAATATATAACATGCTTCTATATTCCCGCTCAAGCATATCTATATATTTTTATATTTTTTTATCCGTTCAATAATTTACAATGCTATAATATATTTTTATATATAAATCTCTTCTTTACCTATTTTGGTAACAACTGTAAATTATTATACTATCTTTTTTCATTTTTGTCAAATTTATAAAACTGAACCTATTATCCCTGCGTCATTTTTTAACTCAGCTAATACTATTTCTGGAATACTATTTTTATTAAACACGTATTTTCTTTTATTCATTTCCTCAATCAATTCTTCATAAAAAATATCTTTAAAAAACACAAAACTTCCACCAATACAAATAGCTTCTGGCTCAAATATATCTATTATATTAGATAAACCAATTATTAAATTTTCTATATATTCATTGATTAATCCTTGAATTTCTATATTATTTTCTTCTATGATTTTACTTATTAATTCTTTTGGTGAAATGTCATCTATATTTAAAATTTTACTTATATTTTCTTTAAATCTTTTAATAGAACAATAAGTTTCAAAACATCCTTTTTTGCCACAATTACATTGCAAACCATTTTTATCTATTATCATATGCCCTAATTCAAATCCCACATTTTTATTGGCTACTAATAGATTATTATTTAGAAAAACTGCTGAGCCTATCCCTGTTCCTAGACATAAAAATACTGCATCTTTATAATTTTTTAAAGATCCGCATTGTTTTTCTGCTAATCCTGCTGCTTTTGAGTCATTTTGTATTTTTAGTGAAATATTATATTTATTAGCTATTTTAGAAAAATCCATTTTTTCTATTCCTAAATTAAATACATTCTCTGCAACTAACTTTTTAGGTGTTCCTGGAACAGCTATTCCTATTAATTCTATTTCATACTTGTTTATAATTTTTTTTATATTTTCATCAATATAATCCATAATTTTATTTTTTATATCATGCGTTTTTACTATATCTTTTTCTATTTTTGTAATTATATTATTGTTATCATCTAATACACCAATTCCTATATGACTTCCACCTAAATCTATTCCTATCTTCAAACTTAATCTCAATCCTTTCTTATATTTGTTAAACAAATTTACATATATTATTACATATAATTTTAGTAAATAGAATATTAAAATAATACTATTCAAACAGTTTATAACTATCTACTGTATGAATAGTATTTTTTTACACTGGTAAATCAACTGCATCAAATACCCAAGTACCCATATAAAGTTGTACACAAGGTACAATTATTATTACTACAAGGAATATTAAGAATATTCCGACTATCGAATATACAACTTGAGGCAATACTGCCATTACTTTTTGCATTAAATTATTTATATCAATATCCATATATTCAACTAATTTTCTCATCATTTCTGGTAAATCTGTTTCCATACCTATTTTTAGCATTTCTGTTTGCATTGAAGATGATAATCCTGAATTTTCAAAAGGTTCTATCCATGATGCACCTATTAAAATATTATTAATAGCTGTTTCTATTATAGATAGTAATACATAATTTTTTACTATTGATTTACTTACTTCTAAGGAATCTTGAATTCTCATTCCATTTTCAAGGTTTAAGAGCATAGCTCTCATAAATCTCGAAAAATCTATTGCATATATTAGTTTTCCAAATATAGGCATTTTATATTTAAAATAGTGAAAATTATATTTTCCCTTTGGAGTATTTATATATGTTATAACTATTGCAACAACTCCTGCAATTATCATAACGGGTATATACCAAATTTTACTAAAACCATCAACAAAGCTTAAAAACCATAAAGTTGGACCTGGTAAAGTTTGGCTAGTTCCTACTGCTGCAAATGTTTCCTGAATTAGTGGTATGATATATGCAACACCAAATATTAATATTCCTAAAATTGCTACTAATTGTAATACATTTGGTATTATTATTTTTCTTAATCTTGAATTAATATCATCTGAGTCTTCCAAATATTTCACTGCTTGCTCTAATGATTTAGTAAGTGAGCCTGATAGTTCCCCTACTTTTATCATATTTATATATATATATGGAAATATATTTGAATAGTATTCCATTGTGGTATACATATATTCTCCTGCTTCAACTCCTGCTAATATATCTTGTAAAATGCCTCTTAATGTTAAGTTTTCCGTACTATCTATTATAGTACTTAGTGCATGTATGTTATTAAAATTAGCTTTTTTTAGTAAATAAAAATTTTGCGTAAAAATAATAACGTCTCTTGTTGTAACCTTCTCATCTCTTGCTAATGCTAAATTTACTCTTTCTTTCATAGATGGTTTAGCAATAGCTCTTCCCTGTAAAATATTTGCTGAATCCGCCTGTTTCATTATGTCATCAATATCCATCATATTTCTTCTATTTACTTTATTCTTTTTAGCTGTATAACTTACTTGAACAATACTTATTGGTAATAAATCATTATTTTTTAATTTTTTAATTAATGTATTTCTATTTACATCTTCAACTCTATTTCTTACAATTTGACCTTTTGAAGTTACTGCTCTATAAATATATTCTGGCATTTCTTCCTCCTTTCTAAATTACTGCTCTATCCTATTAGTTTTATCTTTTTTTATTTTTAGTTGCATAATAGTTCTATTTAATGTTTCAATGTTTTTCTCTTCTATTTGAGCTTTTGCTTGATCTAATGTTATTATATCATTTACAAATAGCTCAGCAATTGAGTTTATTAATCCTATACTTCCCTTTTCTAAATTACTTTGTATAGCATCTTCTATTTCAGATACACTTATTTTTTCTTTTCTTATAATACCTGAAACTATATTATCTACTACCATTACCTCTGGAACTAAAACTAAATCTCCTTTTTTTGAAGGTAATAATCTTTGTGAAATTACTAATTTTAAAAGAGATGATATTAAATATTTTATTGTTTGCTGATCTCTTACCTCGTAAAAGTTTACCATTCTGTCTATTGTTTCTGCACAAGATTTTGTATGAAGTGTTCCTATAACCAAATGTCCTGCTTCAGCTGTTTCAATTGCTGCATCCATAGTTTCTCTATCTCTAATCTCTCCTATAACTAATATATCACAATCTTCTCTTAGTGAATTTTTAACTCCATCGCTAAAAGTTAAACAATCTCTACCTGCACCAATTTCTTTTTGTACAATAACAGATTTTTTACTTGTATGCTTATACTCTACTGGATTTTCTAATGTAAGTATTTTTTTATTTTGGTTTTCATTTATTTCATTTATCAACGCATTTAAAGTTGTTGTTTTACCAGAATTAGTTTTTCCTGTTACTAACATTAATCCTTGTGGTTGATATGTCATTCTTCTTACTATATCTGGTACTCCTAAATCTTCATACTTAGGGAGTTCATTTTTTATAAGTCTCATAGTAAATATTGGAATCTCATTTGAAAGCGAGATATTTACTCTTAAACGAATATTTTCAAATTCAAATGATGTATCTAATTTTTTTGTTTCTTTAAATACTCTATCTTTATCAATATTTCCTCTAACAAAGTAGTCATATATTTCATACATATCTTCTTCTACCAAATTCGAATCACATTCATATTCTATTAAATCTCTTCTTATTCTTAATATTGGCTTTAACCCATAAATCAAATGAACATCTGAAGCATCCTTTTCTAATGCTGTTTTTAAAACTTTATCTATATCTATCATTGGTTACCTCCATTTTATATTAATATATAGCAAGCTTATTATTTAATTCTTGTAAATTTGTTGTTCCATTTATTATTTTGTTAATACCATCTATAATTAATGGTAAGTATCCATTTTTTAAAGCTGCATTCTTTATTTCTATTGAAGATTTATTATCAACTATTAAAGTTCTTAATTCATCATTTATTATTAAAATTTCAAAAATTCCTATTCTACCATAATAACCTGTATTGTTGCATTTTTTACATCCTACAGCATCATAGGTTTTTTTGCCTTCTAAATCATATTTTATATTGTACTTCTCACCAATTGAGGTTATTATTCTTTTTTCTTCGTCAGTAAATTCCCTTTCTTTTGCACAGCTTGGACATAATCTTCTTACAAGTCTTTGTGATACTGATGTAGCAAGTGTTCCAGAAATATCATAATTTGATACTCCCATTTTTCTTAGTCTTGTAATAACTTCAATAGCATCTATAGTATGAATTGTTGATAATACGTAATGGCCTGTTTGTCCAGCTTGCATTGCTATTTCTGCTGTTTCTCTATCTCTTATTTCTCCTACTAGAATTATATCTGGATCTTGTCTTAATACCGTTCTTAGTGAATCTGCAAATGTTATTTTTGAATCTACTTCTATTTGATTTAATCCATCAATTCTAATTTCAACTGGATCTTCTATTGTTGTTATATTTATTTCTGGTCTATTTAGATAATCAATAATACTATATAATGTTGTTGTTTTACCTTCTCCTGTTGGAGCTGCAACAACTGTTATACTATTTTTCTTATTGAAAGAATCTTTTACTAATTGTTTATCTTCTGGAAAACCTAAATCAAAAATTGATCTTACATCTGCATTCTTTTTTAATAATCTTAAAACGAATTTTTCTCCATAAATATTTTTTTGTGATGACACACGTATATTATAATCTGGATACATTATAATTCTACCATCTTGAGATTCTTGTTTTTCTTGATGCATATTTGATATAGCTTTTAGTCTTCCTACAATTTGTGCTTCTCTTTCTTTTCCTACATTTGCCTCATTTACTAACACACCATCTATTCTATACCTTACTCTTAATCCATCTTGCATTGGCTCAATGTGAATGTCACTTGCTCTTTTCTCCATAGCAGTTTTTATTACACTATCTATAAATCCAGAAACATCTGCATTAACATCTATAGTTTCATTGCTTCCTCCTAATGAATTTAATATTAAATCAACATTTGTTTCAAATGTAATATATTTTTCCATTATAAGGCCTTTATTTAATAATAAAAGTCTAACTGTTTCAACTGCTCTTCTATTTGATGTATCTGCAAAACATACTTTGATTCTTCCACTTGTTTCATCAAATGGAATTGCTTTATATTGTTTTGCTATATCTAAAGAAATATAATCTGTCATATTTATTTTTATATCGGCTTCTTTAAGATATATTGCTTTTTCGTCTAGTATTTCTCCCATAGCTTTTATTAATGCATTTGGATCACATACTCTTAATATATTTAAAATATCCCCTATTTTCTTTTTAGGCTCCGCCTTTTGATAGACTAATGCCCTCTCAATATCTTCTTCTGTTACAATACCTCTCTTTACTAATTCTATACCTAAAGGTTGTCTTTTTTTAGAATCCATAGAATCTCTCCTTTCATTAGTTACCTATATTATTCTTTACAAATTTATAAATATTATTACCAATACTTTAATGTGAAATCAATATTTTCTTCAAAATAATTATCTTCTGATTTTCCTATCTTCATATATACATTTACAATGTTTTTTGATACTGAATTTACTGTATATGGAGCATTTAGTGAAAATTTACAATCTAAAATATTTTGTGCTATCAATAAATCATTTCTATAAATACAATTATTTTCATACTTATATACCAAATCATCATTAAATTTTATTAAATTATTTTCCACTGTGGCTTCTTTGTTATTCTTTATGTCTACAGCAAAAAACATAGTAAATTTGTTAAATTCTGAAGCATATTTGGGTTCAATAGTTACATTTTTCATATTCCCATAGAAAAACGAACTTATAGTTGTCATTACACCTATAACCAATATAAATATAGTAATATATACTATTAAAGCTAATAATGTAATACCTTTATTATTTTTTATTTTTTTCACTTAACCACATTCCCTTCCAGAACAAAGTAATATTAGTCACTACTTTGTTCATGCCAATTTAAGTTTACGGCTATAATACGGAAATCTCAAAGGCAATAGCGATTATAGCCTTTTTATCTAATGGACATTTTGTAGAAATTTCCTATTAGATAAAAAAGTTTTAAATTTCTTTTATCTTTAGTTTAGTGACTGCAAATTCTTCTGTTTCATTTCCAAGTGTATATGATAATTTTAAATTAATAATTTTTATTACATCATTTGAAGCATTAGAATTTTCAGCATAATTTGATATTTGAATTTGAACATCAAATCCATCTGGGATAGAAAATTCATTTTTATATTCTTGAGCTGTTTTTGTTTGAACTTCTTCATAAGATATTTTATCAATATTTTCCAATATTTTTACAGAATATACAGTCATTTGAGACATTAATTTCGCTTTTATATTAGTTTTATATACTGTATACATTAAGGAAGAAATAATTCCTACAAAAGCTATAATTATAAAACATGCAATTATCAAATCTTGCATAGTAAAACCTTTATTTGAACTTATTCTGTTTTTTAGCTTATTTTTCATTTTATCACCTAAAAAATTATAAAATTTATTAATATCATAATAGTTATATTTGATATACATAAATAAAATCCTACTGGTATTTTTTCATTTTCCATTTTGATTTTTTTAACAAATCTATTTTTTGATATATATAGTTTATTTAGTATTGAATGAATAACTATAGCAATCAATGTAATAATTACAGTATATATACATACAACTTCATATGTAAACAATAACATAAACATAATTAATATTAATATATCTGTTGTATAACTATCCTTTCCTTTTTTTCTTAAGTATCCAATGCTAAATAATAATAATAAGCATGATAATATTAGATAAATAACATATCTATACATATTAGTATCATTTTCTACTATATATAGATATATCATATATATTCCTACACAAATAAAGCCAAATAATAGAACTGGCTTTTCTATTTTTACATTTTCTTTATCAATTCCTGCTATAATGAATATAGTAGCAATATATAATATTCCAAAAATAAAATATACTAATGTTTGATATTGAATATTAGCTATACTTAATTTTATTGAAGCTCCAAATACTACAAATATAATTCCAGACAAAACCTCTAATAATAAGTATCTAATTCTTATTCTCTCATTGCAATATCTACATTTTCCACCTAAAAATATATAACTTATTATTGGTATCATATCCCAAAATTTCAATTTATGATTGCATTTTGGGCAATAAGAACGAGTATGTGTTATATCTTGTCTAATTGGAATTCTATATACTGCTAGTGTAAAAAAGCTTCCAAATAATGCTCCTATAATAAATATTAGTACATATAATATGTAATCCATATTTGTTCGTATTCCTCCATGAGAATAGATTTTATTTTAAAATAGAGGTCATACTTAAAATATAATTAAATATTTTAAATTATATTTAAATTGTATAACCTCTTAAATATTTTAGTTTAAAGAAATTTTAAACCGTTTAAAACTTTTTCAAATTCTATTGTGTAATTCCGGCATTTTCTAATATTTTGTTAATAAATGTTGTGGTATTTGTTGTGAATTCATTAAATTGTGCATCAGCATTTGCTTGGAAATCTTGAGCTTGTTCTGCTCTTGTTATTAATCCATTTCCTCCAAAAGCAAATGTAATAGCTACTGTTGCTAATATAATTAATATAACTATTGTTATAACTAATGCAACTAAAGTAATACCATTTTGATTTTTTAACATAAAAAATTCCTCCTTTTAAATTTATTTGTATATATCTATATAAAATTATAAATATAACCTAAGTTTATAACTGATTAAATATTATTTAATCCCTTCTTCATTCCAAAATGTATTTGTTTTTTGTTCGTTTTTATCATCATTGTTATTATTATCTACATTTTGATTTGTATCTTTAATATCATTTGTATCTGTTGTTTCTTCTGTAGTTTCTTCTAAAGCAAATGGATTTGCTTTACCTTCTGTATAACTACCACTTTGTTTATATATATTTAAATCTGAATCTGTTACTTCATATGTCACTTCAACTTTCTCGGATTCTGCTATGGTTTCATCTATTTCTTCTTTTACAGTATTTGGTGTAACATATGCTTCTTTTGTAGGCACTGTTTGATTGATTGGAATATAATCATAAAAAAGTATTCCTAAAATTAATAATATAGCTATACTTAAAAGTAATATTATAATAATTTCTTTTATTACTGATTTTAGCATATTTACCTCCATTCCTATTGTGTTATTGAATTAGCATTATTATCTACATTTTCTGAAACTGTAGTTGTGTCTTCTGCTGTACTAGTTACATTTTGTATTGTATTCTCAATTTTTATTCTAATATTTCTTACATTAAATGTTGCTTGCAAATTTTCTCCTGATGGAACCATTTTAAAATCATCAATTCTAAAATTCAAATCACTATCATTTTCTAAAGCAGAAACAAAATCAATAATTCCATAATATTTACCTTCCACTGTGAAAGATAAATCTTTCATCAGTGGATCTCCAGTAGTTCCACTTTTTACTGGCATATTTAAAATTACTCCTTCTTTTCTTGCATGTCTTCCTATTTTTAAGAATAAAAATTCTGTATTATATATTTCTTCTGTATTAGCTTCATTTATTTCACTTTCTGTACTAACATTTGCTAATTTATAATAATCTTCTTTACTTTTCAAAAGTGTATCTACATTGTCTGATAATTCTGTTTCTTTTGACTTTAAATTATTTTTTATTTTACTATTTGTTTCTTCTATTTTTTCCTTTAACTCATCATTAAGGTCTATAATTTCTTTTATACTTGATATATTAAAAGTTCCTAAAGAAACCCCTTGAAATAAAGTGAAATATGCCAAAACAATTAGTAATACAATTAATATTGAAATTAATATTTTTCTCATGGCAAATCCCCCTCTATAACAATTTTAACAAAGTCTCCTTGTTTTTCACCTTGAGTTGATACAATGTTATTTAGAATTCCTTCTTCTTTAAGTTTTGCTTTAAAATACCCAAGATCATCATAATACTTTGATTGGACATTAATTATAACATGTCTATCATTACTATCTGATGTATTTTCTATTTGGGTAATTTGAACATTTTGTGGTATAACATTTGAAATTTCTACTAATAAATTTGGTATTGAATTTTTTAAGCTTAAATCGTCTTTAATTTTCTCATTTATATTTTTTAAATTATCAGTCATTTCTTGATATTTATTAGTTTTTTCTTTTACTCTACTTATATCACTTTCTGCTAAAGCAATTTGTGTATCTGTATAAGAGCTAACTTCTTCTGCCTCATCTATTTTTTCACTAATTTTACTATTTAAATATACAGAACATCCTGAATATAGAATTATAAATATCAAAACTCCTGCTGCTCCTCTTAATAGCCATCTTTCTGTTGCATCTAATTTTCCGGATAAATCAAAATTAATTTTTATATTTTTTTTATCTTTTTTCCCAAGTGAAACATCTAATTTTAACCAATCTGGTAGTTGATCTCCAATACTTTGTTTTTTAAAATTCATTGTTTTAATTCCGTATCCTAATCCTTGCATAGCAAGAGAGATTGCAGAATTTACTTCAATATAATCTTTAACATTTAATTTCATATTATCTGATACAAAATATGGTTTTAATATTTCACATTTAATACTTTGAAAAAATTCCTGAAAATATAAATCTATATTATTTACTACTGACATAGTACCAGTTATATATATTTTATCAAACTTAATTGTAGAATTTGATATATAATCTTGTAATTTAGTTACTATCTTATACAGAACTGGCATAATATAATCTAAATATTCATTAGTTTCATCTTGTAGTTCTTGTCCTTCCATTGTATATATTGTAGAATTCTTACATATTTCATAAGCTTTAGAATATGAATTTTCTTTACTTGAAATCTTTTCTAAAACTTCACTTGACCCATCTTCTAATTTTTCTACATTATATATTTTTTGGTTGACAACTACTGTTATTGTAGTATTTTCTTCAATATTAACTATAATCATATTTTCTTTAGGTTTAACAGTTGCAACGTTTGCTATACTTACTCCTACTGGTGAAATAGTTGATACTTTGTATTCTTTCATCATTTGCATACTTTTTGCTAGAGATGATTTATTTGCAGAAACATGAATTATTTTTAGTTTATCTCTATCATTTATTTCATTTGATATAGCATATCTTGTCTCAAAAGCATTCTTATTCATTTTTTTATCATAACAATATGATTCAAATTCTGTATCTACTGCTTTTTTTAAATCGTTTTTGTTAAGTAAACTAAACATGTAAAAATAGTTATAAGTTTCTTCTGAAAGATTAATACTTATTGGTATATTATAACTAAAAGTTTCAGATATAACTTGTTCCAAAGCTTCTCCAATTTTTTCATAAAATTTAACTCCAAAAGCTTCAACTTTTAACAATTCATGATCTTTTGTCACTTTTGCATATTTAATTACATTATTTTCTATATATAATCCTAAACAACTTGACATTTTATTCTCCTTCGTTTTTTATGTCTTTATTATGTTTTACAAAATGTAATAAATAATACTTGTACTTTTTTCCTTTTTTAGTATCATTATATTTCTTCTAATATTTTATCTTTTTTTTTTTAAAAGTCAATATATTTTTTAATTTTTAATATAAATGTAATATTTTTGTAATATTTTTGTAATATTTCCATATTTTGTAATGTTATCGTCTTATCTTATAAAAGTTATCAATAATACAATTATTCCAAGAATAATTCTATAAATTGCAAATACTTTAAAGCTTCCTTTTTTTAGATAATTTAGTAAAAATTTAATTACTAATATTCCTACTAAAAAACTAGCTAAAACTCCAACTAAAAATGCAAGTGTAAATTCAAAATCAGAAATACTTACTAATACTGCTGCTAAAATTATTGGTGTTGAAAGTAAAAAAGAGTATTTTGCAGCACTTTCTCTATCTACTTTTAATGCTCTTGCTACTGTCATTGTTATTCCAGATCTTGATGTTCCAGGAAATGCAGCAGCTATTGCTTGAGATAATCCTATTAAAAACGATTGCTTAAATGTTATATCTTCAAATTTTGTTTTTGATGCTGATTTTTTATCAACTATATATAATACAATACCTAATACTATTAGGGCAATAGCAATTAGTATTGTTTCAACCTGAAATTTATCGCAAATATATTCTGATAATTTGTCTAACACTAAACTTAAAATTCCTGTTGGTATTGTTACTGCAACTATGTACCAAAAAATTCTTCCTTCTGTAGATTTTTTCTTTTTTGCAACTTGCTCATATCCACCTTTTACCAAATTTATCCAATCTTTAAAGAAAAATAATGTTATTGCTAAAAGAGTTCCTAAATGAAGTGCAACATCAAAGCTTTCTGGCATCTCCCAATTAAAAATCCATGGAATTAATATTAAGTGAGCTGAACTAGATATTGGTAATAATTCTGTTAATCCTTGCACTATTCCTAAAACTAATGCTTGTAAAACTGACATTTTTTCTCCTCCTTATATTTTTTGCTATGTCATTATAACATAGTTTTTTTGTTTTTGAAATTTTTTTAATAAATTTTTTGATAATTTTTTTACATGATAATGTTTTTGATAAAATTATGTACTAGAAAGCTAGATATATAGTTACTTTTGATTATATCTATCAATGACATCTTTTATATATTTTGCAGCAGTTAGTGGCATTTCTTTGCCAGGTATCCCAAGCGCTGTTATAACTTTTATTCCAATTTCATTTGCATATACTTTATCTATTCCACCAGGATTTGATGCAACATCTATCATTAATACGTTTTTATTGAAATATTCTAATTTTTCTTTATCCACAACCATTGTAGGAACAGTGTTTATAATCAAATCTATTTTATAAGCATATTTTATTATTTCTTTATATGTAAGTGGTATATACCTTTTTTCACGTATCCATGCTAAATCTGATTCTTTTCTTGCAGCACAATAAATATTTGCTCCTAAAGCATTAAACTCATTACATAAAATTTTTCCAATTCTGCCGTATCCACATATAAGAACATTACTTTCATGTATAGTTTCTTCTCTTTCGTTTATGGCTATCTTTATTGTTCCTTCTACTGTTGGTATTGCATTTAATATGGTTAGTTCTTCATTTTCTAATAAGTCTATATTTTTTATTTTTTCCTTATAAAAATTTTGTGGAATTCCACCTGCTATAAATATTTTGCCTAATAACTTATCTTTTAATTTCTCTAATTTTATTTTTTCTTCTGAATATGGTGTATTAACATTTATTCCATCTTTCGAAAATGGCATTCCACTTATAATTGTATCTGATTTATCTATAGTTTCTTGTAAATTTTGACAAACTGCAATATTATCTTCAGTATTTTCATTAAAATATTTTTCTAATCCATATGTATAAACCTTTTTTCCCTCTTTTGCATACATTTGTGCTAACCTTATTATTCGTAAATCTCCACCAATTATAGAAATATTCAAAAAATCACATCCTCAATATAATATTATTTAATTATATGAAGATGTTTTAGATTTTATTTATACAACAAAAAACAATGTATGTTATTCTTATAACCTTTTTTCTTTTTAATTTTCTCTTTGCTTTTCTTTTTGTTCTATTTCTTTTTCTTTAATATTTTTCATAATTCTTATATCGTCATTGTTTAAGCTATTGATTAATGAACATGTTTTTGACAAATGATTTAAAACCTTTTGTTCTTTAGTTACATTCTTATTCTTTTTATTTTCGAAAACATTTTCTCTATTTGGCTTTCTAATATTATTCATAATCGGTAAAAAAACATTTTCTTTTTGAACTTTATCATAAATGCTTGGTTCAAGTTCTATAGCAATATTCATATAATTAGTTGCTTTTTCTTTATCACCTTTAAGAATAGCAACTTGTGCTAAATAATAATATGAACCTGCTTCTGTATCTTCACCTTTTATACTTTCTTCAAAATATTTTTCTGCTTCATCTAAATCACCTGCAATTAAAGCAATTTGTCCTAAACTTAATTTTGCATTATATAAAAGTGAATTAATCTGGGCTGCTTTTTGATAAAATTCTTTTGCTCTTTGAAAATCATTTACCATTGTATATACCATTCCAAGGTTATAGTACAAATCATAATTTCCAGGATTATATCTTAAAGCATTCATATATACATTTATTGCTTCTTTATATCTTTCATTTGTATATAATATTTCGCCTAATAAATCAGTAGCTTTATAATAATCTGGATTCCTATTTAAAATATCTTGCAAAACATTTATTGCTTCATTTGCTCTTTTGTCTTTGTTTAATAAATCAGCAATTTTATAATTTAATTTAATATCTTTGTTATTTATTCCATTTGCTCTAATATATTCATCTACTGCAACAGAATAGTTTTCTTCCTTTTCATAAACTTCTGCTAAAGTTTTATGACCAATATAACTTTCTGGATATTTTTTTATAAGTTTAAATAAATAACCTTTTGCTTTTTCTGTGTTTCCAGAATTTAATGCAATTTTTGCTAAAGTAATGTTTAGCATTTCCGAAAAATCTATTTTTTTCTTATACTCTATAATAAGTATAACTGCTGGTATTATTATTGATAATATGTATATTAAAATTCTAAAGAATAAATTTAAATGTATATTAAAAATTAGTTCTATAAAATTAATTACTATTCCTAAAAATTCTAATCCTAATACATACACATAACTTGTATCATTCTTTTTTATAAACCTTCCAAAAACTATTATAAATATTGCAAACGCTAATAAGTTAAAAACTATTTTCTCAATCAATTAACTCTCTCCTTTTGTCGCTATAGGGACAGGCCTTTTCGCGACATTTAAAATTCTTCATCATATCTTTTCATACATTTTTCAATTATTTTTTCTGCCTCTTCTCTGCCTAGCATTCTATCTACACTAGTTGTTTTTCCCTCCAATTGTTTATATACTTCAAAAAAGTGTTTTATTTCATCTGATATATGATTTGGAAGTGCAGATATATCATTAAAAACATTTAAATATGGATCTTTTTTAGATATTGCTATTATTTTTTCGTCTTCTTCTCCACCATCATTCATTATTAGTACTCCAATTGGATAGCATTCAACTAAAGTAAGTGGTTGTATTTCCTCATTACATAGAATAAGTACATCTAATGGATCATTATCTTCTGCATAAGTTCTTGGAATAAACCCATAATTTGTAGGATAATGTGTAGCTGTATATAAAACTCTGTCTAACCTTAACATGCCTGTTTCTTTATCTAATTCATATTTATTTTTTCCATTTTTAGAAATTTCTACTACTCCAACAAAATCATTTTTATTTATTCTTTCTTTTTTTATATCGTGCCATATATTCATTTTTCATCATTCCTTCGTTCTTTATTTTTCACACATTATTTTAAAACAAATATCGAAAAAAGTCTAGTAGTATGGAAAATTTATATTTTCACTCACCAAAATTGCTAGATAATATTATTTAAAAATATATTAATAGGCTAGATATATATTTATTTTTTGTTGTCAAAGCCACTTATCCTTCCTTTATTTAATTTTAGCTCAATTTCCCCATTTAAATCTGTTCTATATATTTTTACTCCGCTCATTTATCAATCTGTCTAACACTACATCATTTGGATGCCCAAAATTATTGTTTTTTCCTACACCTATAAAAGCCAACTTTGGCTTTACTAGTTTTAAAAATTCATTTATGCTTGATGTTTTTGAACCATGATGAGCTACTTTTATTACTGTTGCTTCTAATTTTTTAGTTTCTTTATATAATGCAATTAGCCTTTTTTCTGCTATTTCTTCTATATCACCTGTAAATAACATAGTAAATCCCATACAATAAAATTTAGCTACTATAGAATTATTATTTAATATATTTTCTTTTATCAAATCTTCTTCTGGAAATAATATCTCGAAATATGAAAATTTATCTATTTTTAAATAATCTCCTTTTTTTACTATTATTATATTTATTTTCTTTTTCGTAACTATTTCTTTAAATTTACTTAAGTTTTCTGATTCCTTGCCCTGCATAGAAATAATTATATTTTTTACTTTTAAATTTTCCATAATGTAAAAAAGCCCGTCCGAATATGATCACTATCAAAGTGTGAAATAAGCATATAATCTATTGTAGTTATTCTTCTTGCTAATAAATATGGCATAAGCGTGCTTTCTCCTACATCAAAATTTCCAAACTCACTGCCTCCTCCATCTATTAAAATATTTTTATTTTCAGGTGTTTGTATTAAAGTACAATCCCCTTGTCCTACATCCACAAAATATATTCTTAAACTTTTTGGAATTAAATTAGAAACAAAATAACTAGATATAATTATTATTGTTAATATTGAAATAACCTTATATTTATTTTTATAAAACCAGATAAAAATTTTATCCCTTTTTATTTTGGATTTGTTGTATATTGCACAAATCATTAAATAATATATAATGCACTCTACTAGATATGGAGTTTTTACATAAATAAGAGAGGCAGGAATTAATGAAGAAATTTCTGCAATTTTTAATAGTATGCTAAGGAAAAAATCTAGAAATAATCCTAAAATTTCAGCTATAGGAAAGCATAATACAGATATAAAATATACTATAAATCCAAATATCGTTACTATTTCCATGACAGGACCTGCTAAGATATTTGAAATCCAAAAAGTAAATGATATTGTACTAAAAGAATATGCCATAACTGGTATAATAATTATATTAGCAGATAATGTTATGCTAAATGCATTTATTACATATTTTAGGATTATACAAAGTAGTTTCTTTACTCTATATTGGCTCATTTTAAGTATTTCATTTGAAATTGAAGCACAGTTTTCTTCTATTTTGACATCCTTATTTTCTTGTAAATTTATTTTTTCGTTTGTTACTTTATTTATTACTTTATACAGTTTTTGAGTTATAGGAGTTCCTAAAAAGATTATTCCTATTGTTCCTGCATAAGATAGCAAAAATCCTAAATCTGTTATTAAATATGGATTATATATCAATATTATTAATGACGATATTCCCAAATTATTTATTGTATCAGACTTTTTATATAACAGACTTGCTGTAAGTATTAAAATACCCATTATACTTGCTCTAATTACTGAAGCAGTAAAACCAGTAAGTGCCATGAAAAATACTAAAAATACTATTGTAAAGATTTTAGTAAATCTTTTGCTTGTTTTTCCTAATAATAA
>CALXVN010000004.1 GCA_944392085.1 uncultured Clostridia bacterium | reverse complement strand
GTTTTAGCTGCGATAGCTGCGATTAATTCTGATTTGTTCATTTTCATTACCTCCTATAAGATTTTCATATGTAGACTTTAAACGCTATCTACTATTATGATTATTCTCCAAACTTCAATAAAATCCTTCTTTTTTTTGCATAAAATCACATATTTTCTCTATATATCTTTAACTTTACTAAAATTTTGTAAATATTTTCTCCAAATGGTAATAATCCTATTTCTTGTTTTGAGAATATTTTTAAGATTAATATCAATATTATATATGCAATGATAGATACTAATATTGTTAGTATTATACACAACTTTTCTGATATTATACATATTAAATTTTTATATGTAAAAATCATAATCACAGTCATCATAATTGTAGCAGTTATTACTTTTACTATTTTTGTTAGCATTATATTTATATTAATATTTTTCTTTAATATATAATTTGAAATTAAAAATGTAACTACATTACATATAACAGTTCCTATTGCAGCTCCTGATGCTCCTCCTAATATAAATTCATTTGGATTAATTGATACTAATACATTATTTAAAATTAATTTTATTATTGAACCTAAAAATAAAACAAGTGCTGGAATTATTGTCTTACCAAGTCCATGTAGAACTGCACTTATATTTTGATTAATCATAATAAAAGTTATGGATATTGAACTTATTTGTAATAATAATGCACCAGATGGTTGATTTGGAAACAATAGTTTTAATATTGGATTTGCTAAAACTATCATACCAATTGTACATGGAAGACCAATTAAAAGCGATATCAATATAGAAAATTCAATTTTTCTTTTAGCTTCTTTGAAATTTCTACTTGCTTTTGCAGATGATACTATTGGAATTAATGTACTTGTAAAAGCTGCATTAAATGATAGCGGAAATGCTACTAATGTTTCTATTTTTCCACTTAGTATACCATATTGAAGTTTTGCATCTGTTTCTGACATAAATTTTTTTAGATTTCTTACAATTGTCATTGAATCAATATTCTTATTTATTCCTCCAATAATAGGTGCTATTGACATAGGTATAGATACAAATAATATTTCTTTTATTGTTTTTCTTCTTCCAATATATTTATAATTTACACTTAATTTTATTTCATTTGCAATCTCTTTTTGAACAGTTTTATAATATCTACATAAGTAAACAAAACAACTCATTTCCGCTAAAGTACTGGCAACAGCTGCTCCTGCAGCCATAATTTTTGTATCTAATCCTGTAGTTTTAGCAATAAATTCTATTAGAATAATTGTAATAATCGTTCTAAAAATTTGTTCTATAGTTTGTGAGTTTGCTCCTACACTTAAATTTTCTCTACCATTAAAATATCCTTTTATTACAGATGTAATAGATATAAAAAATATAGATGGAGATAGTGCTAATAAACTAAGTTCAGCTTCTGGTATTTGAATCCAATTAATAGCTATTATATTAGCAAATTTAAAAACAAGTACTGATACTACAAAGCCTAAAGTACCAAATACTATAATAGTAATTTTAAAAATTTTATGTGCACCTTTTGTGTCTCCTATTGCCAATTTTTCTGAAACTAATTTTGATACTGCATTTGGTATTCCTATTGATGTTATTGTAAGAAATAATGCATATATTTGAAATGCACTAGAATATATAGCATTTCCTTCATCTCCAAATCCTTTTCGATTAGTTAAATATATCTTATTAATTAATCCTAGAATCTTAATAAATATATGTGCTATAAGTAATGTAATTATATTTTTTGTAAAGCTTACTTTTTTTAATTTTTTCATATTAAATACTATTCATTAAATTTTTAATTATTCAACTATATAGTTTTTTTGTTAATTATATTGATACTACATATAAAAATTGTCAGCTCATTATAATACTAATATTTTTTATTACTTCTATTATTATAATTTTTTGCATATATTCTTATAAAGAATTTATTTTAGGAGTGATTTCTTATGGATAGAGATAATATGAATAATTTTTATGGAATGCCTCCATATAATTATGATACAAATTATGATACAAGTATTGGAGATAATAATATATTTAATCCTATAACTCAATATGAACAAGCATATATGTATTATAGATATATGACACAATTGATGGAATATAAAATTAAATGTAAAGAATATGATAAACTTTGTAATAACTTTGGAAAAAGTGAAAGCTCTAAAAATTCTAGAGAATAATTTTTTATCAACTTTTTTCAGGTAAACTATATTTTTTTATTTTTATAATTGTTTATTCAACTAAAAAATATCCTAAAATAGGAAACTAATGCTCAAAGTTCCTATTTTAGGTCATTTCATATCTTATTTAGGTTAATTTTTTCATTTTCAGTCATTACTGCAAATATGTTTACGTGTCATCTCTAATAAGTTTAATTTAGAAAAGCCTACTATTTGAGTTTTTGATCTATCTTTCTTTAACTGTTCTTCAAATAATTCTATTATTTTTTCTTCATTTTCTTTGTTTTGCATATCTATATAATCTATAATAATTATTCCACCAATATCTCTTAGCCTTAGCTGTTTTGCAATTTCTATAGTAGCTTCTTTATTTACAGTAAATATAGTTTGTTCTAAATCTTTTTTTCCAGTATATTTTCCAGAATTAACATCTATAGCTGTTAATGCTTCTGTTTTATCTATTGTAATAAATCCTCCGCATTTTAGCCATACTTTTCTATTTTCTGTTTCTTCTAACTGCTTTTCCAAACTGTACATATTTAAAATATTTTCTTGCATTTCAAGTTTGATATTTATTCCTGACTCTGTTATTTTTTTATTAATGATATCATAAACAGTTTTGTCATTAGTAATTATTCTTTGTAAATCTTTATCCATTAAATCTGTAATTAATTTTAATATTATGTCTTCACTTTCAAAAATCAAGCATGGCTTTACACTCTTACCTTTTTCTAATTCTTTTTCATATTTTTTCTTTATTGTTTCGTATTTTTCTATTGTTTGTTTTATATCTTCTATTAATATTGCTTCATCTTGGTTTATAGCAGATGTTCTAACAATAGCACCATAACCTTCTGAAACATTATTTTTGAAGATTTCCTTTAACCTTTTTCTTTCTGCTTCTCCATCTATTTTTTGAGATATTGTTATAAAGTTTTCATTAGGCATTATAACTGAAAATCTACCTGGTATGCTTAAATGAGTTGAAATTCTAGCACCTTTTTTATCTGTGCTATCCTTTTTTACTTGAACTAAGATTGGCATTTTATATTTTAGATAGTCTTTTATATTATATTTCGAAAAATCCTCATCTTTATTTCCAGTTTCCTCACTTACTTTTGGTATTATATCTCTAATATGTATGAATGTATTTTTTTCTTTTCCTATGTCTACAAAAGCTGCTTGCATTCCTGGTAAAATATTTTCTACAATTCCTAAATATATATTCCCTTCAATTCTTTCTTGATTCTGCTTTTCAAAATATTTTTCTATTAGCTTTCCGTTTTCTACTAATAATATTTGTTTTTCGCTCTTAATAGTGTTAATCAATAATTCCTGCATAGTATCCCTTTCTTGCTTATACTTGTTCTATTTTATATTAAACTTATTCATTGCATTATCTATTCCATTTTTTATCCAATATTCTACTGCCTCTGCTCCTAAGTTTGCTCCTTCTTGAAGCCTAATATATTCTTCTACATCAATATTTCCTATAACATAATTTATTCTATCAAATTCGTCTAATGGTCTACCAATGCCTATTCTAATTCGTGGAAAATCTTCTGAATTTAGTTCTTTTACCATGGATTTCATTCCATTATGAGAACCTGCTCCACCTTTAGCTCGAATTCTGATTTTTCCTATATCTGTATCCATATCATCATAGATAACGAGCACATTATTTAAATTTTCTTTATAAAACTTAAGCCACTCTACAACCGCTTCTCCACTATTATTCATATAAGTTTGTGGCTTTATTAATATTACTTTTTCATTTTCTATAATTCCAGTACCATATATAGCATTAAATTTACTTCTATTTAATTCTATATTATTTTTCTTTGCTAATATGTTTATAACATCAAACCCCATATTGTGCCTTGTTCTTGCATACTCTGGTTCTGGATTTCCTAAACCTACTATTATGTACATGTTATTTTCCTCTATTTTTTTATTTCATTCTTAAAATCAATTTCAATTTGTTTTAATTTACTATTAGCTACAGCATTATTATATTTATCATAATATAACTTTTTCTTTTCTTCAAATTTATCTTGTATAAATTTTATTACTTTATCCTTTTTATGAATTTGCTTTGATAATTTAGTTTTATGTGCTAATTCTATACAATACTTTAAATATCTTATTAATACTTCTTCTTGTATCTCTTGTATATTATTATCCATACTAAATTTATAAACCTCATCATACACGTCAATAGTATCAATCACTCTTTTCTCTTTAAAATTATTTCTCATTACACTATCTACACTTTGGACATAAAAATATAATTCTCTATCAGTTGTTACAATTTTCTTACTTTTATATATCAGTTTATAAGTAACAAACTCATCATCTATAACTCTATTTTCTGGATAATATATATTTTCGAATAATTCTCTTTTAAATAGTTTATTGCACATAATTACACTATTTACATATTCACTAACATCTTCTCCATACAAAATCTCTAATTTTTGAATATTATTAAATAATTTAATATTGTCGTCTTTTTTATTTTGCATATTGTTTTCATTCTGTTTTACTCTAATATATTTACATTCTGCAATATCCGCTTCATACTTTATTATCATTTTATATAAAATATTGAAATACTCCCTATCTACATAATCATCTGCATCTATAAAAGATATATACTTGCCTTTTGCAATATCTATTCCTATATTTCTAGCATGTCCAGCTCCATGATTGTCTGTATTAATTAATTTTATTCTATCGTCTTTTTTTTGAAATTCCATACAAATTTCTTTTGATGTATCTGTAGAGCCATCATTTACTATAATTATTTCTAAATTACTATACGATTGATTAATAACACTTAATATAGTCTCTCTTATATATTTTTCCTTATTATAAACTGGAATAATTATACTTATTAACTCTTCCATATTTTCACCCTTCATAAATACATTTCAAAGAATCTAGCATTCTCATCTATATGATTCATTTCCATCTCAGAAAATCCTCTTTTTTTATAAAAACATATCGCTGTTTCCATTGTATCATATGTACCCAAAAATATTTTATGCAAATTTATTTGTTTACAATATTCCATTGCAACAGAAAATAATTTTTTAGAAATTCCATTTCCCCTATATTTTTTATTAACATAAAAAGATTTAAGTTCAGCAGTATTTTTATCTTTTTTCATTATTGCTATAGTTCCTATTATTTCATCACTATCATCTACTGCCATCCACATGTTTCCACCGCTTCTAATATATTCTAAATTATTTACTTTAGATAGTCCTTCTTTATATTGTTCAAATTTATATTCATCAACAAATATTGATATAATAAAACTATTTACTCTATCATTATATTTTTCTTCTATTTTTTTTATTAATATCATTTTTACCAATCCTATCTTTTACATAATTGGCAATATATAAATTATTATTTTATATTAATAATCTATATATTGCACTTTTCTTCATCTCCATTCTTTTATTTATATAGAATTTATTCTATATACTTTTCAATTTATCCCATATTTCATTTGTTTTAATAAACTCTTGGTAATGTTTTTTTACATCTTTATCATATTCTTTAAAATCATTTAATAATGAACTAAATACATCACTTTCAAAAATTTTATTTATCTCTGGTATGCTTTTTTCTAATTTTTCATAATTTTCTTTAATTTTTTCTTTATAATCTTCATTATTTGTAACATATAACAAAAGTGGTTTATACTTTATCCAGCCTCTTGAAGCTTTTAAAAATCTTTGTTCAACTTCTTCATCTGTTGCCTTTATTTTTCTTAAAACCTTTGGATATTTTTTTCTTACAATATTTGTATATTTTAAAAATCCATCATGAAAATGATATACTGGTACTTTTATTATTTGTGCATTTGATAAATTTATTGAAAAGAATGCATCTTCTCCTCTTGCACCCTCTGGGTTATAAAAAGCAGGTATTTTATCAATATGATTTAGGTTTAAGCATAATGTTGAACCTACTACCCAATTTCCATTTCCTTTATCCTCTTGTATATAAACACCTATTCCATCTGCAATTTTTTTATCTGCATATGTTATACCATTATCTTTAACAAATTTTTCTTTGATTGATTCCCAAGATACTACTTCATTGCTTATTGCTTCTATATATTGTTTAAATAAATTTTCATCTATATCTTCATTTAATTCAACATATGGTATTGGTGAAATATATCCACAGTGATATCCAATTGTAACATCTGAATTTTCTATATATTTTAAATGCATAGCTATATTATCTTGTTCTTTCCAAATAAGTTCATCTGTTTCTTCATTTTTTATACATGCAACTGGATATTCATCATCATCCCAAAATAACAGATAATCAATTTTGTATTTTTTTGCGTAATACATAAGCGTATTTCTTCCTTTTGCATGTCCATGTCCAAAAAACAAATCAGCATCTTCTTTTAATAATATTTCTTTTCCTATTAATTTTTTCTTTTCTTCTTCTATATCTTCCGGAGTTATATATCTTATCTTTATATCTTTGTAAACATTTGGTACTATCCCATAAAAATCTACTCTTGTAGTAAACTGATAACCTAAATCAAATAATATAAATATTGTAAGTTCTACTTTTTTTTCAGATTCTTTAAATTGATTTATTAGTCTTTCATATGTATTATTTATAACTTTACATACATTTGGTCTACCTGTAACAAAACCTATTCCAAACTTTATTACGTTCTCCATTTTCATTCTCCTTTAGTTAATTTATCTCTCTTCAATCTTATTTAGTATATCACATTTTGCGTTTTATGTCAAATTTTGTTCTGAGCTTGTAGAGCAGGTTCTAGCTATTTTTCTTAATGTTTTTTTTATAATTAAATAATAAAATCAAATAGTGGATAGTATAATATTTCCACTATTTTTAATATTAAAATATCAAATTATCACTTACTATCTCAAAATAACTTTTCCATTTTATATTCTTTATCTAACTTCTCATTCAAAAATATTTTAGCTATAATTTCAAGTTCTTTTATACTTTCTTCTGACAGATTAAATGAAAATAGTTTTTTGGGTGGTGCTATTACAATATATTTTATGGCATTTCGTGTTGCTTCTAAAATTTGTATTGCTCCCTTATCTTGTCTTGCGCAACTTTCACACTTAAATCCATTATCTTTAAAACTAAAAAAGTTCAAATTAATATTTTCATTTTTCTTGCAATTTGCACATTTATCTATAATTGGAGTAAAGCCTAGAAAACACATTAGTTTTAATTTAAAAGTTGCTAACACTAAATCCATATTTTTATCTGTTTCTGAAAGTACATACAAAGTATTTAAAAATAGCTGTAATATCTTATATGTATTTTGATTTTCATCTGTAACATCATTAATTATTTTAGTAATATGTGATGCATATTGAAGCTTGTCCAAATCTATCCTTAAGTTATAAAATACTTCATTTATTTCACACGAATTTATATTATATGAACTTACTCCTTTGTATATTAAGTAATCTCCAAAACATAAAAATTGTGTGCCTGCCATAAGAGTACTCTTAGGCCTTCTTGCACCTTTAGCAGCACACCCAATTTTTCCGGTTTGGAGTTAGTATTGTAACCATCTTATCGTAATCACCCATATTATGTTCTGATATTACTATTCCCTTTACCTTTATTATTCCCATTTTGTTTTTCCGCCTCTGCCATATTTTTTTCTATATTTTCCACTTCTACTAATTCTAGATAAGTATTTATATCTCCAGTATTTTTAAAAGTATTCCATGCCATTTGTTTTATCATGCTAACATCATCTCCATTTCATAAAGCAAATGTATTTTATCCTTTATACATTACTTTATCTTATCATTTGCATTTTTTTTAATTTTATACACTATAACAAAATTTTGAGATAGTACATTTGTACATCGAAAAATTTTTATGCGAAGTTTGACAACGCAATACGTAGCTTATTTTTAATTTAATCGGAAGGAGTTGAGAAATCTATCCTTATTAATCCAATCCTCTCTAACCTTCACCCATAATTTTAAATTTATTTTTATCCCCAGCATTTTTTCTAAATCTTCTCTTGCATAAGTTCCAATTTTTTTTAGCATACCGCCATTTTTTCCTATAATAATTCCCTTATGTGATTCTCTTAAGCAATAAATAGTAGCTTCTATATTATATATTGGCTCATTTTGCATTGTCTTTTTCTTTTTCATTTTTTCTACTTCTACTAAAATTCCGTGAGGAACTTCATCTTGCAATAATTTTAAAGCTTTTTCCCTTATAGTTTCTTCTACAAGTTGTCTTGTTGTTTGGTCTGTATATTCCTCTATATCATAATATGCAGGACCTTCATTTAAGTTCTTTTCTATTTCATCTAATATTACATCTAGATTAATATTTTTTACTGTAGAAACAGGTATTATACTAGAAAAATTGTATTCATTTTTATAAATTTCAATTAATTTTGCAACTTTAGCCTTATCTACTAAATCAATTTTATTTATAACCAATATAGTTTTTTTATTTGCTTCTTTTATTTTTTCTAAAATTAGCTTATCTCCTTTTCCTATTTCTTCCGAAGTAGCTTCAATAACAAAAACTATAACATCAGCATCTTTTGTTACTCCAAAAGCATTTTCGACCATTACATCTCCAAGTTTCGATTTTGGTTTATGTATTCCTGGTGTATCTATAAAAATAATTTGAGAATTTTGTCTATTTACAATTGCCCTAATTACAGTTCTTGTAGTTTGAGTTTTATTTGCAACAGCTGCAACTTTTTCTCCAACTAAGCTATTTATTATACTTGATTTTCCAACATTTGTCCTTCCTAATATTGATACAAATCCTGATTTCATTTATTTACTCCTTTTGAACTTATAGTTATTATAATCTCTTTAAAGTAATTTTTTTGTAGAATTATGTAAATATATTTATCTATATTTTCGTCATTTTTTGCTTGACATTTTATGTTATATCATATTTTAGGTTAATTTTCAATAGCGAGAAAGCTGTCCTCAAAGACAGCTTTCTTGCTAAATTCTATATTCTTCCATCTCATTATAATGTGTATGTAATAATTCATGTGCTTTATGTTCTCCTGGATTTCCTATATATTCTTTATATATTTCTTTTAATATAGGATTTTCGTGTGATTTTCTAATGGTACTCCTTTCATCTATTGAATACATTGCCTCAGCCCTTTTTCCTGCTACATCTACTGTCATTCTAGTTTTAGAATTTTTTATTGGTTGACCTCCACCCATTATGCAACCTCCTGGACATGCCATAACTTCCACAAAGCTGTAATCTGCTGTTCCATTTTTTATTTCTTCCATAATTTTTCTGGCATTGCTAAGTCCATGTGCTACTGCTACTTTAATTTCTTTATCTCCTATTTGCACACTTGCTTTCTTTATTCCTTTTGTACCTCTTACACTTTCAAATTCTAATTTTTTTAGTTCTTCTCCTGTAATTAGTTCATAAGCTGTACGAAGTGCAGCCTCCATAACTCCACCTGTTACACCAAAAATTGCTGCTGCTCCTGTAGCTTCTCCCATTGGATTATCAAATGTGTCATCTTCTAATTTATCAAATTCTATATTGGCTTGTTTTATCATTCTTGCAAGTTCACGTGTTGTTATAACTGCGTCAACATCTCTTATTCCGTTTACTTCCATTTCATCTCTTTTTGCTTCATATTTTTTTGCAATACAAGGCATTACAGATACAGCATATATTTTATTTGGATCTATATTATTTTTCTCTGCATAATATGATTTTATAATTGCTCCAAACATTTGATGTGGAGATTTACAGCTTGATAAATGACTTAAGTTTTCTGGATACTCCATTTCTGCAAAACGTACCCATCCTGGACAACATGATGTTGTCATTGGAAGATTATCGTTTTCTTTAAATCTTTTTACAAATTCTGTTGCCTCTTCCATAATTGTAAAATCAGCTCCAGTATTTGTGTCAAATACTTTATCAAATCCTAAATTTTTTAATGCTGATACCATTTTACCTGTAACATTTGTTCCTATCTCCATTCCAAATTCTTCTCCTAGTGCAACTCTCACAGATGGAGCAGTTTGAACTACTACAAAATAATCTGGATCTTTTAATTTTGCCCATACATCATTTATATTTTCTTTTTCATGTAGTGCTCCTGTTGGGCAAGATTCTATACATTGTCCACAAAATGTACAATTTACATCATTTAAGCTATGATCATAAGTTGTAGAAATACATGAATCAAAACCTCTTTCTATGCAATCAATAGCTCCTATATTTTGTACATTTTTACATGTTGCTACACATCTTCTACACAATATGCATTTATTAAAATCTCTAACTATTGATGGAGACTTATCGTCTATTTTGTGTTCTGTTCTTTCTCCTTTAAATTCAATATCTAAGACATTAAACTTTATTGCTAAATCTTGAAGTTCACAATTTCCGTGAGCGTGTACAGGTTAAGCAATCTTTAGAATGATTAGAAATAATTAGGTCTAATATTGTGTGCCTTGCTTCTAACACATTTGGAGTATGAGTATGAACCACCATACCTTCTTCTACTTTTTGTATACATGAAGTTGCAAAACCTCTCCTTCCTTCAACTTCAACAATGCACATTCTACAATCTCCAACTTCATTTATATCTTTCAAAAAGCATAATGTTGGTATATCTATTCCTGCTTGCTTTGCTGCATCTAATATTGTTGTACCTTCTGGTACACAAACCTTTTTATCATCTATCTTTAAATTAACCATTTATTCCTCCTTTTGTCGCTTTAGGGACAGTCCCTAAAACGACAACTTTAGTAAAAAACCAGAGGCGTACTTTGTGAACGCCAAAGATTTTTTATCTAAATTTTAACAACGTAAAGCATTATCTAATTTTTTCTATCTAAAATTAATCAAAAGTGATTGCTTTGACTATTCTCTACGGTTTGCAAAAGAAACGAGTAGTGCTAGGAAAAATTTAGTAAAAAACCGGAGGCGTACTTTGTGTACGTCGAGGATTTTTTATCTAAATTTTGACAACGCAATACGAAGTTTATTTTGCAAACCTACCCAATTGCTTGGAATGGGCAAGACCTAATACAAGTCGTACACTTAATACACTTATCTTGATTTATGTGCCTTTTTTCTCTTCCTTCTCCCTCTATTGCATTTGTAGGGCAATTTTTTTGGCATAATCCACAAGCTTTACACTTTTCTTCATTTATTTCTATCTTTGCTAACGCTTTACATTCCATTGTTTTACATTCTTTTTCTATTGCATGTTGTCTAAATTCTTCTCTAAAATATTTTAAAGTACTTATTACTGGATTTGGTGCACTCTGCCCAAGTCCGCAAATGCTTGCTTTTTTTATATTTACAGCTAATTTTTCTAATCTATATATATCATATTCTGTACCTTCTCCGCTACATAGTTTTTCTAATATTTCAAGCATTCTTTTTGTTCCAATTCTGCATGGTGTACATTTTCCGCAACTTTCACTTACTGTAAATTCTAAATAGAATTTTGCTAAACATACCATACATTTTGTATCATCCATTACAATAAGTCCACCTGACCCCATCATTGAACCAATTTCTTTTAATGATTCATAATCTATTGGGGTATCTAAATGTTCTTTTGGTATGCATCCTCCTGATGGGCCTCCTGTTTGAGCTGCTTTAAAATCTCTTCCATTTGGTATTCCTCCACCTATGTCATACACTATTTCCCTTAAAGTTGTTCCCATTGGCACTTCTACTAATCCAACATTATTTACATTTCCACCTAAGGCAAATACCTTTGTACCCTTAGATGTAGCAGTTCCAATTGATGAATACCATTCTGCTCCTTTTAATATTATTTGTGCAATATTTGAATATGTTTCAACATTGTTTATTAATGTTGGACATCCCCATAAACCTGATTCTGCTGGATATGGTGGCTTAACTCTAGGCTGACCACGTCTACCTTCTATTGATTCTAACAATGCAGTTTCTTCTCCACATACAAAAGCTCCTGCTCCAAGTCTTATTTCTATATCAAAGTCAAAACTTGTACCAAATATATTTTTTCCAAGTATTCCATATTTTCTTGCTTGCTCGATTGCAATTTTTAATCTTTGTACTGCTATTGGATATTCTGCCCTTACATATATATAACCTTTATTAGCACCTATTGCAAACCCTGCAATTTCCATTGCTTCTAATACACTATGAGGATCTCCTTCTAAAATACTTCTATCCATGAATGCTCCAGGATCTCCCTCATCTGCATTACATACTACATATTTTGTTTCTCCTTTTGCTTCTTTTGTAAGTTTCCATTTCTTACCTGTTGGAAATCCTGCTCCACCTCTACCACGTAAACCGGATTTATCAATAGTTTCTATTACTTCATCTTGTGACATTTCTATTAATACTCTTGCTAATGCCCTATATCCATCAAAAGCTATGTATTCATCTATATCTTCTGGATTTATAACTCCGCAATTTTTTAGTGCTATTCTTTTTTGTTTTTTATAAAATGTTAAGTCATCAAGTTTTGTAACTTTTGTTCCATCTATATCTTTACAAAGTAATCTTTCTACAACTTTTCCTTGAATTATGTGCGACTCAATAATTTCTTCGCAATCTTCTGGTTTTACCATTGCATAAAAAGTGTCTTCTGGACGAATTATAACTATTGGTCCCTTTGCACATAAACCAAAACATCCTGTTTTTATAACTCGTACATTGGTTAGACCTTTTTCTTTAATTATTTTCTTAAAATTTTCTAAAATTAAAGGAGATTTTGAAGATGTACATCCTGTACCATTACATACTAAGATATGTTTTTCTCTAGTATCTGCATTAGTATTTTTTCTTAAATCTAATTCTACTCTTTTTTCTACTCTAATTTTGTTTAGTTCTTCTATTGTTTTCATTTACAGCCTCCTTTTTGTTTTTTATATCTATCAGATAATTGATTATATTTCAAATAAAATTCAACAAATTCAAATTCAATTATCTTTCAAACTATGAAAGCTTATCTAATACTTCATCTAACTTTTTCACAGTAGCATTCCCATATACTTCATCATTTACAGTAAATACCGGTGCTATTCCACAAGCACCTACACATCTTGTAGTATCTATTGAAAATTTACCATCTTCGCTTGTTTTTCCTTCTTCTAGTTTTAATCTTTCTTTTAATCTATCTAATATTGCTTGTGAACCTTTTACAAAACATGCTGTTCCTAAGCATACGGAAATATTATATTTTCCTTTCGGCTCTAATGTAAATCTTGAATAAAATGTGATTACACCAAATATTTCTGCCATTGGAATTTTTAAATATTGGGACACTTCCATTTGAGCTACTTTTGGAATATATCCATATTTTTCTTGTATATCATTTAATATAGGAATTAAATTATCTTTTTCTTCTTTATATGGAGTCATTATTTCTTTTACTTCTTGTTTTATTCTATTTTCTATACATTCGCACATAGCGTTTCCTCCTTACATTTTTATATTTTGTATTATATCAAATAGATAATTTTTGTACAATGTATTTTTATTATTTTCTTTCTTATTTTATTTAAAATATGTTATACTTATAATATCTATAAAGAAACGAGGTAAAAAATGAATACAAAATACTTAAAAACTTTAGAATATGATAAGATTATCCACAAACTAAGGACATATTGTAAAACATATGTAGGAAAAGAAAATATAGATACTATCTCACCTGAATTTAATGCTGACAAAGTTAGTAATTTACTAAAAGCTACAAATGAAGCAATTAGTTTGATTTTTAGAAAAGGAAATATTCCTTTATCTGATATTCCAAATATTTCTATTAGTATTAAAACTTTAGAAAGTAACGGTATTTTATCAATTATTCCATTATTAAACATTGCTAGATTTTTAAAAATTTCTAGAGAAGTAAAAGAATACTTTTTCTTAGATGGTATGGATTTATCAATGTATACTAATACTTATGATTTATTTGATTTAATTTATACAAACAAAAATATAGAAGAAAAAATATTTTCAGTTATATTAGATGAAACTACCATTGCAGATACTGCTTCTCCTAAACTTACAGCTATCAGAAAACAAAGTAAAAAATTTGAACAGGACATTAGAGATAAACTAAATTCTATTATACATTCTAGTACATATTCCAAATACATTATGGAACCAATTATTACAATTAGAGAAAACAGATATGTAATTCCTATAAAAGAAGAATATAGAGGTCAAGTAAAAGGTTTTATACATGATGTATCTAGTAGTGGTTCTACTGTATTTATTGAACCTATAAGTGTATTTGATTTGAATAATGAAATAGCTAATTTAAAGGTTGAAGAAGATATTGAAATAGAAAAAATACTTGCTAATTTATCTGCCATGCTTTATGATTATACAAATTATTTAACAAAAAATATTGAAATCTTAAAAGATTTAGACTTATTATTTGCAAAAGCTTCATATTCAATAGATATAGATGGAATCTTGCCACAGATTAATAAAGAAAAATATATAAATTTAATTTCTGCAAAACATCCATTGATTGATAAAGCTTTCATTGTTCCAATAGATATTTCAATAGGTAAAGATTATTCTTCTCTAGTTATAACTGGTCCTAATACTGGTGGAAAAACTGTTTCTCTAAAAACTACTGGACTCTTACTTTTGATGGCATATTCTGGTATATTTATTCCAGTAAAGGAAGGAAGCTCAATATTTATTTTTGATAACATTTTTGCAGATATTGGTGATGAGCAAAGCATTCAAGAAAACTTAAGCACTTTTTCTTCACATATCACCAATATAGTTGAAATAACTAATAATGTTACTTCAAACAGCTTAGTTTTGTTAGATGAGCTTGGCTCTGGAACTGACCCTATAGAAGGAGCAAATCTTGCGATTAGCATATTAAAATATTTCTTTGATTTAGGTGTAACCTCTATTTCTACAACTCATTATCAGGAATTAAAAAACTATTGCCTTGTAACAAAAGGTTTTCAAAATGCAAGTTGTGAATTCGATATAGAAAATTTACGCCCAACATATAAACTGTTAATTGGTATTCCAGGAAAAAGTAACGCATTTGCAATTAGTAAAAAACTTGGATTAAACAATCAAATTTTAGATATGGCTAATTCATTAATGAAAAATGATGATATTAGTATTGAAGAACTTATGAAAAATATATATGATAATAAATTACAAATTGAAATAGAAAAAGAAAGAATAGAAAAAAATTCTAATCAAATAGAAACACTTAGAAAATCTCTAGAAAATGAAAATAATAAACAAAAAGAAAATCGAAATAAAATAATAGAAGATGCAAAAAAAGAAGCAAGGCAAATAATTTTGTCTGCTAAGGATAAGGCAAATAAAGTAATAAAAGAATTGAATAATCTAGATAAAGGTGATTTAGCCACAGCTAATAACTTACGAAATTCATTAAATGATGAACTAAAAAATACTTCTCCTGGTGATAATAATTTGAATTTAGATGCTCTAAAAGCTCTAAATAATAAATTTAGTTTAAAAAATAGCACTTTATGTGATACTAAAAAATCTAATTCTTCTGTAACATTTAATAAAGGAAATAACTTTAAAGCACAAAATATTTCTAGTGAAATAAATGTTATTGGAATGAATGTTGATGAAGCAATATTTGTAATTGACAAATATCTAGACGATTGTGCTATTGCTAAACTTTCTCCTGTACGAATAGTTCATGGAAAAGGCACTGGAAAATTAAGAGAAGGAATTCACAAATTTTTAAAGACTAACTCCCATGTAAAATCATTTAGGTTAGGAACTTTTGGTGAAGGCGAAATGGGAGTAACTGTAATTGAACTATTTTAGAAAAACTACGTTTGGGAACGGAGCAAAAATGCATATATAAAGAAATTATACTATTTATACATGCATTTTTGCTCCGTTCCCAAACGCTTTTTTTACCTTCCTATTAATTCTAACCTTTCTATCCTTTCAATTTCTACATTTCTTATTTGATTCTCCAAATTTTCGTTAGTTTTAACTTTCACTACTCTATAATTTGTAGTGTGCCCCTTCATATATCTTACACCATTTTCTATGCATTCCTCTTCAAAAAGCACTTCTACTTTTTTTCCAATATATTTTTCATTATACTCTTTTTCGTTTTTATCTGATAGTTCTATCAACTTTCTGCTTCTTTCCTCTTTTATATTTCCATCTACTTGATTTGGCATTGTTGCTGCTTTTGTTCCTTTTCTTTGTGAATATTTGAATATATGCATTTTATAAAATTTTATTCTTTTTAAAAATTCATAAGTAACATTAAATTCCTCATCCGTCTCTCCCGGAAAACCTACTATTATATCTGTTGTTAATGCTACATTATTATACGTTGTTCTTAATAGCTCTACTCCTTTTTCAAATTCTTCTATTGTATATCTTCTATTCATTCTCTTTAATGTATCATTACATCCACTTTGAAGTGATAAATGAAAATGATCACATATCTTATTTAGTTTAGATAATCTGTTGATAAATTCATCTGTAATTAGTGTTGGCTCTAAAGAACCGTAAACGTATTCTTTCTATTCCATCTATTTTATTTATATCTTCTAATAAATCAATTAACCTATATTTATTTTTAAAATCTCTGCCATAAGATGCCAAATGTATTCCAGTTATAACTACTTCTTTTATTCCGTTTTGTGCTATTTTTGTAATTTCACTTATTACACTTTCTGGTTTTCTGCTTCTTATACGTCCTCTAGCATAAGGAATAATGCAATATGAGCAAAATCTATCACATCCATCTTGAACTTTTATAACAGCTCTCGTTTTTTCTGTAAAAGTTACATCTCCAAAATCTACATATTCTTCACAGTGTAAAACATCTGTTATATCTTGAGCCTTTAAATTAGAATTTAATTCTTCTCTCTCTTCTAACATTTTATTAACATATTCTAATAAGTTCTTTTTCTTATTAGTTCCCAAAATCAAATCAATTTCAGGAATTTTATCTAATTCTTCTTTAGATACTTGAGCATAACATCCCACTGCTGCAAGTATTGCTTTTGGATTTAGCTCTTTTACTTTTCTTAACATTTGTCTAGATTTTCTATCTGCCATATTTGTAACTGTACAAGTATTTACAACATATATGTCAGCTTTTTCATTAAATTCGACTATTTCATATCCATTTTTTATAAATTCTTGTATCATTGCATTTGTTTCATATTGGTTTACTTTGCATCCCAATGTACAAAATGCTACTTTATTATTTTTCATCTTTTACCCCATTTTATATTATCTTACAATATTAATGAGAAATTTCATTGTATACTTACAATAAAATTTCTCATTTTTAGTTTAATGTTCTTCTCTTTCTGAACCTTCATGCTGTTCTTGTATTATTGGTTCATCTGGTAGTTTTCCCTGCTCTTTTACAATTACTTTAGGCACATTAGCACCTAATCTTGAAAGCATTTGTCTTCTTCCTTTATCTTGTTGTGGTGTTACTTCTTCTTCCTTATCTGGTTCTATACTATTTGTTCCAATTTTTGCAATTCTTTCTAGTGAAGCTAATAACTCTCTAACTATATTTTTATCTTCTTGTTGCACTTTTTTATTTTCTATTAATCCATCACTATCATTACAATCTATTTGATTTAAACTCTGTTTAAGAAATTGAATTTCAAAAATAGTAGATATTCCCATTTTATATCACCTCGTTTTTTGTAATTATTTTATATAAAGTTCTATTATTTTCTCAAAACCACATATTTATATTAACATAATTTTACAAAAAAATCAAGTCCTAACCCATATAATCTCTTAATTTCTTGCTTCTGCTTGGATGTCTTAGTTTTCTTAATGCCTTTGCTTCAATTTGTCTTATTCTTTCTCTTGTAACATCAAATTGCTTTCCAACTTCTTCTAGTGTTCTTGCTTTACCGTCTTCTAATCCAAATCTTAGTTTTAATACCATTGCTTCTCTTGGTGTTAAAGTATCCATTACTTCTTCTAATTGCTCTCTTAATAATGTGTGTGCTGCTGAATCTTGTGGAGCTGGACTGTCTTCATCTTGTATAAAATCTCCTAAATGGCTATCTTCCTCTTCTCCTATAGGAGTTTCTAATGATACTGGATCTTGTGCTATTTTTTGTATTTCCATTACTTTTTCAACACTAATTTCCATTTCTTTTGCTATTTCTTCTGGAGTTGGTTCACGTCCATTTTGTTGTAACAATTGTCTTGAAGTACGAATTAATTTATTTATTGTTTCTACCATATGAACTGGTATTCTTATTGTTCTTGCTTGATCTGCAATAGCTCTTGTAATAGCTTGTCTAATCCACCAAGTTGCATAAGTACTGAATTTAAATCCCTTGTTATAGTCGAATTTCTCTACTGCTTTAATTAATCCCATATTTCCTTCTTGAATTAAATCTAAAAATAGCATTCCTCTGCCAACATATTTTTTAGCTATACTTACAACTAATCTTAAGTTTGATTCAGCAAGCTTTTGTTTTGCTTCTTCATCACCATTAACTATTCTTTGCGCTAAATCTGCTTCTTCTTCGTATGTAAGTAACGGTATTTTTCCTATTTCTCTTAAATACATTCTAACTGGATCATCTACACTAATTCCTTCCAAATTAGTTACATTCATATCCTCAAGTTTTATTTCTTCTACATTTTCTAAATCTTCTATATCTGGCTCATCAAAATCATCATTTAAATCAACGCCCAAATCTTCAAAAGCATCAAATACCCTATCTATTTCTTCTGGATTTGTATTATCTAATTCTGTTGCAAGTTCTGCATAAGTCATCTTTCCATTTTTCTTTGCTTTTTCTATTATTTTTTGCACCTTTTCTTCTGTAACTTCTTTATCATTTTTTCCAATTTCTTGCTCTTGATTAATGTTTTCTATTTCTTCATTTAATACTTCATTTTTTTCAGTCTTTTTCATTAATATTCCCTTTCCTTTCTATACACAATATTGTGAAAAAGAATTACTATTTTCATCACTTAATTTTAGCTAATTTTAAAATTACTTCATTTAACTTTCTTTCTAGCTCGTTTACTTCATCCTTATTTATATTTTCAGTATTTTCCAACTTTTTTATAATTGAATTACGTAAATTTACTAGTTTCTCTTTATTATATATATTTATCAAATCTTCTATACATTTATCTATATCAGACACTCCAAAATCGTCTGCCATTATTCCTGATAAATAATTTATAATATCTTCTTCTTCAAAATAGTCCAATATATTTTCTTTTATTTGTTTTTCATATTGCTCATAAATTTTAGAAATAATTATTTTATTTGTTTCAGATTTTATATCTTCTACAGTTATAATATCCTTTATTTTTTTATATGTAGCTTCTGGATAATTTACTAATATATATATAACCATTTTTTCTCTTTTTATTATAGATTCATCTAATTTTTCTGTTTCTTCTTTTTTTATATAAGCTTTTACTGGTGCTCGTTCTAAAACTTTCTTGTCGTTTTGTTTGCTATAAATTAATTTATTTACTTCTCCATATATAGCTTCTTTGGAAATTTTGTATTCTTTTGAAATTTTATCAATATATATTTCTTTTTCCATGTTATTATCAACTTTTGATAATATTTTTGCAATTTCATTTAAAAACTTAATCTTATCATTTACATTGTTTATATCTAAATTTTGCTTTAATATTTTTACTTTAAATTCAACTAATGAAATTGCTGAATCTACACATTTTTGAAATCTTTCTGGTCCATATTTTATAATAAATTCGTCTGGATCTTTTGCACCATATATTTGAAGTACCCTAATGTCACACCCCATATTTTGAAGTATTTCAAGTCCCCTTAATGTTGCTGCTTGTCCAGCACCATCAGCATCATATCCTATTATTACTTGCTCACTATTTTTTCTAAGCAATCTTCCTTGTTGTTCTGTAAGAGCTGTTCCTAGTGATGCTACTACATTTGTAATACCTCTTTGATATAAAGAAATAACATCCATATATCCTTCAACAATTATTATTCTTTTAGTATCTCCTTTTTTTGCAATATTTAGTCCAAATAAATTTCTACCTTTGCTATATACTATATTTTCTGGTGAATTTATGTATTTAGGCTTGCTATCATCTAAAACTCTACCTCCAAATGCAATAAATTTTCCTGTTGCATCTTGAATTGGTATCATAAGTCTTTTTCTAAATCTATCAATATATTTTCCATTATCCGTTTTATTTACTAAGCTAGAAGCCAATATTTCTTCTTCTGTGAAGCCTTTTTGTTTCAAAAGCTGATATAACTCATCAAAAATGCCAGAATACCCTATTAAAAACGACTTTAAAGTTCTATTATCTAACTTTCTCTTTTTTATATATTCTTGGGCCTCTTTTGATGTAGGTTTGTACAAATTTTCATGATAAAATTTAGCTGTCATCTCATTTATTTCATATACTTTTGACTTTAACATAGCTCTTTTATTATCTGCAAAGCTACTATCTAGTGTCGGAAGCTGAATGTTAGCTCTATCTGCTAATAATTCTAAAGTTTCTCTAAAATTAAGATTTTCTATTTTACTAACAAAATGTATAACATTTCCGCCAACTCCACAGCCAAAGCAGTGAAAGATTTGTTTATCTGGAGACACAGAAAAAGAAGGCGATTTTTCTTTATGAAATGGACATAGTCCAAAAAAGTTTCTTCCACTTCTTTTTAGTATTACATATTGGGATATTACATCAACTATATCGTTATTATTTCTAATCTCTTCTATTAATTCCTCACTATATTTTACCAATTTTTTCTAACCTTTCTTTCATATACTTATTTTATTCGACATAAAATATTTAATTCCTTCTTATGCACTTACATTTTTTACCTAGAACATCTCTCTTTATTTTCTCTTTTGTATATTCAAGTATTGATTTTATACTATATGTTAAACTATATACCACTCTTGGATTCTTACATAATATTACTTTTCTTAATAGATAAAAAATCGCATCTTTCTTTAGACGCGACTTTTCCTTATGTATTCTTAATTTTATAAATTTTCACTTGTTCCCGTTCCATCAAATGGAATAAATTTACTTGCTATATTTTGATTAATTTCAATATTTTCTTGAGGTAGTTTGTATTCATCAAATGATATATTTATTTTATTTTCTACTAATTTTTCAACTTCATCTTGAGAAGCATGCTCTGCTAAAACTAATTCACTTACTAGTATTTGTTTAGCATTATTAAGCATTTTCTTTTCTCCTGTAGATAGTCCTTTTTCTTTTTGTTTGAAGCTTAAATTTCTAACTACATCTGCGACTTCATATATATCTCCACTTTTCATTTTATCCATATTATCTCTATATCTCTTGTTCCAATTTTGAGACATTTCTGTTTCATTTTCTCCTAAAACAGACATAACTTTTACTGCTTCATCTTTGTTTATTATATTTCTAACACCAACTTCTTCTGCTTTATCTGTTGGCACCATTACTTTTACTTCACCTGGCATCCTTATTATATAATAATTCTGTTTTTCTCCTAGTATATCTTTTTCCTCTATTGCATCGATTGTTCCTGCACCATGCATTGGATAAACTATTTTGTCACCTACATTAAACATATAGGTCCTCCTTTCTAATGTATTATTTCGAATATATGAAGTTAAAGAAAGGGTTTGTTTCTCTTTTTCAACTACATCTCTATTATACACCAAAAAAAGGTAAAAGTCAAAGCTCTTACCTCTACTTTTTATGTTCATTTTTGCTAGAATCCTTGCAACATAATGGATACAAAAAAATAATTTTTTTTTACAATTTTATATAGTTATTTTTATAATTATGTATACTATTTTAGATAATTCTTGTGCATCAAAGGTTTTAGCAATATATTATTTTTCATAGATTATTTATTAGTTGAACCAAACCCACCTGTTCTTTCTCCTTGTGCATCATCATTATCTGTTATTAAATATTTTTGGAATATAACTTGTCCTATTATATCTCCTTTTTTTACTTCTATATCATGATCTTGAAAATTAAAATATTGAAAATAGAAATGTCCATCATTTGATTCATTTCCATAATAGTCTGCGTCTATTACACCTATACTATTTGCCATTACAAATCCTCTTTTAGGACCACTACTTCTATTAACTAACATATACCATTCATCATTTTGGCAATATGCTTTTAATCCTGTTGGTATTAATGTTGGTTTTATTCCTGGTTTATATGCTGGAATTACAACATCTTCAGCAGCTTCTACATCATATCCTGCTGAATATTTTGTTTTTCTTACTGGTAAGTGTATATCTTTATCTTCCCATCCTTTTGCAATTTCAAATCCTCTTAATTTTTCCATCTGTATCATCCTTTCTTTTTTATCTTTGGCTATTATATAATATTTTTATTTTTTGTCAACCTGTTTTTAGAGACGGAGTAAAAAAACAGGTTGACACTTTAGCTGAAAATTACATAGTATATATAGAGGTGAATTTATGGAAACTTTACCATTAACAAAGTTAGAACTACATTCTACAGGAATTATAAAAGAAATAAATTGTAAAAGTAATATAAAAAGGCGTTTATTAGATTTAGGATTAATCCCTAATACCCCTATTACTCCTATACTAAAAAGTATATCTGGTGATCCTATTGGTTATGAAGTAAGAAATATTATTTTGGCTATTAGAAAACAAGATGCTGAAAAAATTATGGTATTTGCAAAATAGGTATATTTGGAGTATACTATATTTATGGTTATAGATATTTCCTTAAAAATCTAAATTTATATTTTAAGAAGGATTTATTTTGAATAAATATATTGATTTAAGAAATAAAAACGATTTTTCAGAACTAGAATATGCAGGAAACATTATTAAGTCTGGTGGACTAGTTTTGTTTCCTACTGAAACTGTATATGGCTTAGGTGCAAATGGACTTAATGAAAATGCTGTAAAAAAAATATATGTTGCTAAAGGAAGAAATTCTGACAACCCTTTAATTTTGCATATTTCAAATATGGACATGCTTAGTAAAATAGCAACTAATATTTCTGATTTGGAATATAAATTAATGAATGCTTTTTGGCCTGGTCCATTTACTATAATATTAAATAGAAAAAAAGTTGTACCTAACGCCGTAACTGCTAATCTTGAAACAATTGGTATTCGTATGCCTAGCAATAAAATTGCACAAGAACTTATATCTTATGCTGGTGTTCCTATTGCAGCTCCAAGTGCTAATATATCTGGGAAGCCTAGTGGAACAAATATTCAAGATATTTTTGATGAGCTTTCATCTAAAGTAGATTGTATTGTTGATGGTGGAAATTGTGAAGTTGGCTTAGAATCAACTGTTGTACGTGTTATTGATGGTATTCCTACTATTTTAAGACCTGGTAAAATCACACCAGAACAAATAAAAAATGTAGCAGGCATTGTAAAAATAGATAAGCACATATTTTCTAAATTAGAAGAAAATGAAAAAGTTTTATCTCCTGGTATGAAGTATAGACACTATGCTCCAAATAGTAAATGTGTATTAGTTTATAGCAAAGATAATAATTTATTAGTAAATAAAATAAATGAAATTGCAGTACAATATACCTCTCCTCTTATTTTATCTTCAACAGAAAATAAAGCTTTTTATGGTGATACCTTAGTAATTGATATTGGTTCTAGATTTAATTTAAATGAAATAGCCAAAAATATTTTTGCAGTTTTAAGAAAAGTAGATAGTTTTAATCCTGATATAGTTATTATTGAAGGCGTAGCTCAAGAAGGATTAGGACTTGCTATTATGAACAGGCTAATTAGAGCTTGTGAATATAATTATGTTGAAGTATAGTATTTTTTGCATACAAACTAATGTGCTTTTTCACATTAGTTTGTTTTTTGTTATCTATTATACGTTCATAGTAATTAAATTCCATACCCCTGTTGTCACCATGCAAAGCACTATTCCACATACTGTTGGAAGTAAAAATGCGAGTCCTACCCATTTCCAGCTTCCTGCTTCCTTCTTTATTGTAAGAAGCGTTGTTGTACATGGAAAATGCAATAAAGTAAATATCATTACATTAATTGCAGTAAGTAATGTCCAACCATTTTGAATTAAAATTTGTCCTATGCTAAATGTATTTTCTAAATCAACTAAACTTCCGCTTCCCATATAACTCATCAAGATTATTGGAAGTACAATTTCATTTGCTGGAATTCCTAATATAAATGCAGTTAAAATATATCCATCTAATCCCATCAATCTTGCAAATGGATCAAAAAAGTTAGCTATATATGTTAATATACTTACCTCTCCTATATTAATATTTGCAAATAGCCATATTACAAGGCCTGCTGGAATTGCAACTACTATAGCCCTTCCTAACACAAATAATGTCCTGTCAAAGATTGACCTAACTAATACTTTTCCTATTTGTGGTTTTCTATATGGTGGTAATTCCAGTATAAATGATGTAGGAATTCCTTTTAATATTGTTTTTGAAAGGAATTTTGAAATAAGTATTGTCATAAATATTCCAAGTAACACTACCAATAAAACTACTATTGTAGCAATTAGTGAAGAATTTTTACTTGCAAATAGTCCTCCTACAAAAATACTTGCTATTGTTATTAAAAAAGGAAATCTTCCATTGCATGGCACAAAGGAATTTGTAAAAATTGATATTAGTTTTTCTCTTGGTGAATCTATTATTCTACATCCTGTTACTCCTGCACTATTACAGCCAAATCCCATACACATAGTTAGTGCTTGCTTTCCGCGAGCTTCCTGCTTTTCTAAAATATTTATCCAAATTAAATGCTATACGTGGCAAAAATCCCACATCTTCTAATAAAGTAAATAATGGAAAAAATATAGCCATTGGTGGTAACATTACTGCAATTATCCATGTTAATGTTTTATACACTCCATCTATCATGACACTTTTTAACCAAACTGGTGCTTTAAAAATTTCAAATACATATATAATTTTTTCTTGTAACCATCCAAATAATTGAGATAACCACTCTGACGGATAGTTTGCTCCTACTATTGTAATGTAAAATATTAAACCTAAAAATAATATCATTATAGGTATTCCAAATGTTTTGGAGGTTAATATTTTATCTATTTTTCTGTCTTTTGCGTTATAGTCTTTCTTCTTTAAACTAACTACATCTTTTACCACATTTTCAGACATAAATATTATACTTGAAATCATTTTATCTTTTACTTCTTCTTTTTTTATTCCTTTTGCTTCTAATATATCCTTAATTTTTAATTTCTTTTCTAGTAACTCTTTGTCATTTAAATTAATATTAAAATTTTCTTCTATGGATTTTAATATTTTTTCATTTCCATCTATTATTTTTAATGATATCCACCTAGATTTATTTCTTTCATTTTCCTTTAGCAGTTTACTTACTTTTTCTTCTAATATATCCACACTTTCTTCAATAAATGGTTCATACTTTATTATTCTTGGTTTTGTTTTAATTTCTCCGATTACAAACTTTTTCTACTTTTTCCATAAGTTTATCTAAAGTTTTCTTTTTTCTTGCAGTAGTTCCTACCACTGGTACTCCTAAACATTTTTCTAATTCTTCAAAATCTATATGTATTCCTTTTTTTTCTGCTTCATCTAATAAATTTACACATACCACCACTTTATCTGTTATTTCCATTATTTGATATGCTAAATTTAAATTTCGTTCTAAAGATGTCGCATCTAATATTACCACTGTCGCATCTGGTTTTCCAAAGCAAATATAATTTCTTGCTATTTCTTCTTCCTCTGAATTGGACATAATAGAATATGTACCTGGAATATCTACTAATAGAAAGTTATTTCCATTAAATCTACAAATTCCTGCTGCATTTGCTACAGTTTTTCCGTGGCCAATTTCCTGTATGTTGATGCATTCCCGTAAGTCCATTAAAAATAGTTGATTTTCCTACATTTGGGTTTCCAGAAATAGCTATTTTATATTTACATTTTTTTGCCATAGCTTCAATATCATCATTTAGAACTTTTTTTCCTGTTGATGTATTTGTAAGTCCCATTTTCAACCCCTTTTCTGTATATACTTCACTACATTTTATGCTATTTTTAAAAATTGGTTACTTGACTTTTGTCAAATTTTATAATATTATAATGAATGAAAAAATAAATTTAGGAGGTAATATTATGGAATTAAAAGGTTCAAAGACAGAAGCTAACTTAAGAGCTGCTTTTTCTGGAGAATCAGAAGCAAGAAATAAATATACATATTTTGCAAGTGTTGCAAAAAAAGAAGGATATGAGCAAATAGCTGCAATATTTTTAGAAACAGCTGAAAATGAAAAAGAACATGCTAAATTACATTTTAAATATCTACAAGGAATTGGAGATACAAAATCAAACTTAGCAGATGCAGCTGCTGGAGAAAATTATGAATGGTCAGATATGTATCCAACTTTTGCTAAAGAAGCTGAAGAAGAAGGATTTATGGAAATTGCCGCTACTTTCAGAGGAATAGCAGAAGTTGAAAAACACCATGAAGAAAGATATAGAAAATTATTAGAAAACGTTGAAAATGGTGAAATTTTCAAAAAAGGAAGTATTGTTGTTTGGAAATGTAGAAACTGTGGACATATCCATGTTGGACTAGAAGCTCCATCAATTTGTCCTGTTTGCAAACATCCTCAAAGTTATTTTGAAGTAAATAGTGAAAATTATTAGTTAAAGGGCAACTTATGTTGCTCTTTGTTATCTAATAGTCTTTTCTCCGGAATTCCTATTAGATAACAAGGCTATAATCGCTTTTGCCTTTGAGTTTTCCTCCTTTTAGTCGGAAACTCAAATCGGCAAGAACAAAGCGACCTTGGTCGCCCTTTGTTCTTTACTACCTAAAATGGAGCTTACAGATATAATTATTTTAGTATAATTACATTTGTAAACTCCATTTTAGTTTTTGATTTTTAATTAGATTATCCTATTTTGTCTTCTAAAATTGATATTTTTATTGAATTAAAACTTTCTTTTTCCTCTAGCTCCGTAACTCTTTTTTCTAATCCTTCATAAAGCTCATGATTAGCATTATATCCATCAAATAAAGCTGGAATTTTGTTAGTTACTTGATCCTCGATTATAATTAATGCCCTATGCATTTCTTCAAATTTTTTGTCATGTTCATCTAGTCTTGATTCATGCCTATCCAATCTTTCGTTTACTTCTTTAAATTCTTGCTTCATTTGGTTATTTACTTCTGCAAATCTTTGGTCCATTTGCTTATTTACTTCTGCAAATCTTTGGTCCATTTGCTTATTTACTTCTGCAAATCTTTGGTTCATTTGTTTATTTACTTCTGCAAATTCCTTTTTCATTTGTTCTAATATTATATTAGTTTCATCTTTTAAATTTTTCTTTATTTTATTAGACATTTTTCTCACCTCCTCATTTTTTGCAGTATAACATATAAATAAATATTTAGCAATTAAAATTCATCGTCAAAATTCGACATTTTTATCTTTTTACTTTATTTTTCTCTTTTATTCAACTTTTTTCACTATATTATATTTTTTTCATAACAATAATTTTCAAAATTAATGCAAAATTGATTTAATATATCTTCTCTCGAAAAATCTATTTTATATTCTTGTTTTAATGAAGTAGCAATATCTTTTATTTCATCATTAAAATTTTCTCCATTAATATTAATTCCTATTCCTATAAGTAAGTATCTTATTTTCTCTCCTTTAGTAGAAATCTGTGTTAAAATCCCTCCTAGTTTTTTTCCATTTAAAATAATATCATTTGGAAATTTTATATTTAATTTTATATTATATAACTCTTCAATGGTCTTTAAGATGCATTCTGCAATATCTATAGTTAAACTTTCCAATTCTTTAATATTACATTTTGGATACAGTATTATAGTAAATGTTAAATTTTTACCTTTTTCTGAATACCACTTCCTATCATGTGTTCCTTTTCCTTTTGTTTGATAATCAGTTATTACTATTGTTCCGTTTTCTATATTTTTCTCTATCAATTTTTTAGCTTCTTGTTGTGTTGAATCTAATTCTTTAAAATATATTTGTTTTTTTGCAATCACTTTTGCATTTAAAAAATATTTCGTTTTTTCTTGCATTTTTTTTATTTCCTTTTCTTGGTAATTTTTTTTAGTAGTATAACACTTTTTTCTTTATTTGTCTAATAAATACATACTTTTATATTTTTTTGTACATACTATTATTATGAATTTAGCTTGTATATATTTACCTTTTAGTTTCTGTAAATTGTTTCGTATACGTGCTATATTCATTTCATATTTTAAAAAGAGGTGAAATAGATGGCACTAGATTATAATATTATTGGTGAAAGACTAAAAAAAGCAAGAACAGCTAAGGGTTTAACTCAAGAAAAATTAGCTGAAAAACTTGATGTTTCTATTGCATTTTTAAGTAGAATAGAACGTGGAAGTTCTCATATCAGTTTAAAGAGATTAAGTCAAATTTGTGATATTTTAAAAATAAGTGAAGGTTCTATTTTGAATGGTTCTTCAAATGATTCTACCACTTATTTATCTTCTGAATTTGATAATTTGTTAAAAAACACTAGTTCTGAAAAGCAAAAATTAATTTATAAGATTGCAAAAATTATAAACGAAGACTAATTGTATAATTTTTTTAATATCATCTATACTAATATAGATGATATTTTTTTATCATTTTTCGACATTTAGTTGATATAATATTCATTTTGTGTTATGATAATATATGCTGATTTATTAAATCAGTTATATATAGTTAAAAATTTATATTATATTCACAATTTTTGTGTAAAGATGGAGGTTTTTATATGGAATTTAAGCAATGGGATGGTTTTAATAAAGCCGGCGAATGGACAAAAGAAATAGATGTTAGAGGTTTTATCCAATCTAACTATACACCTTATGAAGGAGATAGCAAGTTTTTAACTGGTGCTACAGACAAAACAAAAAAATTATGGGATAAAGTATTAGAGCTTTATAAAAAAGAAAGAGAAAATGGCGGAGTTTTAGATGTAGATTGCAAAACACCATCTTCTATAAATGCTTATGAAGCTGGATATATAGATAAAGATTTAGAAGAAATTGTAGGTCTTCAAACTGACGCTCCTTTAAAAAGAGCAATTATGCCAAATGGTGGTATAAGAATAGTAGAAAAATCTGCTGAAAGCTATGGATATAAAGTAGATCCAGAAACAGAATACATTTATCATAATTTAAGAAAAACTCATAATGATGGAGTTTTCCAAGTTTATACTCCTGACATTAGAGCTGCTAGAAGTTCACATCTTTTAACAGGTTTACCTGATGGATATGGACGTGGAAGAATTATTGGCGATTACAGAAGAGTAGCACTTTATGGTGTTGACGCTTTAATAGCTGAAAAGAGAACTGAACTAGAAATACTAGATACAGATGAATTTACTGAAGATATAATTAGAAAGCGTGAAGAAATTGCTGATCAAATAAAAGCTTTAAATGATTTAAAAGCAATGGCTTTAAAATATGGATTTGATATTTCTGTTCCTGCTTCAAATGCAAAAGAAGCAATTCAATGGTTATATTTTGGATATTTAGGTGCTGTAAAAGATCAAAATGGTGCTGCAATGAGTTTAGGTAGAACATCTACTTTCTTAGATATATATATTGAAAGAGATATTCAAAATGGAATATTAACAGAAGAACAAGCTCAAGAACTAATGGATCATTTTGTAATGAAATTGAGATTAGTTAGATTCTTAAGAGCTCCAGAATATAATTCATTATTTAGTGGGGATCCTGTATGGGTAACTGAAAGCATTGGTGGTATGGGAATTGACGGTAGAACATTAGTTACTAAAAACTCATTTAGAATGCTTCATACTTTAGATACATTAGGTCCTGCACCAGAACCAAACTTAACAGTATTATGGTCAAATAACTTACCAGAAGAATTCAAAAAATATTGTGCAGATATTTCTATTAGAACATCTTCTATTCAATATGAAAATGATGATTTAATGAGAATAACATTAGGTGATGATTATGGAATAGCTTGTTGTGTTTCTGCTATGAGAATTGGTAAACAAATGCAATTCTTCGGAGCTAGAGCAAATCTTGCAAAAACTCTTCTTTATGCTATTAACGGTGGTAGAGATGAAAATTCTGGAAAACAAGTTGCTCCAAAATTTGCCCCTATAACTTCTGAATACCTAGATTATGATGAAGTTATGGAAAAATTTGATGTAATGATGGATTATGTTGCAAAAATATATATAAAAGCTTTAAATGCAATTCACTTTATGCATGATAAATATTCTTATGAAGCATTAGAAATGGCTCTACATGATAGAGATGAAGATATATTAAGAACTATGGCTTGTGGTATAGCTGGTCTTTCAGTAGCTGCTGATTCTCTTTCTGCTATAAAATATGCTAAAGTAAAAGTTATAAGAGATGAAACAGGACTCGCTATTGATTATCAAGTTGAAGGAGACTTCCCTAAATACGGAAATGATGATGATAGAGTAGATAATATAGCTGTTAATATAGTTAAATCTTTTATGAGAAAATTACAAAAGCATCATACTTATAGAAACTCAAAACATACACTTTCTATATTAACGATTACTTCAAATGTTGTTTATGGTAAAAATACTGGTAATACTCCTGATGGACGTCGTGCTGGAGAACCATTTGGTCCTGGTGCTAACCCACTTCATGGAAGAGATGCAAATGGAGCTTTAGCTGTTATGAACACTATAGCTAAACTTCCTTATGAATATTCAGAAGATGGAATTTCATTTACATTCTCAATCACACCAGCTGCTTTAGGTAAGGATGAAGATGCAAAAGTTAATAACTTAGTAAGTATGTTAGACGGATATTTTAAACAAACTGGACATCATATAAATGTAAATGTATTTAATAGAGAATTATTATTAGATGCAATGGAACATCCTGAAAATTACCCACAGCTTACAATTCGTGTATCTGGATATGCTGTAAACTTTATAAAATTAACAAGAGAGCAACAATTGGATGTAATAAATAGAACTATTCATGAAAGAATTTAAGATTTAAATAGAACCTGTTTTTAGGGACGGAGCAAAAAAACAGGTTTCTATTTTTGTAAATTAAAATAGATACTGTAATCTCTTTTAAATAAAAAAATTCTAATTTTACTAGTAATTCGTAGGAGGAAAAAATGTCTAATCAAAATAATTCAGAGAATCAAATAAACGCAAGAATACATTCATTTGAATCTTTTGGTGCTGTTGATGGTCCTGGAATTAGATTTGTTGTTTTTTTTCAGGGCTGTGGCTTGCGTTGTAAATATTGTCATAATAGAGATACTTGGCCTACTAACACTGGAATGGAATATTCTGCTCAAGAATTAATCGCAAAAATATCTCGTTATAAAAATTATTTTGCTGTATCTGATGGAGGTGTTACCCTATCTGGTGGTGAACCTCTTTTGCAACAGGATTTTTTGCTAGAATTTATCCCTGAACTAAAAAAATTAGGTATTCATGTTGCTATAGATACTTCTGGTAATTTCCCATTAACTGATAAAATAAAAAAAATAATTGACTTAACCGATTTATTTTTATTAGATATAAAATGTATAAATGATGATATTTGTAAAGATTTAGTTGGTGTTTCAAACAAATTAGAGCTTGAATTTGCAAAATATTTAAGTCAAATAAATAAAGATGTTTGGATTAGACAAGTTTTAGTTCCTGGCATTACAGACCATAAAGACGATTTACTTAAATTAAAAGAATTTTTATCTACTTTAACTAATGTAAAAAAGATTGAAATTCTAGCTTATCATGATTTAGGTAGATTTAAATGGGAAAATCTTGGTTGTAATTACGAATTGGAAGATGTACCAAATGCAACAGTCGAAGATGTTGCAAGAGCAAAAAAAATATTGCAGATAAACTAAGCAAAGCACTAGATTTTTACTAGTGCTTTGCTTAAATTACCACGATTTTCCTACTACCCAAATTTCACTTGTTTCATATACTTTATCTATTTTGCTTTTAAGAATACCATTTTCTATAGTATAAATTTTCTTCTCTACTTTTTCTGAGTTTAAATTATACTCATAAGAAATTATTTCATCATCTAAAATTTCCATTTTTAATTGTGCTTCTTCATCTGATATATAATCTCCATTTTCGTCTTGCTCCATTTGTTCTTTTAAAAATAGTGCTGAACTATTCTTATCGTCCACTAATTTTGTTATTATTTTTCCTTCTTTATAATCTATAATATATACATTAATTCTAGGTCCTGCTGCTATTAAATCTTCATTCATTTTTAAAACTAGATATTCAAAACTTGTTACTTTATCTTTAACTTTTGTTATTGAAAATAGTTCCCCTTCAAATTGTTTTTCAGCATTAATATATTTTGAACCATTTTCTATTCCTTCTATTTTATTATTATCTATTTTTACAACATACTCTTGTGAATATAACTTAATATCATTTTCTTCTATTTCTCCTGTATCTATTATGTCTGTATTTATATAATTTACCTCTATTTCTAAACTTTCTCCATTTAAAATAATTTGTTTTTTTATTCTTCCATCATATTCTTCTGCATCACTAACATTTTCTTGTTGATTATTAAAATAATTATAAAAATTATTTTCTTCATTTTGAATTGTTTCACTGTTATTACTCATTATTTTCTTATATAAAGTAACTCCTCCACATATTAATATTATTATAATTAAACTTATAATTACTATTATGTATATTAAAATATTACTTTTTATTTTTTCTTCCATTTTTTTAACATTCCTTTCCATTTCTAAATCTAACTCGAAAAAATTAAATTTTTAACATTTCTTCCTCCATTTTTTAAACTATCTTATCATAAATTCTATATCCAGTCAATCAAAAATTTAACCCCTACCATATTTTATGATAGGGATTTTTTATCTAGCAGTATTGGTCATAATCACAACAATTATTTTTATTCTTTGTTTTGCAACAAATTAAAGTTATTATTCTTATTAATAATAGTATTAGTAATAACGCTGTAATTGCAATTATAGCACCTAAACCTAATACAGTAGCTAAACCAGTATATGCTCCTACTATTAATCCTGCAATAAATAGTAATAAAGAAGTTAGTAAACATACTACAGCATCTACACAACATTTTGCTACTTCACAACATTTATTAAACATTATATTTCACCTCTTCTTGATAATACAAATGTATCATCTAATATATCATATGCAAAAAACATATAATTTGACAAAATTCTTCTATATTTTTATTGTTTTTTATGATTTATAATTAGTTTTAATACAAGCTAAAGTATTAGTATGAATTTTGGCACAAATACTAAGAAAAACTGCATTTCATGCAGTTTCTTAAATTCCAAATATTCCTTTTTTCTTTATAGGTGGTTGTTCATTCATTGTTTTTGCAAGCTCCACCATTAAATCTCTTTGTTCTTTAGTAAGTCTTTTAGGTACTTGAACTAAAACTGTAAATACAAAGTTTCCTTGTGAGCTATTATTAATGTTTTTAAAGCCCTTTCCTCTAATAGTAAACTTAGTTCCTGGCTGAGTTCCATCTGGTATTCTATATGTTTCTTTGCTTCCATCTACCATCGGTATCTCTAAATCAGCACCTAGCGTTGCTTGTGTAAAAGTTATTGGTACTTCGCAAAGTACATCTTGACCTTTTCTTGTAAAGATACTATGTCTCTTTACATGAACTGTTATGTATAAATCACCCTTTCCTCCACCTTTTTCACCAGGTTCTCCTTCTCCTCTAAGTACTATAGTTTGGTTTTCATCTATTCCAGCAGGAATTCTTACAGTAACTTTTACTTGTTTTCTTACTGTTCCTTTTCCTCTACATTCCAAACAAGGTTCTGGAATTATTTCTCCTGTACCGTTACAAGTAGTACATGGTCTTACAGTTTGCATTTGTCCAAATATTGTTGTTTGAGTTTGTTTTATTTGCCCTGTACCATGGCACATTGAACAAGTTTGTTTTTTTGTTCCTGGTTTTGCACCTTCCCCATGGCATGTATTACATACTTCGTTCCTTGTAATTGAAATTTGTTTTTCAGTACCTAAAAAAGATTCTTCAAAAGTAATATCTAAATTATATCTTAAGTCAGCACCTTGTCTTGGTCCATTAGTATTTTTTGCAGAACTTCTTCCACCAAAACTTCCTCCAAAAAATGAAGAAAATATATCTCCTAAGTCTCCAAAGTCACCAAATCCGTCAAAGCCTCCTGAAGATGAATATGAATAATAACCATTTCTTCCGCCAAAAGGACCTCCTGCTCCTCCAAATCCTTGTGGATCTGCAGTTCCAAATTGGTCATACATTCTTCTTTTCTCAGGATTAGATAAAGTTTCATATGCTTCGTTTACTTCTTTAAATTTAGCCTCTGCTTCTTTTTTGTTATCTGGATTAGCATCAGGATGATATTTTTTTGCAAGTTTTCTATATGCTTTTTTTAGTTCATCGTCACTTGCATTTTTTTGTACTCCTAAAATTTCATAATAATCTTTTCCTGCCATATTTATTCTCCTTAAAGTCTATCATAGTATTTGAGGTTGGAAAAATCCAACCTCTTAAAATCAATTATCTAAACAATTATTTCTTGTCGTCTTCATCAACTTTATAATCAGCATCATATACATTTCCATTTGCGTCTGTATGTGGTTCTGCATTATTTGCTTCTCCATTGTTTGCACCTGCTGCATTTGCTGCACCTTGTGCTTGAGAATATACTTTTTCTGAAATTGAATAGAATATTTGTGTTAATTTTTCTGTTGCAGATTTTATTGCTTCAACATCTGTTCCTTCTAATGCTTTTTTTACATTTTCGATTTCTGTTTCAGCTTTAGCTTTTTCTTCTCCGCTTATTTTATCACCTAAATCAGTAATTGTTTTTTGGCAGTTATATACTAAGCTTTCTGCATTATTTCTAACTTCAATTTCTTCTTTTCTTTTCTTATCTTCTGCTGCATGTGCTTCAGCATCTTTAACAGCTCTATCTATATCTTCATCAGTCAAGTTTGTACTTGCTGTAATTGCTACTTGTTGGCTGTTACCTGTTGCCATATCTTTTGCAGATACGTGAACTATACCATTTGCATCTATATCAAATGTAACTTCAATTTGAGGTACTCCTCTTGGTGCTGCTGGAATTCCTGTTAATTGGAATCTTCCTAATGTTTTATTATATGCAGCCATTTCTCTTTCTCCTTGAAGTACGTGTATTTCAACACTTGTTTGTCCATCTGCTGCTGTTGAGAATACTTGTGATTTTTTAGTTGGTATTGTAGTATTTCTTTCAATTAATTTTGTAAATACTCCACCTAAAGTTTCAATACCTAATGATAATGGTGTTACATCAAGTAATACTAAGTCTTTTACATCTCCTGATAAAACACCACCTTGAATTGCTGCCCCTATAGCAACACATTCATCTGGGTTTATTCCTTTATCTGGATCTTTTCCTGTTATTTTCTTAACTGCTTCTTGAACAGCTGGAACCCTTGTAGAACCACCAACTAATAATACTTTGTGTAAATCATTTGCTGTAATTCCTGCATCTTTTAATGCATTTTGTACTGGTATTTTTGTTGCTTCTATTAAATCACTAATTAATTCTTCAAATTTTGCTCTTGTTAATGTTACATCTAAGTGTTTTGGTCCATTTGCGTCTGCTGTAATAAATGGTAAATTAATTTGTGTTTGTTGCATTCCAGAAAGCTCAATTTTAGCTTTTTCTGCTGCTTCTTTTAAACGTTGCATAGCCATTTTATCTTGTTTTAAATCTATACCATTTGCTTTTTTAAATTCATCTACTAGGTAAGAAATAATTCTTTCATCAAAATCATCTCCACCTAGTTTTGTATTTCCGTTTGTTGCTAAAACTTCAAATACTCCATCACCAATATCTAGTATAGATACATCAAATGTACCTCCACCTAAATCATATATCATTATTTTTTGGTCTTGGTCTTCTTTATCCATGCCAAAAGCTAAAGCTGCTGCTGTTGGCTCGTTTATAATTCTTAGAACTTCAAGTCCTGCTATTTTACCAGCATCTTTTGTAGCTTGTCTTTGGCTATCACTAAAATATGCTGGAACAGTTATAACAGCTTGTGTTACTTGTTGTCCTAAATAATTTTCAGCATCTGCTTTTAATTTTTGTAATATCATAGCTGATATTTCTTGTGGAGAGAATTGATCTCCTTCTATATTAACTTTTTCATTTGTTCCCATTTTTCTTTTTATAGATATAACTGTATTATCTGGATTAGTAACTGCTTGACGTTTTGCTATTTGTCCTACTAATCTTTCTCCATTTTTTGAGAATGCAACTACAGATGGTGTTGTTCTGTTTCCTTCTGCGTTAGG
>CALXVN010000003.1 GCA_944392085.1 uncultured Clostridia bacterium | reverse complement strand
TTAATACTTCTAAAAATAGTTCTACCGTTACGAAAAGTAACATCGGTACACAAAGATGTTAGTGAAAGATTGTTAAAAATAAGCCCTTGTTTAGCAGCTGAGGTAAGAGCTATATTAGATGAAAATAAAGCAGAACGACATATAAGGGGTGGTATGGCAACAAAAATGAAATACATTCATGAACATTCTGGTAATAGTGGAAGGGCTCGGTTAATTTACTAGTATAAAAGAAAAGTGAGAAAATTGGGGGGCAGACCCAAATTTCTCACTTTTCTTAAATTCCCATTATATTGTATCCATTATCTGCATATATTATTTGACCAGTTATTGCTGATGACATTTTACTAAATAAAAATGATACTACATCTCCTACTTCTTCTGTTGTTACATTTCTTTTTAGTGGTGCTTTTTCCTCTACTACACCTAAAATACTTCCAAAATCTTTTATTCCTTTTGCTGATAAGGTTTTTATTGGTCCTGCTGAAACTGCATTCACTCTAATATTTTTCTTTCCTAAATTGTCTGCTAAATATCTTACACTAGTTTCTAATGCTGCTTTAGCCACTCCCATTACATTATATCCAGGAAGTACTTTAGTTGATCCATAATATGTTAATGATACTAAGCTTGCTCCTTCATTTAAAAGTTCTAATTCATCTGCTATTCTAGCAACAGCAACAAATGAATATGCACTTACATCGTTTGCATGAGAAAACCCTTCTCTACTTGTTGTTATAAAATCATTTCTTAAATCTTCTGTATTAGCATGAGCTATACTGTGTAATATACCATCTATCTTTCCATTTTCTTCTTTTATTTTTTCAAAAGATTCTCTTATTGATTCGTCGCTTGAAGCATTACAAGTATATGCTTTACTATTTGGAATTTCTGAAATTAATTCCTCTATTTTCTCTCTATTCTCTTCTCCCATAAAAGTAAATAGAACTTTTGCACCATTATCTGCAGCTGACCTAGCTGCTCCCCATGCAATACTCCATTTATTTCTAATCCCCATAATTAAAATTGTTTTATTTTCTAATAACATTATAAATTCCTCCCGTTTCTTAGGACAAAATAAGCCCGTCCCCAATTGTCCTATTTCATCCTACATATTTCTAAATTTTTTATATCTTCTTTCTGTTAGTTCGTCTATATCTAATTTCTTTAATTCTTTTATATTTTCTATTATTTTTTTCTTTATTATGTTTGACATCTTTTCTACATCTTGTTTTGCATTTCCTTTTGGCTCTTTTATAACTTCATCAATTACTCCTAAATCTAACAAATCTTCTGCCGTAAGTTTCATTTTTTCTGCTGCTTCTTCTGCTCTTGAACTATCTTTCCATAATATACTAGCATATCCTTCAGGTGAAAGTATAGAATAAACAGCATTTTCAAGCATCAGTATCCTATCTCCTACTCCTATTGCTAGTGCTCCTCCACTTGAACCTTCTCCTATTACTATTGCAATAATTGGCACTTTTAAATCTGACATTTCCATTAAATTTCTTGCAATAGCCTCTCCTTGACCTCTTTCTTCTGCCCCAAGTCCTGGATATGCACCTTTTGTATCAATAAACGTTATTATTGGCCTTTTAAATTTTTCTGCCTGTTTCATAAATCTTAAGGCTTTTCTATATGCTTCTGGATTAGGCATTCCAAAATTTCTTTCTATATTTTCTTTGGTATTTCTTCCTTTTTGTTCTGCCACTATTGTATAATTTTGCTTTCCTATATTTCCAAGTCCACAAACTATTGATTTATCATCTTTAAAATATCTATCTCCATGAAGTTCTATAAAATCGTCAAATATGTTTTCTATATAATCTAAAGCTGTTGGCCTATCAGGTTCTCTTGCAATTTTCACTTTTTCCCATGCAGTTACTTTTGACATTTTTATCAATCCCTTCTCATTATACTTTATTAAATTTTATTAATTTGTATAATGTATCTTTCATTTCTTTTCTTTCTACCACTTTATCTACAAAACCATGTTCTAATAGGAACTCTGCTGTTTGAAATCCCTCTGGCAAATCCTCTCCTATTGTTTGCTTTATAACTCTTGGCCCTGCAAATCCTATCATTGCATTTGGCTCTGCCAATATAATATCTCCAAGACTTGCAAAACTTGCTGTAACTCCTCCATAGGTAGGATCTGTTAATACTGATATATATAGTAAACCTGCTTTATTTAATTTTTGAACTGCTGCTGAAGTTTTAGCCATTTGCATCAAAGAAACAATTCCTTCTTGCATTCTAGCTCCACCAGATGCACAAAATATAATAACTGGTAAGCTTAACTCTATAGCCTTTTCTATTGAATATGTTATTTTTTCTCCAACAACCTTTCCCATACTTCCCATCATAAAATTACTATCCATTACGCATATTACGACTTTTTCATCATTTATATTTCCAATGCCACATTTTACAGCTTCATCTAGTCCTGTTTTTTCTTTTAAAATATCTAATTTTTTAATATAGTCCTCCATTTCTAATGGATTATTTGTTTTTATTTTTAAATCAAATTCTCGAAAAGTACCTACATCTATTATTTGCTCAACTCTTCTTCTACTAGATAATCTAAAGTGATTACCACAATTAGGACATACACTATAATTTTTGTGTAAATCATCTTTGTACAAGATTTCTTTACATTTACTGCATTTAACCCATTTTCCTACTGGTATGTCACTTCTATGTTCGTCTTTTTTACCTATATCCTCATTATCATATTCAATTCTTTTCTTTATTTTATCGATTACCATTTTTTCTCCTTTTGTCGCGATAGGGACAGGCCTTTTTGCGACATTTTTATTTGTTCTAAATTTATTTAACTAAAATGTCGCAAAAAGGCCTGTCCCTATCGCGACAAATCAGATAAATTTTTCTATAAATGATGTATCATACTCATTATTTTTAAAATGTTCATTTGATAATATTCTAAATAAAAAGTCTATGTTTGTATCAATTCCCTCTATTACACATTCTTCTAATGCTCTTTTCATTTTTGCTATTGCTGCATTTCTATCTTCTGCATGTACTATAATTTTTGCTATCATTGAGTCATATACTGGCGGAATTGTATAGCCTGTATATACTGCAGTATCTACTCTTACACCATTTCCTCCTGGTAAATTTAATTCTGTAATTTTTCCTGGGCATGGTCTAAAGTTTTTATCTGGATTTTCTGCGTTTATTCTGCATTCTATTGCGTGTCCTCTAAAAGTAATATCTTTTTGAGAAAAGCTTAAACTCTCTCCTGATGCAATTTTTATTTGTTCTTTTACTATATCTATTCCTGTTACCATTTCAGTTACTGGATGTTCTACTTGTATTCTTGTATTCATTTCCATGAAATAGAAGTTTTTATCTTTATCTACTAAAAATTCTATTGTTCCAGCATTAGTATATCCAGAAGCTTTAACTGCTCTTATTGCTGCTTTTCCCATTTTTGCTCTTAACTCTTCTGTAAGTACCATTGAAGGACTCTCTTCTAATACTTTTTGATTTCTTCTTTGTACACTGCAATCTCTCTCTCCTAAATGAACTACATTACCATGTTCATCTGCTAGGATTTGCATTTCTACATGACGTGGATTTACTATAAATTTTTCTATATATATTGAATCATCATTAAAAGATATTTTTGCTTCTTGCTTTACTAAGTTAAAAGCATTTTCCATTTCTGACTCAAATTCTACTTTTCTTATTCCTTTTCCACCACCACCAGCAGATGCTTTAAGAAGTACAGGGTACCCAATTTCTTTTGCACATTTAATGGCATCTTTAACAGTTTCTACACATCCTTCTGAACCTGGAACTACTGGTACTTTTGCACTTTTCATTAATTCTTTGCTATTTGATTTATTTCCCATTAAATCAATTACTTTATATGAAGGACCTATAAATTTCAAATTACTTTCTTCGCACATTTTAGCAAAACTTGCATTTTCTGATAAAAAACCAAATCCTGGATGTACACTATCGCAATTTCTTCTGCAAGCTGCTTCTAATATATTTTGAATATTTAAGTAACTTTTTGCAGATGGTGCAGGTCCTACGCAAACTGCTTCATCTGCAAGTTTGGTATGTAGTGCATCTTTATCTGCTTCTGAATATATTGCAACCGTTTTTATATTTAATTCTTTACATGCTCTAATAATTCTTACAGCAATTTCTCCTCTGTTTGCAATTAATACTTTTTTTAACATGTTATTCTCCTTTATATTACACAATTGCAAAAGTTAATTCTCCTTTTGCTGCAACTTTTCCATCAACTGTTGCTACAGCTTCTCCTACTCCTATTGGACCTTTTTGTTTTATAATTTTAACCTCTAGCTTTAAAACATCTCCTGGTAATACTTGCTTCTTAAAACGAAGTTTATCTATTCCACCAAATAATGCATTTTTGCCTTTGTTTTCTTCTTTTGAAAGGATTGCTACAGCTCCTGTTTGTGCTAAAGCTTCAACAATTAAAACTCCTGGCATTATAGGATTTCCTGGGAAATGTCCCTCAAAATGTGGTTCATTTATACATACATTTTTATATGCTATTGCCATTTCCCCTGGTACATATTCTTCCACCTTATCTATCATTAAAAACGGAGGCCTTTGTGGAATTATTTTCATTATTTCATTTATATCTAACATAATTTTCTCCTCCTATTTTATTTTAAATAATGGCTTACCATACTCCACCATCTCTCCATCACTTACACAAATTTCTACTACCTCTCCATCAAACTCTGATTCTATTTCATTCATTAATTTCATTGCTTCTACTATGCAAAGTACATCACCTTTTTTTACTCTTTGACCAATTTCTACATAGGCCTTAGCATTTGGTGAAGATTTTGAATAAAATGTTCCAACCATTGGTGATTTCACTATTTTATATTCCTCTTTTTTATTTATTTCTTGCTTTTCTTCTTTTTTTTCAGGAACATTTATAAATTGTACTGGCTCCGTTTGAACAATTGGTGCAGCTGGTGCTTTATCTTTTTTCATACTTATTTTTATTCCTTCTGGAAATTCTATATTTAATTCATCTATTTTAGAATTTCCCATATCATCAATTAACTTTTTTATATCTTCATAATTCATTTTTTAACTCCTAACTTTAGATTAATTAAAATTAAAAAGAAACGAATATTGCTAGGCAAAATTTAGTAAAAAACCGGAGGTGTACTTTTTGTACATCGAGGATTTTTTATCTAAATTTTAACAACGCAAGATGAAGTTTATTTTTAATTTTTACTCATATTTTTTTAGCAAAATACTTGCATTATGTCCACCAAATCCTAATGAATTTGACATAGCATATTTTATATCCACATTTCTTCCTTCATTTGGTACAATATCTAAATCACATTCTTCATCTGGTACCTTATAATTTATTGTAGCTGGAACAAATCCTTCTTCTACTGCTTTTGCACACACAACTGCTTCTACTCCTCCTGCTGCACCAAGTAAATGTCCTGTATGCCCCTTTGTTGAACTTACCATTACGTTCTTGCTAGCCTCTCCTAAAACTGTTTTTATAGCCATTGTTTCGCAAGAATCATTTAAATGTGTTGAAGTTCCATGTGCATTAATGTATGTAATATCTTCTGGTTTTGCATTTGCTTCTTGCATTGCAATCTTCATTGCTCTTGCTCCACCTTCTCCTTCTGGCGCAGGTGAAGTTATATGATATGCATCTGATGTAGCTCCATAGCCTACTACTTCTGCATAAATTTTTGCTCCTCTTTTCTTTGCATGCTCCAATTCCTCTAATATTACTATTCCAGCACCTTCTCCCATAACAAATCCGCTTCTTTCTTTATCAAATGGAATGCTTGCTCTGTTTTTATCGTTTGATTGTGAAAGTGCTTTTATGTTTGTAAAACCTGCTATTCCAATTGGAGTAATAGTTGCTTCTGTTCCACCAGATATTACTATATCTTGATATCCATTTTTTATCATTCTAAAGCTCTCTCCTATGCAATGAGTTCCTGATGCACAGGCTGTAACCATTGCTATAGATTCTCCCTTAATCTCCAATTCTATTGCTACATTTCCAGCAGCCATATTGGCAATATTCATAGGAATAAACATTGGAGAAACTCTATCTGGTCCTTTTTCATGAAGATTAGACATTTCTTTCTCCATTGTTTCTAATCCACCTATTCCTGAACCTAAAATTACTCCTACTCTTTCCATATCTTCTTTTTCTTTATCTAATTTACTATCATTCCAAGCTTCTTTAGCAGCAATAATAGCAAATTGAGAAAATGTATCTAATCTTTTTGCATTTCTTCTATCAAAATATTCTTCTGGATTATATCCTTTTACTTCTGCTGCTAATTTTACTTTGTAATTTGTTGTATCAAAATGTGTTATTTCACCGATTCCACATTTTCCTTCTTTTATTCCTTTCCAAAATTCTTCTACATTATTTCCTATTGGAGTTATTGCTCCAAGTCCTGTAATAACAACTCTTCTTTCCATTTTAGTATCCTTTCATTTTATTTATAATTTAGCTATTAAAAAGAAACTAGTATTGCTAGGCAAAATTTAATTCTTTTTAATTTTAAATTTAGAAAAGAATTGATTTTGGGCTAGGCACACAAGTTTAAAATTTATGAGGCGTGCTCCTTGTACGTCGATTAAATTTTAAACTTGTGTAACAACGCCCAAAATAATTATCTTCTAACTTTTACATTACCATTCCACCATCTATGTTTATAACCTGCCCTGTAATATATGAGCTATCTTCTGATGACAAGAACTTTACAACCTTTGCCACTTCTTTTGCTGTTCCCATTCTTTTTAATGGAATTTGTGCATTTATTTCTTCTTTTACAGAATCTGATAATACTTTTGTCATATCTGTATCTATAAATCCAGGTGCTATTGCATTTACTAATATGTTTCTGCTTGCAACTTCTTTTGCTAGGCTTTTTGTAAAACCAATTATTCCTGCTTTTGATGCAGAATAATTTGTTTGACCTGCATTTCCTGCTACCCCCACTACTGATGATAAATTAATTATTCTTCCTGTTTTTTGTTTTATCATATATGGAATAACATTTCTTGTAACATTAAATGTTCCTGTTAGATTTATATCAATTACTGCTTCAAAGTCTTCTTTTTTCATTCTCATTATTAATCCATCTTTTGTAATTCCTGCATTATTTACAAGCACATCTATTCTTCCTAGTTTTTCTATAGTTTCTTTAACCATATTTTCACATTGTTCAAAATTTGCAACATCTGCTTCCACAAATTCACACCTTACATTATAGCTTTCAATTTCTTTTTTTAACTCTTCTGGTGCATTTTCTTTATTTCTGCAATTTACTGCTATATCAAACCCATTTTGAGCAAGTTCTAGTGCAATTTCTTTTCCTATTCCTCTTGTAGCGCCTGTAACTAGTGCGACTTTATTTTCACTCATATTTATTTCACATTCCTTTCTAATCACAAATCTAGTTGTAAAATAATTAAAATATTCTTTCCAATTTTTGAATATCTCTTATTTTATAGTTTTAGTACTTTTCAAAATTCTCAAAGCATTTTCAAGTGTTTCTACATCTTCTATATTTAGTACATTTACTTCAATATTTCTTTCTTTACATACTTTTTTTACAAATCCAGATAATGTTTTTCCTGGTCCTATTTCAACAAATGTATCTATTCCTAGATTTAGCATTGTTTCTATTGATTTTCTGAACTTTACAGGGCTCATTACATGTTTTGCTAAAATATCTACCATATTGTCATTTTCATCATATTCTTCTCCATTTATGTTTTTTATAACTGGAATTTTGCATTTATCTAATTTTATTTTCTCTAACTCTCTTCTTAATGCATTTGATGCTTCTTCTAATTTTTCTGTATGAAATGGTCCAGTTGTTTTAAGTTCGATAACTTTCCTTGCTCCCAGTTCTTTTGCTATTTCCATAACTTTTATTACAGCATCTTTTTCACCTGATACTACTACCTGACCATGGCAATTATAATTTACTGCTCTTACAAATCCATCTTCTACTTTTTTGCAAGCTTCTTCTACTTTCTCATCCTCTAGTCCTATAACCGCAGCCATTAACCAATTACCTTTCGGTGCTAATTCTTTCATGAAAGTTCCACGTTTTCTTACAATTTTTGCACCTTCTTCTAGTGAAATAGAATTAGCACAAGTTAGTGCACTATATTCTCCTAAACTAAGTCCAGCTGTAGCATTTGGTTTTATTCCTTCTTTATTTAATATTTCTAGAATTGCCATACTCATTGTGTATATTGCAATTTGTGTATTTTTTGTTTCATTTAATTCTTCTTGGCTTAAATTATATGTTATGCTTTCAACATTTTCTCCTAAAGCTTCATCTACTCTTCTATATACATCTTTTATTTCATCATATTTTTCATATAAATCTTTTCCCATTCCAACTACTTGTGTACCTTGTCCTGGAAATATGTATCCTATCTTCATATTTTGTCCTTTCCTTATTTTACATTTAATGTAAATTAACTTTTCATAGAGCATTATATCATATATCTTATTCCATTGCATTATACCTAACCAAACGGTCGAAAAATTTATATTTCAATTAATATACTTCCTAAATTAAGTCCTCCACCATATCCTACTAGAATTATTTTATCTTTTTCTTTTAATAGATTTTTGTCTATAATTTCATTTAAAGCAATTGGTATACTAGCATTAAATGTATTTCCAACATTTTCTATATTTACATACATTTGCTCTTTTTTTGCACCAATTTTTTGTGCAATGCTATCTATAATCCTTGAATTAGATTGATGTGGAACTATATATTTAATCTGTGATATATTTAAATTTTCTTTTTTTAACAATTCATTTATATTTTCAGCTACTCTTGCTGTGGCAAATTTGTATATCTTCTTGCCATCCATATATACTTTTTCATTTTCTTTACATGTTAAAATATCTCCGTCCTGTCCTATACTTTCAATATTTTTTGAATACATTTTATTTTTTGCTTTTCCTATAAGCGTAGCTCCTGCTCCATCTCCTAAAAGAATTGCTGTATTTATGTCTTCTTTATTCATGTACTTAGATAATTTTTCTACTCCTATTACTAATGCATATTTAACTTCATCTATTTCAACATATTTTTTTGCAATATCCATCGCATTTATATATCCACTACAACCTGCTAGTAAATCCATACACATACAATTTTTAATATCTAATTTTTTTTGTATTCCAAATGAAATTCCTGGCATACTATCTTCAAATTTAGTAGATGCAACCATTATAAGTCCTATATGTTGAATATTTATTTTTGTGTTTTCTAAGATTTTTTCTACTGACTTAATTGCAATTTCTAACATGCTTTCCTCTTCTGCCCAATATCTTTTTTGTATACCTGTTCTTTTATATATCCAGTTATCATTTAAATTAAATTTATTATTTAAATAAGCATTTTCTATTGAATTTTCTGGCAAATAAATTCCACTTGCTACTATCTTTATTGAATTCATTTGTATTCCTTTCTAATTATTTTTTTGTATGAAATTATATCATATATATTATCAAATTTCATCTTTTAAACTAAGTAGTCAAAATTATTTTTATATATTAACTTATTACTAAAATGTTAATTTTTGCTTGACAATTTACAACCAATAAATCCAACTCTCATTGAGTTGGATTTATTGGTTATCAAACTTATATTTAATTATTTTAACTTTTTAATTTTCCTTTCATTTCACTATCAAATCATAATTACTTACATCTATTATTTTTCCTTTGATAAAATCTCCTATTTGCAATTCTTTATCTGTATTTATGTATGTTATACCATCAATTTCTGGTACATCCATATATGTTCTTCCTACATATATTTTCCCATCAAATGATTTATCTTCAATCAAGATTTCTACATTTCTTCCTATTTGTTTTTTCAAATTTTCCTTTGAAATTTCTTGTTGCAGGCTCATTATTTTATTATATCTACTCTTCTTAGTCATAGGATGTATCTGCTCTTTTATTCTAGCAGCTGGCGTTCCATCTTCTTTAGAATATGCAAAACAACCTAATTTATCAAACCTTGCTTCTTTTAGGAAGTCATATAATTCTTCAAAATCTTCTTTAGTTTCCCCAGGAAAACCTACCATAACTGTAGTTCTTATAACTACTTCCGGAATTTCTTTTCTTAATTTTTGAATTAAATTTCTTATTGTCTTTCCATTACTTTGTCTATTCATTCTTTTTAAAACAGTATCTGATATGTGTTGTATTGGAATATCAAAATATTTGCATATTTTATCATTTTCTTTTACAACTTTTATTAATTCATCATCAATTGTTTCTGGATATGCATATAGAAATCTTATCCAATGTAACTTTTCTAATTTGCATAGTTCTTGTAATAGTTCTGCTAGTCTTGGCTTTCCATAGATGTCTATTCCATACTTTGTAGTATCTTGTGCTATTAGTATAAGCTCCTTATATCCTTCTTCCACTAATTTTTCAGCTTCTTTTATTATATCTTCCATTTTTCTACTAATTTGTGGTCCTCTTATGTATGGTATAGCACAATATGTACACCTATTACTGCATCCATCTGCAATTTTTAAATATGCAAAATTATCTCCAGTTGAAATTACTCTGTCTTCCACTTTGTCAAATTCTTTATATTTTTCTTTATTTTTATTATCTCCAAGTAGATTTTCTATTTGTTCCCATAGAAAATTATATTCACTGTATTTAATAAACAAATCCACTTCTGGAAGTGCTTTTTCTAGTTCATCTTTGTACCTTTCTACTAGGCAGCCCATGGCAATTAGGTACTTACATTTTTTCTTTTTGTATTCTGCCATTTCTAAAATAGTATTTATAGCTTCTTCTTTTGCAGATTCAATAAATCCACAAGTATTTATTACAATAATTTCCGCTTCCTTTGGATTATTTACAATTTCATATTCGTTTGACTTAAAAATTCCTATTGTTTTTTCAGTATCTACTAAATTTTTACTACATCCTAATGACACAAATCCTACTTTCATAAATCTATTCCTTTCCTGCTTTTAATACAAATCTATTTTCTGCATTTTCTCCATTATCTACCATATTTAACTGAGTATAATCAACTTTAGTTAAATATATTTCTCCACTTTTTCCACTTTTGGCAAGTTGTATGTTTAAAACTAATTCTGCTCTAGTTTCTTCGGCAGATAATGTAGAAATATATGTACCTATTGAATAAGCTATAAAAACATTTTTCCCTTCTTCATTTTGTACTACTTCCATTTCTTGCATTACTGATGGATGTGCTCCTAGTATCATATTTACCCCATTGTCTACCAAAAATTGTGCAATTTGTTTTTGTTCATCATTTACGTTACTAGATATTGCGTCTCCCCAGTGTATCATTACACAAATATATTTTGCTCCTTCTTCTTTAGCATATTCTATATCAGATTTAGCTTGTTCTTCACTATACATATTTACACAGTTTAATTCTTCATTTGTCCTTTGATTTTTATTATCCATCAAACAAGTATATGTCAAGAATGCTATCTTTGTATCTTTTACTTCTTTAATAATAACTGCATTTGTATCTTCTAGTTTATCACCTACAACATCAACTCCTAACTCTTTCAAATTCTCTTTTGTTTCTTGAAGCCCATCTACACCGTTATCTAAGCTATGGTTATGTGCTATTGTAACAAGATTTACTCCTGATTCTTTTACTGCTTTAGCAAATTCTATAGGTGCTCTTTTGTCATTGTAATTTGAAGATACTATTCCTGTTTCCATTGTTCCCATAATAATATCCGCATCATCTATATAATTTGATACATTTCCAAACATGTGTGAAAAATCATATGTATTTTTTTCACTATTATATGCATCTTCAATCATTGCTTCACTGCACAAAATATCACCTACTGCAGACATTTTTATTATACTATCTGCTTCAGATATATTTTTATTTGTTTGAGCAATCTTGTCATTTAAACTTGCAAACATTTCTTGAGTTTGTTTATTTAGCTCCTCTCTTTCTTTTGCCATAACTTCTTTATCTTGGTATCTTCTATACTGATTGATTCCAATACTTGCAAAAATAACCACTAACAAAATACTAACTATTATTAAAAAAGTTTTATTTGTTATTACATCTTTTATCCCTTTTATTCTTCTTACATTTCTTCTGTTTCTTGCCATACATATATTCCTTTCTAAAATGCGCAATCGGGGACGTACACCTTTTGCGCATTTTATATATTTTTTACCACAATTATACTTAATTATAATACTATTTAATCCAATGCGCAAAAGGTGTACGTCCCCAATTGCGCATTATTTTCTTAGCTCTGCACCTAATTTTTTTTCTAGCATATCTATTATTTTATTTAAGCTTTCATTAATTTCTTCATCTGTTAATGTTCTATCCATTTTTTCAAATGTTAATGAATATGCAATACTCTTCTTGTCTTCATCTATTCCTTTTCCAGTATATACATCAAACACCTCTATACCATCTAAGCTAGAACCTCCTGCTTTTTTGATTAATGCTATAATATCTTCTGAAGTAATATTTTTATCTACTACTACTGCTAAGTCTTTCTTAACACTAGGGAATTTTGAAAATTCTTTGTATTTCATTTTTCCTACTTTTTTATCTAATAATTTATCCAAATCTATCTCAAATACATAAACATTTTCTTTTACTAAGGATGGATGTATTTTTCCAATTATACCAACTATGTCATTATTTACAGAAATTAATGCTGATTGACCTGGATGTAATTCCTCTGGCATTTGATTTTCTCTTACAACAAAGCTATATCTTCTTTCATAGCCTAAATAATCTAGTAATTCTTCTACAATTCCTTTTATAACATAGAAATCTACCTGTTTTTTATTATTTACACCTAAATAGAAATCTCCTGTCATAAGAGCTGCTATTTTATTATGTTCTCCATACTCTTCTGCTTGTTTATAAAATGTTTTTCCTATTTCAAATATAGATACATCTTTATTATTTCTTGCTTTGTTATATTCATATATTTTTAAAAGAGATGGTAAAATACTATGTCTTAAAGTATTTCTATCTTCACTCATTGGATCTAGTAGTTTAACTACCTCTGTTTCATCTTTAGTAAAATATTTTGCTTCTTTGTCATTTACTAGAATATATGATAAAGTTTCATTTAAGCCTAAGTCTACCATTTTATTTCTTATTCCGCGATTTACTTTATCGTAACTTCCTTCTTTTAAAGGCATTTGAGGAAGTTTTCCAACAATGTTATCAACACCATATATACGTCCAACTTCTTCTATTAAATCTTCTTTTATAGAGATATCCCCTCTTCTTCTTGGAACTGATACTGTTATTTCTTCTACATTTTCTAATTCTTGCTCTGTTTCTGAGAAATCAGATTCTTTTCCGTTTATTATTACATTAAAACTAAGTCTTCTAAATACATCTAATACATCTTTTTTATCTATTTCCATTCCAAGAACATCATTTATTTTCTTAAAAGATATTTCTATATTTCTATTTTCTTTATCAGAATTATCGAATTTAGCTATTCCTCCAACAACTTCTCCTTTAGCATATTCTTCTAATAATTTACAAGCTCTTTCTATGGCCATATAAGTTCTATTTGGATCTAATCCTTTTTCAAATCTAGAACTTGCTTCACTTCTTAGAATTTCTTTTGAGGTTTTTCTTACTTTTACTCCGTCAAAAATTGCTGATTCAATAATTACATTTTTAGTGTTATTAGTAATTTCTGTTTCTAATCCTCCCATAACACCAGCAAGGCCAATAGCTTTTTCTCCATCAGATATAACTATATCTTCTTTAGATAAAGTTCTTTCTATATTATCTAGTGTAGTAAGTTTTTCTCCTTCTTTTGCCATTCTAATTTCTATTTTTCCATTCAAAGTATCTGCATCATAAAAATGTAGTGGTTGGCCTGTTTCAAGCATCACATAATTGCTTATATCTACAACATTGTTAATTGGTCTAATACCTGAAGCTATTAATCTATTTTTTATAAAAGCTGGGCTTTCTCCTATCTTTATATTTTTTACTTTTCTAGCTAGGAATATAGAGCAATTATCTGTATTTACTTCTACTTTGAAGGTGTCATTAATATCTTCGCTATTTTCCTTATGAGATAAATCAATCTCTTTTACTTTCTTATCATATATAGCACTTATTTCATAAGCCATACCAAGTATACTTAATAAATCTCCTCTGTTTGCAGTTAAATCAAAATCAATTACCTCATCATCCAATCCCATATATTTAATAGGCTCTTCTCCAACTGGTGCATCTTCTGGTAATTCATGTATACCTGTTTTGTCTACTTCATCTACATACTTATGTTCCATACCTAGCTCTAGCATAGAACAAAGCATTCCATTTGATTCTTGCCCTCTAATGTTTCCTTTTTTTATAGTTATTTCTGGAAGCTCTGCACCAACTAAAGCAACTATAACTTTAAGGCCTTTTCTAACATTTGGTGCACCACAAACTATATCTAAAACTTCTGTTCCAACATCTACTTTACATACATGTAAATGGTCAGATTCTGGGTGCATTTCACATTCTTTTACTTCACCAATTACAAGTTTTGTAGCATTTATTAATTTTCCTGCTTCATCATATTCATTTCCTACTTTTGTCATATCTTCTGCAAGAGTTTTAATATCTACATCTATATCAACATAGTCTTTTACGAAATTCTTACTTAGTTTCATTTTTTCCTCCTTTAGGGACACTCCTTTCAGTTCAAAAACTTGGACAAAAGGGACACTCCTCATATTTTCTTATATAAATAACTTTTATTTTTTATCTAACTAAATCTAATTATTATTCTTCTATATATCTTTTAATTTAACTTCTAATTTTTAGTTAAATTAAAGTTAAAAAATTATAAGTTATCGGTCTAATCTGTCGAATTGATTTAAAAATCTCACATCATTTTGATACAATAATCTAATATCTGTAATTCCATATTTAAACATTGCTAATCTGTCTAGTCCTGTACCAAATGCAAATCCACTATAAACTTCTGGGTCATACCCACCCATTTTTAATACATTTGGATGAACCATACCTGAACCTAGAACTTCTATCCATCCAGTTTGCTTACATAAATTACATCCTTTTCCTCCGCATTTAAAACAACTTACATCAACCTCATATGATGGTTCTGTAAATGGAAAGTAACTTGGTCTAAAACGAAGCTCAAGATTTTCCCCAAGCATTTTTCTAACAAATACTTCTAAAGTACCTTTTAAATCAGCTAAAGAAATATTTTTATCTATAACTAAACCTTCAACTTGACTAAATTGATGAGAATGTGTTGCATCATCATCTCTTCTATATGTTTTACCTGGGCATATAACCCTTATAGAACCTTTTTCCTCATTTGCCATCATTGTTCTTGCTTGAACTGCAGAAGTTTGAGTTCTTAATAAATACTCTGATGTAATATAGAAACTATCTTGCATATCTCTTGCTGGATGTCCCTTTGGTAAGTTTAATCTTTCAAAACAATATTCATCTGTTTCAAGTTCTGGACCTGTTACAACATCATATCCCATAGAAACAAATAAATCTTCTACCTCTTCAATTATTCTATTTAATGGATGCTTACTTCCTCTTTTAACTTTAGTAGATGGCAATGTAATATCAATTGTTTCCTCTTTTAACTTTCTTTCAAGTTCTGCCTTTGCAAACTCTGCTTCTTTTTCTTTTATTAGGCTTTCAATCTCATCTCTTGCAATATTTACTTTTCCTCCAATAATAGGTCTTTCTTCTGGAGATAATGCTCCCATTCCTCTTAAAATAGCTGTAAGCTCACCCTTTTTACCTAAATACTTTACTCTTGCTTCATCCAATTCTTTTGCATCAGTAGCTTTGTTTATTTCCATAACGGCTACCTCTTTAATTTTGCTAATTTGCTCTTCCATAATTTCCTCCTTGTCAGATTGGGGACAGGCCTTTTTCTATACTTTTGTCCAAAGTAGGGAGAAACCTTCCCTCAAATTATATAATATTAGAATTTAATTAAAGCAAATCAAAAGTAGTATATTGCTAGGAAAATGAATAAAAATTTTTGAGATAGTACTATTGTACATCGAAAAAATTTTTATGAGATTTGACAACGCAAGATGCTACTTTTCATTTGTTTTAAAAAAGCTAATCTTCCTAAGACTTTATAGGACGATTAGCTTTCTATACCGTGGTACCACCTAAATTTATTAATTAAATAATTAACCTCTTTTTTGCTATAACGGGCTACCCGTCTTTTTCTACTATTATATATAATATAGTTAAAAATCTATATTACTTTTCAAAAAAGAACCTCAAAAGTGAAATTTCAGTTTATTATATTAATAGGCTCTCAGCCTCTGACCTATCTCTCTTTAAATATTTTTTATAAACTTACTTTGCTTTTTCAATGGTTTTTATTTTCATAGTTATTATATCATAAGTTTCAATAAATTCAAGTATCAAATTTTATTTTTCACCATTTTTATGATTGAAATATGATAATATTTTAAGTAATCAGATATAATTTTCAATATTATATCTTCATCTAATCTTTATTTACTTCAGATTTTAAAGGTAACTTTATTCCATAGAGATTTATAAATCTTACTGTTAAAACAATTTCAATATTGCTGTTATATACATAATATTTATCATATTAGTAAAATAATCCCATTATATCGTCCTTTGTCAATTTATTTACAAATGTCGCTTTAGTTGATAGCATTACTTTAGCTAAATTTGATTTTTTCTCTTGAAGTTCATAAATTCTTTCTTCTATTGAGTCCTTAGTTATTAATTTATATACTTGTACATTGTTTTTTTGCCCTATTCTATAAGTTCTATCTGTTGCTTGATTTTCAGCAGATAAATTCCACCAAGGATCATAATGTATAACAACATCTGCACCAATTAAATTAAGCCCTGTTCCTCCTGCCTTTAGTGAAATCAAAAACACTTTTATATTTTCATTATTATTAAACTCATCTACAAGTTTTATTCTTTCCCCAACTTTTGTACTACCTGTTAATTTAAAATATTCTATATTTTCTTTTTTTAATTCTTTTTCTATTATTTCTAGCATACTTGAATATCCTGAGAATAATAAAATTTTATGACCAGAGGCTATTGCATCTTTTAATAATTCTATGCACTGATTAAGCTTACTACTCTCTCCTTTGTAATTAGAAATAAATAAAGATGGATGGCAACAAATTTGTCTTAACCTCATTAATAGCGCTAAAATTTTTATTTGACTTTTTTCAAACCCATTTTCTTTTATTTCTTCATTTACCTCTTTTTTAGCATTTGCTAAGTATGACATATATATTTTTAATTGCTCATCTTGCATTTCATTATTTAATACAGTTATTGTTTTATCTGGAAGTTCAGTTAATACTTCTTTTTTAGTTCTTCTTAATATAAATGGTTCTATTAACATTTTTAGTTTTTTTATTGAGGCTTCATCATTTTCTTTTATTATTGGCATTTCATACAGCTCTTTAAACTTTTTGTAGCTATATAAATATCCAGGCATTATAAAGTCAAATATAGACCATAGTTCTGAAAGCGAATTTTCTATTGGTGTACCAGTTAATGCAAATCTTGTTTCAGACTTTATTTCTTTTATTGCTTTTGCGTTTTGCGTACTATTATTTTTTATATATTGTGCTTCATCTGCAATTATATATTTGAAACTATAATTTTTCTTTTTATATTCTTCTATATCTCTTTTTAGTAAATCATAAGATGTAATAATTAAATTATATTTTTCTATTTCTTCTATCTGTTTTTTTCTTTCTTCTGCACTACCATGTATAACTAAAGTTTTAATATTAGGTGTAAATTTATTTATTTCATTTTTCCAATTAAGTGAAAGTGAACTTGGGCAAACCACCATACTTGGTTTTGTTTTTTCTTCTTTTTCTAAATAGCTTTGAATAACTGCTAGTAATTGAAGTGTTTTTCCTAGGCCCATATCATCTGCTAAAATTCCTCCAAATTTGTAATTATCCAATGTTTTTAGCCATTTAAAACCTAATACTTGATAATTTCTTAAATCTGCATTTAGATTCTTTGGAATTTCCATTTTATCTTCGATTTTTTTATTAGAAATTTGATTTACTAATTTTACATATTCATCACTTTTAGAAATATTAGTATCTAATTTTTCTAAAATTTTGTCTAAATACATGCTTCTTGATATAGGTAGTTCTAATTCTCCTTTTTGTAACTCATTATACTGTATTTCTTCATCTTTTAATAGGCTACTTATAAATTCCATTGTATCATTTTCTTCTAAATCAAGAAAACTTCCATTTTTTAATCTGTAGTATTTTTTTCTTAAAGTATATTTCTGCATTATACTTTTTAACTCTTCTATATCAAAGTCCATTTTTGATAAATCTATTTTTAATAAACTATTTTCTATCTTTACCCCTACACCACTAAGCTTTGGCTTGCGAATTTCTCTATGTTTAAAATTATCTGTTACTAAAACTTCAAACTTTTGCATATAGTTTTCTATTTCATGAGATAGAAAACTGTATATTTTATCTTCATTTGCTAGAATAAGTCTACTATTTTCTTTGTCTAGCATAAAACCGGTATTTACAAATATATCTAAATATTCATTTTCCTTTGCTACATCTCTTGCTACTAATACATTTTCTTCTTTTAGTGGATTAAACTCTGCAGTTCCATATACAAATTTAATTTCAGCTGTAATATAATTATTCTTATCATAATCCAAATAAAGTTTTATAAATAATTCTTGTGGTACATATTTATTTATTAATGCTTTATCTAAGTTTTCAAGTGATACTTGTTTTTTTAATTTAGGATATATTAAAGAACAAAACTTAGGAAGTTCTTCTCTTTTGAATCTTATCCCTTGAGTATAATTCTCTCTATAAATATTTAATAACTTAAGAGTAGTTTCTTTAAATTCTTCATCACATCTATTTAAAGATTTTTTAGTAAGCATATATGTATATAAAGAACCTTTTAAAATTTCGTATTCAAAAATATCTGTATTAGGTGTAAGCACATAGTCTCCATTTTTTTCTTGCTTAACAATAAACTTTATTTCTGGATTAGAATTTTCAAATGATATTTTTCCTTCTAAATTATCTCTTATGAAAGATACACTTTTTCCTTGTAATACATCAAAAATTTCATCTAGTCCTGTATTTGATATAGTTATATACTCATTACTCATAGTTCTCATATATTTTCCATAACTACCAACAGTTTCATTTGCATATTTTATTATTTCTGCATATTTAAGGACAAATTCCAAAAGTGCTTGATTTTCTTTTCTAAAAGCATCTTTATTATGCACAAATTCAAGTTTTGAACCATATTTATATTCTTCATTATTTAACATTCTTTCAAAAAATTCTGGCAAACTTTTTATTTTGTATAATTGTTCATTTCCAATTTTAAATTCAGCTTTTAAAGTTTTCTTAAAAGTGTCATATATTATTTGTGGTTCTATAGTTAAATTGTTTACTTTGCTCTGAGCATTATTCATGCTTTCTGGCTCTTTATGATAAAAAGTATGTAACACTTGCTTAAATATCTTATATTGGTCTTCGCTTATATTCATTTTTTATGACCTCTCTTTGTTTTTTCCTAGTAAGTTATTATATCATATCTTTTTATGATTATCAAACTAATATAAAGAAAAGGCTAGAATTTCAGTTCTAGTCTTTTCTTTAATTATACGTTAACTATTTCTTTGGTTTATTCCATGAAATATAATCACATTTTTCTGGATTATTTTCACAAATATAAAACTTTCTTTTTTTCTTTGATTTTCTTACCTCAATTTTTCCACCGCATTTTGGGCATGGTACATCAATAGTTTCTACTAATGGTTTTGCATTTTTACATTCTGGATAACCTGGGCATGCTAAAAATTTTCCGTATCTTCCATATTTTATAACCATCATTCTTCCACATTTATCACATGGTACATCTGATACTTCTTCTTCTAATTTTACGTGTTCTAATTCTTTTTCTACTTTTTCTACTTCTTTTTCAAACGGTCCATAGAATTCTCTTATAACTTGTTTCCAATTTTCTTTTCCTTCTGCTATTTCATCAAATTCATCTTCTATTTTGGCTGTAAATTCTACATTTACAATATCTGAAAAATTTTCTGTAAGAAGTTTATTTACAACTTTTCCAAGTTCTGTTGGAACTAATTGTTTTTGCTCTTTTTCTATATATCTTCTTTCTAATATTGTTGTAATTGTTGGAGAATATGTACTAGGTCTTCCTATTCCTTTTTCTTCTAATGCTTTTACCAAACTTGCTTCTGTATACCTTGGTGGTGGCTCTGTGAAGCTTTGTTTTGTTTCTATTTTTTGTTTTTTCACTTCTTGATTTAGTTGTAAATCAGGTACAAAAGCTTCCTCATCTTCATCAGTTTTATTATCCAATGTTTCTACATACAATGTCATAAATCCTTTAAATTTAAGTGATTGCCCGCTTGCTCTAAAATTATATTCATTTACATCAATATTTGCTGAAATTGTGTCATATACTGCTGCTTGCATTTGGCTTGCTAAAAATCTGTTATATATTAATTTATATAATTTATATTGATCTTTAGTTAAACTATCTTTTATTTTTTCTGGATTTAATTCTATGTATGTTGGACGAATACCTTCATGTGCATCTTGAGAGTTCTGTTTTGTTTTATAATATCTATTTTCATAGTATTCTTCTCCATATTGCTTTACTATTTCTTTCTTTGCAGCTGCTCTTGCCTCTTCTGATATTCTTGTAGAATCTGTTCTCATATATGTAATTAAACCAACTGTTCCTTTTTCTTCTACCTTTACACCTTCATATAACCCTTGTGCTACTGACATTGTTTTCTTTAATGTAAAACCTAATTTTCTTGATGCTTCTTGTTGCATTGTACTTGTTGTAAATGGTGGTGCTGGAGTTCTTTTCTTTTGTCCTTTTTTTACTTCTGTTACAATGTATTTTCCATTTTTTATATTTTTTAATATTTCATCTACTTCTTCTTTAGAATGCATTTCAATTTTCTTTTTATTTTTGCCATATAGTTTTGCTGTAAATGTTTTATTTGTATTTTCGTCTAAAAGACTAGCAAAGATATTCCAATATTCTTCTGGAATAAATTTTTCTATTTCTTCTTCTCTATCTACTATTAACTTTACTGCAACAGATTGTACTCTACCTGCAGATAATCCTCTTCTTACTTTTTTCCATAAAACAGGACTCATTTTGTAACCTACAATTCTATCTAATACGCGTCTTGCTTGTTGTGCATCAGTTAAATTCATATCTATCTTTCTTGGATTCTTGATAGAAGTTTGTACAGTTTCTTTTGTAATTTCATTAAAAGTAACTCTGCATACACTATCTTCTGGAATATCTAAAATATGTGCTAAATGCCATGCTATTGCTTCTCCCTCACGATCAGGGTCAGTTGCAAGATATACTTTTTTTGCTTTTTTAGCATCTGCTTTTAAAGATTTTATTAAGTCTCCTTTTCCTCTAATATTTATATATTCTGGTTCAAAGTCATGTTCAATATCTATGCCCATTTTAGATTTTGGTAAATCTCTAATATGTCCCATTGAAGCAACAACTTTAGTACTTCCACCTAAAAATTTCTTTATCGTATTAGCTTTGGCTGGAGATTCAACAATTATTAATTTATCTGCCATATATATTTAGTGATAACAAATATATTTGTTATCTTCTCCTTTCTTAAGTTTATATCTTGTCTTTAAAAATAGACTATTTATTATAATACAGTATATTTACTTTTTTTTCAAGCTATTCACATAATTTTCATTATTAATTAATAATATGTTGTTACAATTTTCATGCTTTAATATATATAATAATCTCAGACCTAGCAGTTTTGGTTTATTCCAAAACTGACATGTCTGAGATTACATCGTCTACTGATATTGGTGTTACTTTGTTTAGCATCAAAATCTTTAATAATTTATTTATTTCATTTTCTTTACTTGATATATTATTAATTATTTTTGATTCAATATTAAACTTTTCTTTATTTTCATCTTTTTTTACAATTTCTATTCCATACTTTCTTTCGTTTTCTTCTAATAAATTGTGTGTTTCGTAGTACTCTAATTCTATTTTTTCATTTTCTTTTATTTCTTCTGAATCTGAACTATCTATTATAGCTCTGCCAAAAAAGCTCTTTTTATACTCCATCTTTTGTTCCCCCTTTCAAAAATTCGTACTTTCTTAATATAATACAAATTCATATGAATAGCAAGAACTTTCGTGTACCTCTATTCGACATTTTTCGACATTTACTATATTTATGACAATAACAGACTATATTTGCACCTCACAATAAAACATAATTAAATCTGCTATAAATTGTATAAACCAAATTTATAACTAACTATTTATCTTTAATAGTTTCTTTTATCTCTTTATATATTGTGTCTTCTACATTTTTTCTAACGACTTTAGAAGTATTTTTTCCCATTTGTTCTAATTCTTTTTTATTGCTTATAAGTTTGCTTATCGTTTTTCCTAAAGATTCAGAATTTAAATCTTTATTTAAAATTATTTTTGCTGCTCCGACATTTTCTAATACTTTAGCATTATATTCTTGATGATTTTCAGTAGCAAACGGAAATGGTATAAATATCGCTGGCTTGCCTACAACTGAAATTTCTGTTATAGTCATAGCTCCACTTCTTGAAACAACCAAATCGCAAGCATTCATCATTTCTTCCATATTATATATATATGGTAGAATTTTAACTTTTTCAAGGTTGTCTATATCCATATTTACTTCTTTTAATTTAATTTTTATATCTTCATATTGATTTGGTCCTGCTGCCCATATAATTTGATAATCTTTATTTTTCTTATTAACTATTATTTCTAAAAGACTTCTATTTATACTTTGTGCTCCTTGACTTCCTCCAAAAGCTAGAACTACTGGTTTATCACTCTTTAATCCAACACTTTCTATTATTTTTATTTTTTCCTCTTTGCTTAATTCTAATTTTTTTATTCTTATTGGATTTCCTGTAACAACTACATTTTCTTTATTTTCTAATCTCTTTTTAGCATCTTCAAATCCAACTAATATCTTATCTGCTTTATTTTTAAATAATCTTACAGCAATTCCTGGAAAAGCATTACTTTCATGTAATACTACTGGTATGTTTAATTTTTTTGCTGCTATTACTACTGGCACACAAATATATCCCCCCATACCAATTACTACATCTGGCTTAAATCTTGTTAATATTTCTTTAGCTTCACCTATTGATTTAAAAGTTGCATACAAATTTTTAAAGTTTTGAATATTTAGTTTTCTTTCTATTCCATGCGCATCTATTCTTTTTAATTCATAGCCTGCTCTTGGCACTAAATCATTTTCTAATCCCCTATCAGTTCCTATAAATATAATTTCAGAATTCTTTTCTTTTTCTTTAATTTTATTTGCTATTGCTATTCCTGGATTAATATGCCCACCAGTTCCAGCTGCTGCAATTATAGCCTTCAACCTTAATCACCTTCTTTAACATATATTTATTACACTTTTGACTTTGCCTTAGATATATTAAGCAATATTCCACACATTCCCAATAATATTATAAGTGCTGTACCTCCTGCGCTAAAGAATGGCAATGACATACCTGTATTTGGAATTGTGTTTGTTACAACTCCTATGTTAATAGCCACTTGAACCATTACAAGTGTTGTAATTCCTGTTGCAAGTAAACTTCCAAACATATCAGGCGCTTTCATAGCAATTATAATTCCTCTCCATATAAATATAGCAAATAATATTATTACTGCTACACAACCAACAAAACCTAATTCTTCGGCAAGTATTGCAAATATATAATCATTTTGTGGTTCTGATACATATAGATATTTTTGTTTACTTTCTCCTAAACCTACTCCAAATAGTCCTCCTGAACCAATTGCATACAATCCTTGAATTGGTTGCCAACCTTTACCTGTTGGGTCTTGCCATGGGTCCATATAGTTTAGTATTCTAGCAAATCTAAAGTTTGCATCTCCTGCACTATCTCCAGCAATAGAAAAATATGTAAGTAGTGCTACAATTCCACCACCGCCGAAAATCAAGCCTGATACTATAAAATAAAGTAATCTACAACCTGCCATTAGCATCATTACAAATGTTATTGCACTCATTACAATTCCAACACTTAAATGATTTTGTATAACAAATGCTATTGCTATTGGTGGAAGTATGTATAATAGAGGAAATATAAATCCTTTTTTTAAGCTTCTTAAGTCATCTTTATGGTCTGTTAAATATCCTGCATAAAATATAATCATTCCTATTTTTGTTAATTCAGATGGTTGAAATTGAGTAAAACCTAAGTTTATCCATCTTTTTGCTCCACCACTTGAATATCCAAGTCCCGGAATCAAAACGAGTAGCAAAGCTCCTACTGATAGCCAATATATCGGCCAATAAAACTTTTTATATATTCTATAATCTATCTTAGAAACAAACCACATAATTGCTAAACCTATTACTGCAAAAATTACTTGTTTTGTAAAATATGTATAACTATTTCCTGTTTCAGCCAAAGCTGATGGTGCACTAGCTGATAATACCATTATTATTCCAAAAGATAGAAGTATTAAAATAATTATTATCAATACAAAATCGACTTGCTTTTTCTTAACTTTATTTATGCTTTTCTTATTATTTTGCATTCTATAAATCCATCCTTTCAAAAGTGCAAAATCTTAATCTTTTCGTTTATTAAATAGAAACTAACCCTATTATACAAAATATTAATGTTACTATACTAAATACAGATACTATTTTATTTTCTTTCCAGCCTGATAATTCAAAATGATGATGTATTGGAGCCATTTTAAATATTCTATTTCCAGTTTTCTTAAAATATGCAACTTGGAGCATTACAGAAAGTGTTTCTATTATTGGAATAATCGCTAAAATTATTAATAATAAAGGCATTTTCATATATAACGCTATACTTGCTATCGCACCACCTAGCATTAATGAACCAGTATCTCCCATCATAACTTTTGCTGGATGTAAATTGAATAATAAAAATCCTAAACATGCTCCTATTAAAATGCTACCAAATATTGTTACTTCTTTTATTCCTAAAAGTATTGATATTACAGTTAAACAAGTTAATATTATTGTGGTAACACTTGTTGATAAGCCATCAATTCCATCTGTTAAATTAATTGCATTTGTCGTTGCAAGCATAACAAATACTGCAAATGGTATATAAATCCAAATAGGTAATTTCATATATTCTTTTATAAATGGTATATATGTATCTGTTCCTATATTAAGCACTTTTGTCAATATAATAGAATACGCAACTGAAACAATTAATAATCCTATCATTTTTGCTTTTGGGCTTAGTCCTTTAGTATTTTTTAATACTAATTTTTTGAAATCATCTATAAAGCCTATAAATCCAAACCCTACTGTTACACCTAATAGTGGTAATAGTGCTATAGCTGTGCTTGCTTGATCCTTTTGGTAATCATAATACATAAAAATACCTAATGCAATTATAACTAATATCATTATTATTCCACCCATTGTAGGTGTTCCTTGCTTTTTTAAATGTGACTGTGGTCCTTCTTTTCTTTCTATTTGCCCTACTTTTAATTTTCTTAAAATTGGTACAATTATCAATGATAATATTACACTGGCAACAAAAGACAGTAATAATATTTTATTTTGATATTGCATATAATTTCCTCCTTTGTCATTCTGTGTCTATTTATTTTCCGTCATTTCTTCTATTATTTGATTTATTATTTCTCTTTCATCAAATGGATATCTTACTTTATTAATTTCTTGATATTGTTCATGCCCTTTTCCTGCAAGAACTATTATATCTCTCTTATTTGCCATTTTTATTGCTTTTTTCATAGCTTCTTTTCTATCTACTATACATTCATATTTTCCATTAGTAGTTTTTATGCCTTCTTCTATTTGTTTTACAATTTCTTCCGGAACTTCTGTTCTTGGATTATCTGAAGTTATTATTGTATAATCTGCTACTCTTCCAGATACTTCGCCCATCATTGGTCTTTTATTTTTATCTCTATCTCCGCCACATCCAAAAACTGATATTACTCTTCCTTTTGTATAAATTTTAACTGAAGATAATATTTTTTCTAAGCTTTCTGGGGTATGAGCATAATCTATCATTATAGTTAAACCTAATTTATTATCTACTAACTCACTTCTACCAGGTACTCTAATATTTTCTAGCACTTCTTTTATTTCATCTACTGTACATCCAAAATCCATAGCAATTGCTATTGCAGCTAATGCATTATATACACTAAACCTTCCTGGAATTGATACTTTAATTCTCTCATTTTTATTATTTAATTTAACTTTAAAATCAACATATTGGTTTGTAACAGTTATATCTTTTGCAAGCAAATTACAAGTATTATCTATTCCATAAGTTGATATATTGCATTCTGGTACAAGTTTTGGTATTAATACTGCATGATAATCATCTGCATTTATATAACCTTTTTTACACATTTTAAATAGCTTTACTTTTGAATTGAAATAATCATCTAAATCAGGATGTTCTTTTGTACTTATATGATCTTCTGCTAAATTAGTAAATATTCCTATATCAAAATCACAACCTGTAACTCTATCTAATTTTAAGCTTTGTGATGATACTTCCATTACAACTACTTCGCATTTTTCTTCTAGCATCTTACTGAAAATTTTTTGTAATTCTAAGCTTTCTGGAGTTGTGTTTGTATTATCTGCTATTTTTTCATCATTCACATAAGATGCTACAGTACCAATTAGACCTACTTTAACACCATGCTTTTTTAAAATATCTCTTATCATATATGTAGTTGTAGTTTTTCCTTTAGTTCCTGTTACTCCTATTAATTTCATTTTCTTTGAAGGATTATTATAAAAATTACAAGCAGCTATTGCTAAAGCATATCTTGTGTTTTTACTAGTAACTAGTGTAACCTCTTCTGGAATTTGTTTTACTAGTTCTTTAGTTACTTCATCTTCCTCAGCTAATATTACCTTAGCCCCTTTTTCTATTGCTTCTTTAATATGCTCATGTCCATTAAAGTCATATCCTTTAATTGCTATAAACATATCATTTTCCATTACATCTTTAGAATTATTTCTAATATTTTCGATACTAACATCTAAATTTCCTTTAACTTTTAGGTCTTCTAATCCTGATAATATTTTTTTTAATTCCATAGGCAAGTAAGCCCCTTTCCTATTATTTTAAAATTTGCCGTTTACATTATATAACTAAATTCTTCTTTTGTACATAGTTTGACATTTTTTTCTTGTTTTTTTATTCCACTATTACATTTGTTCCTTCATAAATTTCAACTCCATCTACTGGTGTTTGCTTTGTTATTATCTTATTTGAAACATCTTCTTCTCCTTCTTCATATTCTAAACCTAAATTTAATTCTTCTAATACCTTTTTAGCATCTTTTATTGTCATGCCTACCAAATTTGGAACTTCTACCTCTTTTCTTATATCTTCTTCTGTGATATTATCTTGTTTTACTTCTAAATATGGAAGAACTTCTCCTAATACTTGTGAGCCAATTGGTGCTGCCACACCACCTCCTTGATGTCCTCCCTCTCCTGTTGGATTGTATAATGTAATTAAAACAACCGCTTCTGGATCTGACACTGGTGCTACTCCTACAAATGAAGTTACGTATTTTCCTGTATCTACACCATCTTCCGAAGTTCCTGTTTTTCCTCCTATAGAATATCCTTGTACTTGCGCATTTTTTCCTGTTCCTTCTGCTACAACCGTTCCCATCATGCTTAGAACTCCTTCTGCAGTTTCTTTTGAAATCACACCTTCTGTTTCTTCTACTGGAATATCTCTTACTTCTCCTGTAGTACTATCTATTATTTGCTTTACTATACGTGGTTTTACATATGTACCTTTATTTGCTATTGTACTTACAGCAGTTATCATCTGAATTGGTGTTATTTCAAATCTTTGCCCAAATGATATTGTAGCAAGTTCTATTGGTCCTACTTTGTCTTCTTTTAAGAATATACTTCCTGCTTCCCCTGGTAAATCTATTCCAGTTCTTTTTAGAAGTCCAAATTTTTCAAGATAATCATAATATTTACTTACACCTATTTGCTGACCTAACCCTATAAACACAGGATTACAGGAGTTCATAAGTGCTTGCCTTAAGCTTTCTGAACCATGAGGATTATAATATCGCCAGCAGCTAATTCTAACACCTGCAATTGTTATTCCACCTGTACAGCAAAATTCTCCTTCTTTATCTGTTGTTGTAATTCCTTCTTCTAAAGCTGCTGATGCCGTAATTAATTTAAAAGTTGAACCTGGTTCATAAGTATCTGCTACTGCTTTGTTTCTCCACACTTTTTGCATTTCTTTTATTTGGTCTGTTTCAGATAAATTATCCCAGTTTGTTTCTAATTCTTCTATTATTGTATCATAAGGAGTATTTAAATTATAATTTGGATATCCTGCCATTGCTAAAATATCTCCAGTTTTTGGATTCATTATAATTATATTTCCACCATCTGTACACTTATTATCTATACAAGCTTCTTTTAAGTATTTTTCTGCAATACCTTGTATTGTTGCATCAATACTTAATACTAAATCATTTCCATCTATTGCAGATATATAGTTTTCTCCTTCTCCTTCTATTTCTCCACCATTTGCATCTGTTACTTTTGTTATTTTTCCTTTTTCACCTTGTAGCTCATCTTCATAAATTGCCTCTATTCCATCTAATCCTTGATTATCTGAACCACAAAAACCTATTACCTGTGATGCTAAGCTATTATATGGATAATATCTTTTTGTATCTTCATCAATATTTATTCCTACTTCTATATCATTATCTGCCATCCAAATTCTTAATTCATCTGCTTTTTCCTTTTCTACTCTTTTTGCTATATTTTCAATAGATGTGTTTTTCTTTACCTTTTTTAGTACAGTTTCATAATCAAGTTCAAATATATTAGAAAGTGCTTTTGCTACTTTTTCTTTATCTTCTTTTGCAATATTATTAGGATTTACAGTTATAGTATTTACTGTACTGCTTACTGCTAAAATAGTCTTGCCTGTTGCATCATAAATTGTTCCTCTTCTTGGACTTATGGCTCTATCCAAACTTTGCTGCTCATAAGCCATTTGTTTTAATTTATCACCATCTATAAATTGTATCCAAGCAATTCTAAATATAAATATTGTAAATATAATGCAAGTTACTACTATGCATACTTTGAACCTTCTTCTTCTACTTATATCGCTAAATTTTTGGGTTACTTTTGTTTTTTCTTTTTTCATTTGGCTTTTAAATTTTTTATTTTGGTTTTTCTCCATCTTTTTCTTAAGTTTATCTATGTTTTCTTCTTTATCCTTATTTTCTTTCTTTAATTTAATTATTTCTTCCTTATTAAACCTTGCCTTATTTTTTCTTTTGCTCTCCTTTCTATTATTTTTTTGTTTCATTCTATTTTCCTTTCTTAAAAAGATTTTAGTTGCTGTTTAGCTTAGTAATAATTCCATATTGATTAATATTTATTGCTTACTTTCTTTAAATAATTGTATTCAAATACATAAAAAAAAGACTAAAATATTTTTTATATACTTTAGTCTTTTACTTTCCTAACAATGAGTTAAATAATTTTTTTATTTTGCTTATTACTATCATATACCATTTTTCTGGTTTATATTCTATAAGCTTAAACTCTGTATTTGGTATTGCAGGTTCTTGTTTTATTTTTCGTTTAAACATTTCATTATATGAATAATTTTCTCCTTGTTTTAGTTTTAAATCATTTTCTTGTTTTAACCTTATTTTTTCTTTTTGTTTTTCAGAAGCTGTATACTTATAGAAATATACAGCTATTATTCCTTTTGCCATTTTAGAAACTTCTTGTTCTTTTATATTTTTTTTAGAATCATAAATAAAATTATGGTTATAATTAGCATTATTCTTTAGAATTTGTATTTCTTCTTTAGGAATTTTTAATAAATCTTCTGCTTTTATATATTTTAAAATTTCTAAAACTTCATAGCAGGCATTACTAAATTCAATATTCTCCATTATATATCTTACCCTTTCATTTTATCTTGATACTTCTTGTCCGCCTTGCTTTAGCTAATAAATTTTCTACTGATATCATATACGTAGTATCATTTAATACACTCATATCCTCTTGTACAATTTCTCCTAAACCTTTCTTTTCAGTATCATTAGCTCCTTCTAGTTCTATTGCTTTTATATAGTCCTCTAATGCTTTTCTCATTTTTTCATAGCCTTGTTCACTCATATTGTTTACAAAATTATCATGAGGATAATTATCTCCTGACATATAATTTTCTCCAAAATCCCATATTGCATATTTAGCTCTAAATTCATCTAAATTGTTACATGTTCTTGAAACACTTAAAAAATCTCTTGCAGCCTTTTCAAAAGAACCGCCATTTTGTAATATCCAATTTTCTATTCCTACAGCTCCTAGTCCTCCTCTTGTATCGCTTTCTCCCTCTTTTGGACTTGGTGCACTTTTTTTCTTATATGTTCCTTCTGTTTTTAAAACTTTTTTTGCAAGCAATATATTTGCAACCACATATTTATAGTCTTCTGGATTATTTCTTTTTATTGTTTCTAATCGATCTGCTATACATTCTTCTGTTGTATATTCTATTTCATCAGTTCTCTGTACAAATGTTAAATCCAAATCAATTTTATCTGCAAGACCTTGTATAGCAACTCCTTTGTATCTAAAGTCACCATTACCAGTAACCACTTCTTCTTCAGGCTTAGATGTAGCAGATAGCACTCTTTTTATTCCTTGCTTAATTTGTTCAGGATTTTGAAGTACTTTGTTATCTAATCTAACCATAAAGTCGAAATCTCCTTCTCCAAATTCATTTGTTCCTCTTCCTGTTGAGCCTGTATCTATTACTTCTACAATACCTGGCAATAAATCCAAAGTTCGTTTATCAGACATTAAAAATCCACATGCTTCTATAGCTTTTTTTAATGTTTGCAATACCATGTTTCTTTTACTACTTGTAAGCTCTTTATTTTTTTCTACCAGTTCAGTAATTTTTTCTGTACCTTCATTTCTTGCTGATGCATCTACTTCAAATTCAGTTATACCATAATAACTCATTCCTTGCATTCTTCTTCTAATTTCATCATACATTTCTGGAGTAAATAATAAGTTTCCTGTTTCATCTACTATAGGAATGTAAAATCCATTCATCGCAATTTCTAATCCTAGTCTTTCTTTATAATTGTCTACTATAATATAACTTATATTAGTTGAACCTATTCCTGTTCTTATACCATATAAATTACCTGAATTAGAGAAATATTCTTTTTTTGTTTTATCCCTTATTACTTCTTGTACAGCTACTTCATCTGTTCGTTGTTTATTTCTTGTTTCTACAAAACTACCATCATTTTTTATTACAATAACAATCTTTCCAAGTTTTCTTTTATGTGATTCTGTATTTGTATATGAAGAAGCTACATTTATTTGGGCATTATTTCCAATAAGTTCTACATCCATGTCAAGTGGTGTACCATCACTTTTTGAATTTTGTCCTAAATAGTCTTTAGCTACAACTCCATTTTGTAACATTGAAGGAAAATATTCAGTATTTTCAATTCCTTTTACAAAATCTCCTTCTCTTAAAACAAACTCTCCTTTTTTAGCTGCATCTCTATTTCTTTTATCTGCTTCTTTTGGTATTTCTTCTATTATTTTCTTAGCCTGCTCAAAATCTTTTAACCCAGCCCAATATCCAAACATTCTTATTATTCTATCTGGTAAACTTCTTTGTATCTTTGTATCGGAAGAAAATAAGCTTTCTAATTCTTTTAAATCTTCTCCTAAATTTTTAGAATTTACTCTTCCTCCTGCTCTTTTTCCTTTACTAGTTTGGTTATATAAAGTATTTAAAATATCTCTATATTTTTCTAATGCCTTTCTATCATCTTCTGCTAAATTCTCATCTATTTGTAATTGTCCGACTTTAAACATATTAAACAATCTGTCACCATTTTCTATAATTAACAAATAATCTCTTAAATTTCTACTATTTGATTCAATATTTATCCTTAGTAAATCAGAAAATATGATATGATTTCTTTGAATTGGAGAAGCCTTACTTAATGATGGGATATTTCCATAAGAGCTATCACTAAATAATGCATTATCGACTCCCATTAATTCTGGATGCATTTGCTTGAATACAAGAAAATTTTGTGCAAATGTTGGTAAATTTGTTGTTAAATATATATTTTTTATGCTTTCTATTACCTTATCTTGTTCTTCTTCTGGTAAATTATATATTTGAAATGCAATTTCTTGTGAAACTCTTGACAATCTGCCTGAATTTGAATTTTTAAATTCTTCAATATTTTCGGACATTTTAATTATTCGTCCTGCATCAATTGTTCCATTTTCTATTTCATTATCAATAAAATCAGCAAGTTTTTGTTCATATCGGCCAAATAATAATCTTACTATATATTCTCCATCCATATCTGCTATTTCTATTATTTCGGGTGTCAAGCATTGTTTTATTCTTCCTGATTTTTCTATTAGTTTACGTATTTCGTGGCTATCTAGCCTTGCTGCTTCTACTATTTCAGGAGTTATAAATTGTTCTATTTTGCCTGTTGCTTCGATTAATTCAATAACATAATAACCATCTAATTCTAAGTCTTCTATATATTCTTTTGTCAAATATTGTTCGATTTTGCCCGTTGCTTTTATTAGCTCTACTATGTGGTCAGGAAAAAATAAAAACCTATCTTTATATTCTTTTGTTAAATACTTTTCTATATTTCCAGTGGCCTTTATTAATTCTACTATATCTTCTCTATATAATCCAAATACCATTTTATCTAGGTATTTTTCTGCATTACCAGTATCTTTTATTAATCTAACTATGTATTCTGAAAGTATACCAAATTCTTGTATTTTTTCTTTTGTCAAATATTGTTCGATTTTCCCTGTTGATTCTATTAATTCTACTATTTGTTCAGTTCCTATATCAAATGCTCTTACATTTTCTTTTGTCAAATATTGTTCGATTTTCCCTGTTTTTTTAATTAAATAGGCTACATGTCCGCCGTACAAAATATTCCCCATAGTAATCTACATCTTTTATTATTTCGGGCTTTAAATATCTTTCTATATCTCCAGTTTCTTCTATTAATTTTGATATACTATAATTTGATAACCTTAAGCCATGTAAAGTTTTTGAATTTAAATATTTTTCTATCTCTCCAGTTGCTCTTATTAAACTTTCTACACTTGAACTTCTTAAATTTAATTCTTCTACCTTTTCTGGTGTTAAAATTTCTCTTATTTCTTCCTTAGATAAAAATGCAAGTGGATTGTAATCAAAAATTTTTCTAGCTAACTCAGTTCTTTTGTCATTATATTTGCCTTTTAGCGCTGAAAATATAATTTCTTTTCTATCTTCTAATTGAGAAATTCTTTCGTATATTTCTGGTGCTACTTTAGTCACTCCATTTATTGTAGTTACTAAATTATTGTCAAATAACATTCTATTTGATAATTCAAATCTACTATTTAATCTACCTCTACCTTTTGCCCCGCTTCCATCACTAAAACGAACAGAATCTTCGCCTTTTAAAAATTTAATTAAATAATCAATAATTTCATCCTTTTTATCCATTTTATCCTCCGCATATTATATATTTAATTTTTCACTTTATTAAATATATAATTTACCTACATAAGTATCTTTAGTTTCTTATATTTATATATCTCATATTTTGATTTTAGTATATTATTATTTACTTTTACTGTCAAGCAATTTGTTTAATTTTATTCTGGTCACTATATAATTTTTATTAAAATAATTATCCAATAACTTTCTACCAAAAAAAGACTAAAATATTTTCATATACTTTAGTCTTTTACTTTCCTAATAATGTATTTAATAGTTTTTGGAACCAATTTGTATCTTCTTCTATAACAACCTCTTCGCTTGCAGGTTCTACATAATCTTTTTTATCCAAACTTACATACACTTTTTGCGTACTATCTAATTTCTGCATTCCCAATTTTTCTTTAGCTGTTTTTTCTATGTTCGATAAATTCAAGCTATTTTCTAAATTTACTTTTAGTTGCTCATTTTCTTTTTCTATTGATGCAAGCTTTGTTTTTAAAGCTGCATTTGAATTAAATTTCTCATTTATTTGTGAGTTTCTATAACTTATAACAAGCAAACTAGCAAATATTAAAGCAATATATACTACTACTTTTACTTGAGCTTTTAAACTTCTTTTAGCTTGTTTTTTACTTTCTTTTTTTCTAACAGTAGTAGTCTTTTTTTTAGGATATGACCTTTTAATCGGCTCATATTCTGGCTCTAGTTTTCTTGGGCTAGTTTCGTATTGGTATCTGCCATACCTATTGTTTGCCATAAGTTATTCTCACCTCTCTTTTGGTTATTTTCTTTCAAAAATTCTTAATTTTGCACTTTTGCTTCTCGAATTTTCTTCTTGTTCTTCTCTAGTTGGTATTATTGGCTTTTTAGTAATAATTTTGCCATAAGTTTTATAATTACATACACAATAAGGTAAATCTTTTGGACATGTACATTTCCCTTGTGCTTCTATAAATGCTTCTTTTACTGCTCTATCTTCTAATGAATGGAATGTTATAATTGCTAAACGTCCATTTTCTTTTAATAATTTAATTGCAGTTAATGTTGTATCATAAAGTGGTTTTAACTCGTTATTTACTTCAATTCTAATAGCTTGAAATGTTCTTTTAGCAGGATGTCCATCATTTTGTTTAGATTTTGGTATTGAATTTTTTATTATATCTACTAATTCTTCTGTTGTCTCTATTTTCTTAATATTTCTTTTAGCACATATATTTTTTGCAATTATCTTTGCAAAATGTTCTTCTCCATACTGGAAAATTATTCTTGAAAGTTCTTCTTCTGAATATTCATTAACTACTTTTTCTGCTGTCAACTCTTCTGTTCTATCCATTCTCATATCTAGCTTAGCATTTCCGTATATAGCTAAATCCTCTATTTTTTTCATCTAATTGATATGATGAAACTCCTAAATCAAGTAAAATTCCATCTACTTTTTCTATTCCAATTTGAAAAAGTAATTTATCAATTTCATCATGATTTCCATGAATATATTTAACATTATTGTATTTTGATAGTCTTTTCTTTGCAGCATTTAATGCTTCTTCATCTCTATCAATTCCAATAAGGATTCCTTTATTTGATAACTTTTTTAATATTTCCTCACTATGACCTGCTCCTCCAAGTGTTCCATCTACATAAATCCCATCTGGCTTAATTTTTAATCCCTCTATGCATTCATTTAATAGAACAGGTTTATGATTAAATTCCAATTATTACACCTCGTAAGCTTTTTTTGTTATAGCACAAGCAGTTGGTATATACATACCAACTGTGTGCAGATATCTTTAGTTATCTAATATTTAATTATTTATCTTTTGCTTGTCCTTCTTTTGTTTATTTTAATTTTATCATTGGTTTAATTTTATGTATAAACAATCAACATTTTATCTTTTGGAACTTTATATAAAATATCTTTTGTTTTAAAAACTCTTTTGTTTTAATTTAAATTATTTTTCTTTAGTATTTACTTGTTTTTTCTTTAGTTATATTTATCTTTTGTAACTTTTTTACTTTTCTTTTGTTAAACAAATGAGGATTAAAGAAATTCTTTTGTATTTTATTATTTTTTCTTTAGTAATTTATATAAACTTTTTATAAAGTTATATACCAAGCATTGTCATATTTTCTGCAATTTCATCAGCAGAAATATTTTCATCACTATTGTAAGTTTTCCATTTTTCTTTATTCCAAATTTCAATTCTAGTTCCTACACCTATTATTACAGCTTCTTTTTCTAAACTGCTATATTCTCTTAGGTTACTAGCAATAAGAAATCTTCCTTGTTTGTCTATTTCGCATTCTATTGCACCTGATAAGAAAAATCTTACAAAATCTCTTGCATTTTTGTTAGTAAGTGGAAGTGTTTTTAATTTTTCTTCGAAATTATTCCATTCATTTTGAGAAAATCCAAATAAGCACCCATCAAGGCCTTTTGTTACTATGAACTTTTCACCTATATCTTCTCTTATTTTTGCTGGCATTATCAATCTGCCTTTTGCATCTAGAGAATGTTCATATTCACCGATAAGCACTTTATTTCACACCTCCTCATTTTTTAACCACTTTTAACCACTTCTCTCCACTTCGATTAAATTGTAATACAATAATTAATAAAATGCAAGTGTTTTTGCAAAATTTTTTAATATTTTTATTACAATAAAAAATAAATAAATCTAAAAACATACATATATCTAGATTTCTGATATTAAGTTTTATGATACTATTATATATAGTTTACAATTCATAACTATTTATTATTGCATAAACTATAGCAATAGCTTTAATTTTATGCTATAATGTTATATATTATGGAAGAAATAGAAAGATATAAGCATTTAAATAAATATTTGAAAGAAAAATTTGGTGAACGAACTTTAAAAATTTGTATTGATGGTAGCTTTACTTGTCCTAACAGGGATGGAAGTAAAGAATTTGGTGGATGCATTTTTTGTAGTGAACAAGGTTCAGGAGAACACATAAAAAGAACCGATAATATTACTGAACAAGTAGAAAACTATTTTAAAAGTTATAAAGCTAGAAGAGCAAACAAATTTATAGCATATTTTCAAAATTTTACTAACACCTATGATACTATAGAAAATTTAAAGATAAAATATAACTCTGCTTTAGTTGATAATAGAATTGTTGGACTCGAGATAGCTACTAGACCAGACTGTATTAATGAAAGTGTTGTTAAACTACTAAAAAATTATGCTGATAAATACTACATTTGTATAGAACTTGGTCTTCAAACTGCAAATGAAAAAACTGGAAAATTAATTAATAGGTGTTACTCAAATGAAGATTTTACAAAAGCAGTAGAACTTTTAAATAAATATAATATTGATGTTGTAACTCATATTATGGTAGGATTACCAAATGAAACTATTGAAGATATAGAAAAAACAACTAATTTTATTAATATGCACAAAATCCAAGGCTTAAAAATACACTCTTGCTATATTGTAAAAAATACTGGGCTTGAAAAACTATATAGAGAAGGAAAGTATATTCCATTAGAATTAAATGAATATTTTAAAAATTGTGCATATATTTTAACACATATAAGTCCTAATATAGTTATTCATAGAATTTCTGGTGATGCGCCAAAAGATTTATTAGTTGCACCAAGTTGGAACTCTCACAAAAAGTGGATTATGAATGGATTGGATAAATATTTAAGAAAAAATAATTTGTATCAAGGAATGTATTATACTGTATAATCTTTAAATCCTTGTTTTACATCAAATTCATGAAAATATATTCTTTATATAACATATAATTTATCTTTAAATTTTATATAGAAAAAAGATGTAGTTTCATATTTTGTACTGAACCCAAAAAGTTGGACAGTATAAATTAGGCTACTAACTTGGAATGTTCTCTGTATTGAACAGGGGAC
>CALXVN010000002.1 GCA_944392085.1 uncultured Clostridia bacterium | reverse complement strand
TATTAACAGTGGTATTAAAAAAATAATAAGATTTATTGCTATATTTGTTACTTTGTTTATCATATGTATTATCTCCTTAATTTTGTATATTAGCTAGAGGATTTACTTCTACGGCATTTCGTACTTGCTCGTTGCTTACATGAGTATATATTTCTGTAGTAGATATACTTTCATGTCCTAAAAGTTCCTGCAGAGCTCTTATATCTACATTTCCATACTGATACATTAAAGTTGCAGCAGTATGTCTTAATTTATGTACAGAATATTTAGAAGTATCAAGTCCTGCTTTTAATAATTCTTTTTCTACTATATATTGTACAGTTCTATTACTAATTCGTTCTTTTCTTTTACTTAAGAATAATGCTTTATTAGAAGCTTTAGAATCGTTTTTAACACCTTCTTTTGGTCTAACAGATAAATAACTATTTATTGCACTAATACAAGCTTTATTTAAGTATATAGTCCTTTCTTTATTACCTTTTCCTATAACATTAAGTTTATATTCATTAAAATCAATATCTTGTATGTTAATACCCACTAATTCAGATAGACGAAGTCCACAATTAAGAAATAGTGTAATTATTGCAAAATCACGCTCTTTATTTTCGTCATTTTCGCTAGCTGTAACATTTAGAAGTTTTTTACTATCATCTAAAGAAAGATATTTTGGCATTCTTTTATCAAGTTTAGGTGTTTCTAAGTTTTGTGCTGGATTAGTTTCAATTAAATTTGCCTTTTGTGATAGATATGAAAAAAATATACGTATAGTTGATATTTTTCTAGCTCTTGTTGCAGGTTTTGCTTTTTGATTAAGTGCAAGGTAGGAGAGGAAGGAATGAATATCATTTAAAGTTATTTTTCTTATTGTATCTAATGAAAAATCTTTAATTGAAATATTATTAAAATCCGTTTCATTTGTTTCTCTAAAATGAATTTTCATATATTTTAAAAACATATTTAAGTCATAATTATATTCTTTAACTGAATTTGGCGATTTATTTAAAATAGTAATTGAATAGTCTAAAAATGAATTTACAAATTCAGGATTTTGATCAGGATTAATCATAAGTTTCACCTCGTAAAATTTTTAATTGCACAAAATTATTATATAATATTTTATTTATATGTCAAGTGTTGTAGAAAAAATACGTTTTAACTTAGATTATGGAATGTGCTTTGATGTATTGATAAAGATAAAAAAATGTGGTATAAATATTTAAGTTAAAAGGAGTAAAAAAATATGAGGTTAATAAAGATTCCTGATAATAAATATTATGAATATAAAATAAATGCAATGTTTGATTGTTACAAATGGGATCCTCAGTTTTGTGATAGTAATACTTTGTCAAGATATGTATTAATATTAAATAAAAAAGAGAATAATGAAGTAATTCATTTAACAGAAAATCTAGATAAAGAAACAAGATTAGCAGAAGAATATATAAATAAACATATTAAACTTACAAAAAAATTAAGTCTTCCTAGAAAAATAGTAGAACAATTAAATAATATTAGTAATTATGAAAGTAAAAAAAATATTAGGCTAATGAGGTACGATTTTCATCCAAGCATTGATAATTCATGGGTTGTAACTGAAGTAAATAGTGATTGTCCAGGAGGATTTGCTGAGAGTTCTCTTTTACCAAATTTAGCTCGTAAAACAATTAATATGCCGGAATTAAAATATAAATCATTTGGTGAGCAAATGGTTAGCGCTATAAATAATAAATTAGAGAAAAAAGGAACTATAATGATGTTACATTGTACTTGCTTTAGTGATGATAGACAAGTTATGCAATATTTAGGGGATAGACTAAAAAGAGAAGGATATAAAGTTATTTATGGTGCGGCAGATCATATCAATTTTAGACAAAACAGGGCATTTTGCATTTTAGAAAATAATCAGGAAGAAATAAATTTAATCCTTAGATTTACACCTTTAGAATGGCTTATACAAATGAAACCTAGAAGATGGGATGGCTATTTTAAAAATATAATTATATCATGCAATCATCCTATTAGTATATATGCACAAAGTAAAAAATTCCCTTTTGTTTGGAATGATTTAGAAAAAGCAGGTATAAGTATGCAAACATGGAAAAAATTGTTGCCAGAAACGATTAATATTAAAGATTTAGGAGAAAGAAAAAATTTTATTTATAAACCCATATATGGAAGAGTAGGAGAAAGGATTTCAATAAAAGAGGCATGCAGAGATGGTGAATATGAAAAGATTTTAAAGGATGTAAAAGCACACCCTGATAACTATTTAGCTCAAAAAATGTTCAAAAGCAAACCAATTAAAAGTGATGATGGTAAAGAATATCATATTTGCCTTGGTTCATATACAATAGATGGAAAATATGCGGGATATTATGCAAGAATGAGCTTGTATCCTAGAATAGATTCTTATGCAGAAGATGTTCCAGTATTAATTGAAAACTAATAAAAAGAGGTTAAAAAATGTTAGGAAAAGAAATATATAAAATATATGCACCAGAAGATGCAAAATGGGGAGAATGGGTTAGACCAGTACCTTTTGTTGCAATAGATACTTATTCAAGAGAGCCAATTGCTGATTGGATTGATAGGAAAGCTATATTTTTAAGTAAATATGAAGAAGACACTGCTATATTTATCGACTTGCCAGGAAAGGAAAGTATAGAGCTTAGTATAGATTTAGCATATTGGGGTTATAGACCAATTCCTTTATTTAATGGAACTGATGAACAAATAGGTTCACAAGCAACAACTGACACATATCTACTAGAACGTTGTTTGATAAACGGTAGTCAGAAATTAAAAAACATCCAATTAAAAAATGAAGCTAATCCAGTTTTTCTATTGGATAGTTATCGTACTAACAGATATAGATCAAAAGAATCAGTTTTTGATAATAGCTGGGATTTATATAAGCAAGATATTCCATCTGCAAATTATTTTTTGAAAAATGGAATTACTAAAATTATTGTTGTATGTGAGCAAATTCAAACTGATTTAAAAAAGATATTTTTAAATTTTCAATATGCAGGAATTGATTTTTATATAACAGATGGATATTCAGTTCCCAAAAAAATTCTTTTAAAAAAATCTTTAAAAGAAAAATTTGAAAAAGAAGAAATTTAGGCTAATTATAAAATTAAAAGGAAATGAGAAATTAAAATGGTTGAATTTTATAATAAAATTGTACAATTAGGATTTGGAGCAGTTGGAAAAAGTTTTTTTGAGAAAATTTCTAATGAAATAAAATTTGATAAAGATAAATATTTTATAATTTCTAGAGATAAGCTAGAGTATACTTTTTTTCTTGAACTTGGAGGAAATATAGGAAATTTTATCGTTGCAGATGTTAATAAAGATAATTATAAAATTATATTTTCAAAATACTTGACAGAAGGAGATTTATTTATAGATTTTGCAAACAGTGTAGGTACAAAAGACTTCATACAGTGGTGTGCCGAACACAATGTGATGTATATAAATACTGGAGAAACAGATTGGGAAGACAACTGGTATGATATTTTTGAAGAAAATATAAAAAAAAATGAACTAAGAAAACAATTAAAACAAAAGAAGGATATAAATAAATATCCTATAGTTTTACAACACGGAAACAACCCAGGTTTGGTATCTCATTTTGTAAAAGCAGGACTTGAATATATTGTAAGACATCAATTTAAAGAAAATAATGAATTAAATATATTATTAAAAGAAAATAAATTTAATGAGCTTGCAATGCTTCTTGGGTTAAGAGAAATTCATGTAAATGATAATGATTTTCAAGAAATTAATGATAAATTTGATGAAAATAAACTTTACAGTACATGGTCTGCTGATTCATTTTTCTTTGAAATGCTAAGTGAATCAACAGTTAATATAGGAACAGAAGAGAAAATTGATGATAAAAATAAATATAAAATTTTAGATTTAAAAAATGGTTTTTTAGAATTTAAAGATTTAGCTATTGACAAATTGGTAAATACATATTATCCAAAAGGAAAATTCCAAGGTTTTTTAGTACCACATGAGGAAACAATTACTATTGCTAAAAACCTTGAAGTAAAAGAAGGAGAAGATGTTATATATAGACCAACAGTAATGTTTATATATTCTCCTTGTAATTACTCAGTAGAATATATGAAAAGGTCAAGAGTAAATGATTATTTAAATCCAGATATTAATAAGCCACAAGATATAGATAAGCCAAATGGTATTTCTATTATACGAGGATTTAAATATCCTGAAAATATAGAAATAATCTATAAAGAACAAATAAAAAAAGGTACAGAATATGTAGGAGTATTGTTAATAGGTAGCAAATTTAATCCTGTATGGGTAGGAAATAGAATAAAGAAGAGATTCTTATATAAAAATACAGTATCATCATTTTGGCAAACTCCAACAATTACACCTGTTGCTATATCTGCATTGGCAGCTATATGTTGGATGATAAAGAACAAGGAAAAAGGAGGAATATATTTTCCAGATGATATAAAGGATTACAAAGAAATAATTAAGCTTTCAGAAAAATATATTTCCAAAACAATTTATAGAACATTTAAAAAACAAAAGATAGAGAAAAGCTTATGTATTGATATAGAAAATTTGCAATTTAAAGATTTATTAGTATAAATAAAAGAGTATTTAATGTTAGATTAAATACTCCTTTATAAGAGGTATTAATGACCTCCGCCACCTCCACCGCCTCCACGGCCGCCTCCGCCATAACCATGTCCAGAGAAGCTACTAAAACTTCCTCCTCTAGAATATGTATGTATAGAATGACCAAAAGCTCTAGAAGTTATATGAAAATTTCTTGAATGTATATAGAAATTTGTATTTAAAATTGGGCTGTTATCAATATTTATTTCTACTGCATGTATTTTTATAGCTTTTACAACTTTTTCAGAAATTCCAAAAGCGGTAGCATAAATTAAATATTTTTCCCATAATACTAAGTCATGTACATCTTTTTCATTAATTAAAGTATCACTGTTTAAAAAGTTATATAATCCATACCATTTTGCTTGTTCATCCACACCATATTGAGTGAATAACACAGCATTTTTTCCTTTTGCTTTAAGATAAATAAATCTCCAAATATATGCAATACCTAAAATAGTATAGGCACCAAAACCTAATGCCATTGGTGTATAATATGAGATTCCATTAATAACTATTAGTAAAATCAAACCTAAAATTAAACTTGATTTAGAAGAATAATCTAATAGTTTTTTAGGCGCTTCATAGTTAGCACTTTGAAAATAGCCTTGCATTACTCCTGCTTCTAAAATAGGTTTCTTTTCTATATCTTTTACAAATGCATTTGTATGTACATAGTCTTCATCAATACGTTTTTGTAATTGTTCAATAGTAATTGAATTATTATATGATTTAGAATGTCTTTCTAATAATTCTAAATACAATCTTTCAGATGTGGTAAGTTGTTCTAAAATTTCACCAGTTTTCATATTAGTTACTATGCATATAGGTTCACTTGAAACATCTGTGCTATTTGAAAGTGAATAGCTTGTATTAATAGTTTCTAAAGAAATTAGAGTATTAGTGTTTGTCCAATCATTATCATAATTAATTTTAGAAATTGTAACATATTTTTTTCTTACTAAGCTAAGTAATATTGCTGCATATTCTTCTTTTTTATCAATATTTTCATTAAAAGAATCTTTCATAAAAACCAGTTCAGAAGCAAAAATAGGATCTAAATCGCTTGGAATTTCTCTAAAATACTCATAATTAATTTCAGGTTCATATAATTTATCTTTAATGCTATAATATTTTTTTAGTGTATTTTTTACTAATAAAAATACTCCCACTAAAGATAATAGTAATAATAAGGTTTTATAGGTGTTGAACTTTTGATTTTGTGTTTCATAATATTCATTTTCTTCAATACATTCATTTAATACGTTTTGATTAGAATACATATTATTAGGAGCATATTTTGTAAAAATATGTTTATCATTACCATAAGCTAATAAACAAAATTCCAAATAACGATTGTGATAATTAAATTTTAAGTCAGACTTTTCTAAATTGATAGAAAAAGTATGATAACCTGGATTAATAGTATTTGATTCTGTATAAGGAATTCTGCTTTTTGATGTTCCAAAAGTATATGAATAATAAGTAGATGGCATTATTTCATTTGGTATAAGAATTTGAGCCTTATAAGAATTTAATTTAGTAATAGTATTTCCAGAGTACATACTTAAATATAATTCAGAACAGTCTTTATATTTAAGAGCTGCATTATTCATTGAATATACAATTTTAAAAGTTAATTTTTCTCTATATGTCCAAGGAATATAAATTAGCAGCGATTCATCATTGTCTGGATATATTCCAGAGCCATCACTATGATGCCAACGCATAGTTGAACTTTGTGTATAATCTGAATCTTCCCAATACATTTTAGAAGTTTCTAAATATGGTATTTCTTGTCCATTATCTAATACTTGACTAACTGATTTTACATCATAGGTTACCTTTAATCCATCAACATATTCTTCTGGAAGTTCTCTCCATAGCTCTTTATAAGGGTTAGATTTTGAAGCAGAATGTATGTCAAATGTTAGGTATTCTGTAATTTCTACATTTGCCTTTTTATCTGGGTTGTCATTCAATATTGCAGTGTATTCAACATCTGTTAAATTACAATAGTCAAATGGATTTAAGTTAAGTCCTTCAATATCAAAATCCTCAAAGGTATAACCTTCGCTAAACAGCATTAAAAAAATTATAAATATAACAAATAAAAATGGAATTAATCTCCTTATCGAAGCTTTTAAAAACCTTATAAACTCTTTTAATAAGTATTTTATATATTTCATCTATTTATCCCCTTTTAAAATGTTTTATGAGAAAATTATACATTTTTTTAAATTATTTGTAAATAAAATTTCATTAAAAATCTAGGTTATCTTAATTTAACAATATCATTATAAGATGTTATTTAAAAATTTAGAAGACTTTATAAATGATAATGAAGAAAGAATTATACTGGATTAATAAAATTATTATCTGAAAATTGATAGATAAAAAAATACTAAAATGAGCTAAATTATACATAATAGGGAGTAGGAAAATAGGCTATTTACAGATAAAGTAATATATTCTTAATTCAATAAACAATATATGACCAAATATATTGTGTTAAAATCTTTTAATAATTATAATATAATTGTTAAAAGGTTTTCATCTATAGAGATAGGAGTTGAATAGAAATGAAGTCATTAAATGTAGAGAATATATACGATAGCAAAGAAAAAATATTTGAATATTTTAAAGATGTTATCACATCAGAAAAATTAAATTTTATAAACAAAAAACACAAAACGTTTGTAACATAGATAATGTAGAAATTATTTTGTGGCTAAAATAATAATTTTTAATTATGAGGAGTCGGTTTGAAATGAAATTTGGAATTAAAGAATTAGATAGATTAATTAATATTGATAATAAATTAATAACTATTGCTTCAAGACCTGGAATGGGTAAGTCATCTTTAGTAATAAAAATAGCTAGAAATGTATCAACAAATAATAATATACCTATTGCTATATTTAGTCTTGATATGTCTAAAGAGCAAATGGCAAATATGTTGTTAAGTGATAAAAAATTGTTAAATAATTATTGGACAAGTATATCTGATGAAATAAAAAAAATAAAGGAATCTACTTTTTATATAGATGATACACCAGGTATATCAATAGACAAAATAATAGAAAAGTGCCAAAAACTAAAATTAGAGAAAAATATTGGTTTAATAATAATAGACTACTTACAATTAGTAGGTTACAATAAGAACGAATTATTAAGCAGAGATAAAGAAATTACAAATATAATGGCTAGACTTAAGAAATTAATTAATGAAATTAATATACCAATTATTATAACATCGCAATTGTCAAGAGAGCCAGAAAAAAGAGAAAATCATAGACCTGTTTTATCTGATTTTAGAAAATCAAGTTCAATAGTTGAAAATTCACATGTTATAATGTTTTTATATAGTGATAGTTATTATAACCTAAACAAGAAAAAAGGTAATACTATAGAAATAATAATAGCCAAAAATAATGATGGACACTGTGAAACAGTTGAAGTGGAGGAATAGGAAGTGTTTTAATAAATTCTTTAATAAAAGTAGTAAAAAATATTGATTTAAGTCATTTAAACATTTATAGAGAATATACAACTTTAAAAGGTAATGGTATATATATTTAATAGATTTTATAAATAATATGGTTAATTTTATTTAGAAATTTAAAACATAGAATAATCCGATTAAAGTGCTAAAAAATGGCTAAAAATACGACGCACGAGAATCGCTTTTAAGCCGTTTTTATTTTTTAAGCATATAGTTTGTTGTTATTGATATATAAGGATTTATGAATTTTTTGAAAAAATAATCTTAACTTATATAAATTTTTTATAAATAATGAAAAAGATCCAACCAAGAATATTAAAAAATAGGCAAAAATAAAAAAATTGAAGCTTCAGAATCGATTTTAAGGAGTTTTTATTAAAATGTAGTATAAGTTATTGCTTAAAAAATAAACTATAATTGGCTTATAGAAAGGAATAGCAGATTTTGTTAGGTAGGTGCTTAAGACAAGTACTTTACTTTTGATTCCTATACCTTATTGCGCAAAACTTTGATTTTGTGCAATAAGGTATATTTTTTAATATGGGAATATATATTGATATTCCCTACTTTTTATTAATAAGAACTTTTATAATAATTATATATCATATTATCTAAAAAAATTCAATACTTTTTTTGAAACTTTTTTAGGTTTTTTCATTTGTATAGTAACATATTTTTCAAAATTTGTATCTAATTCAAGTAATCTCTCATATAAATAAAAAACATTTGTATATTTAAATTCCTGTTCTTCAGTATCTTTTTTAATAGACCAAATGTTATTTAGATTTAAAACAAACAATTCTAAACCAGTTAAAATATAATTTATTTCTTCTTCATATAATTCGATGTTAATTTTTTTTAAAATAATTATCCCCCCTATTTTATAATAAAAATATACATCAAATATATTATATCAAATTTATGTAAACATGTCAAAAATTGACAAAAAATTTAATTTATGATTAAATATATGACAAAAGGGGTGATTTTTATGTATTCAGATTTAAAAGCATATTCATTACATATACAAATGTTAGAAATAATAAATATTATACTTTATTTTATAATTATAGTAACAGGAACAATAATAGGATATATTATTTCTAAACAATTTATTATAGCATTTGTAGGATTTTTATTAGGTATATTAATTGGATATTTTATATATGCAATAGGACAATTAAAAGCAGACCAACATAAAATGCAAATAGATATATATAGAGCAATAATAGAAAAAAAGAGTGAGTAATCTCATTCTTTTTATATCACTTCTTTCCATTCAAAAGGATTAAAATTAATTGTATTTTCTTCAAAATCAACATCTAATTTTTGTGAAAAATCAATACTAGCTTTTTTTAACTCTCTTATATTTGTATAATATACATTTTTAGAACTTCTTTTCTTTACTATATCAAGACCATCTAAAACAATGCTTAAATAAAAATTATATAATCTTCTACCTTTAGTCTTTCCATATAAATTTAATAATCTGTTTTCAACATCTTCCCTACTTCTAACTTTTTTTAAATCATTTTCATATAATTTTAATAACTTCATAAATTCATCACACCAAACCTTTTTTAAATCATTATAAAATAAATTTCTAATCCTAATATATTTTTTACCAAATAAATTAAATAACTTCTTCTTTTTTATTTCTACTTCAAACCTAATAAAACCATTAATATAATTTAAATAATTTATTAAATTAAAATCAGTATTTTTAAATTTTTTTAAATCGTGTTTTTTAAACTCTGCGTACTTATTATATATCTTTAATGTGGTAGATGTACCAGAAAAATAAATACCAGTTCCGCCATAATCACCATAATTTTTTAAAGTTCTTCTAGGATAATCGCACATATGTAAATTTGAAAGATATTTTAATACATTTTCTTGCTTCTCCAAATCAAAACAAATTGCAACATCTACCCTATTAATAAACCAATGTTGTATAGAAGGTAGTTTTATTTTATAAGCATTTTCAGTAAATTTTATTAGATTATTACATATAGAATATAAGTTATAAAAACCATTATGGCTATTGTACCCCATAACTATTTTATGATAACTTCCTTCAATTTCTATATAGTAACCATTACAAAAGTTATACTTTGAGCCATTGTCTACCCTAACACTTAAACTACTATCATAAGAACCAATTAAATGGTCATTTATAATATTATAAAAAACTTCACCAGTACTAGTTTTATAGCTAGTTTTAATAATACTTTTGTCTTTTATTATATCATATGTATTTTTATTAATCATTGTATATATTTTAACTGTATCTATCATAAACTCACCTTAAAAAATATAGTTTGTACCAAATTTGGTACTGTCGGAGGGTGTTACTAAGAACCCTCCTTTCACTCAAGCGCCGTGAGGCTGTCCGCTCCCTACGGGCTACCCAGCACTAAATTTTGCATTGCAAAATTATAGTGCTATGTGCTAACGCACTTCACTAAAACAATTACTTAATATTAATAAACGGTAACTTTTTAATAAACCACATAAAAAACTTATATATATATTTAAAATTAATAACAAAAATAACAAGAGGTATTAATATTTTTAGAGTAAAAGGTCGTATAAAAAAACCAAATAAAGAAAGATTACCAAAAATTAAATTTAAAAAACTATTAATACTATTAATAATAGTATCTGGAACTTGAGGAATATTTATCCAACCAAAAAGAAAGTCTATAATTATAAATAAACCATTTAATAAATTTTGTATTAAATCGTTCCAGTTAAAATTTAAAAAATCAAACATTACTTAAAAACCACCACAAAAATTTTATTACACAATAATAAAAATAAAAATATTAAAATTACATCTGCAAAAACTAAATAAATATCATATAATAGAGAAGATGTTTCAGACATATTAACTGCATCTTTTAAATTATAACTGGTTTGATTTAATATAACAGTTTTTGTAAATGGATCTTTTAAAGTAGGAATAGTTAAAATTGGTTCTTCTATAGTTATGTTTTGAACTCGACCAAAAATATTAATTATTAATTCAAAAGGATATGTTAAAAAACCAAAATGTAATTTTGACCAAGCAACCATCTTATCAGTAAATTTTTCAATATTATCAATGTTATCAATTATAAATTGATTAATATCAACATAAATTGAGCCTTCAGTAGTATTTTTATTTTCTATGTTATAAAATTGAAAAAAATAATTTCCATCAACATTAACATCTATATAAAAATAATATAAATCAACAATAGTTTCTTTAACACCTGTTTTATTATCATAAAACGTATTCCCACTATCAATAGAATAATTATAAATATTTCTATTTTCTTGATATTCTCCATCTTCAAACTTTGTAGAACATTTAAGATTAATTATTTCATTAAAAGAAAAAGGTTGTGTCCTAATTCTAACTGTGGTAGTATCAATATACTCTAAAAATAATACTGGAGTAGGGTCAAAATTGCCATCTTCATCATAATTATCATAATATACATCTTCTCCCCATTGGTTTTTAATACCAATATTACTAATATTAAAAGTTTGATATGTAATTTCTTGAGTACTAAAATTTAATATTTTAAATTTATATATTCCATTTACAACAATTTTAAATTGATATTGTGTAAAACTTTTCCCAACTTCTTCATCATAACCAGTAATTGAAAGTGGTGCATAAAGATATTTTTCATCATAACCATAAGAAACATCTATATCATAATTATTTAAAAAATCATCACTTGCATTATATTCAGCATCATAATAGTATTTATTAGATAAAACATATATGGGCTCAGTAGTATTTTCTGTAGTAGATAAATATAAAGATAAATCAATATCAGAAATTAAATCTTTAAGCTCAACAGATAAATAATACGACGTATTTAACTTATTACTTTTAAATTCAAAATAATAAGTAGCATTATCAAAAACATCAATAGTAAAATAATAAAAAGTAAGACCATCTTTGGAAATACTAGCATAATTCATTAATTTAAAATTATCCAAATTATCTTTAGATATAGAAACTTCCCAATCTAAGATATCATCTTCCGCAAAAAAAGAAGATTTAAATGTTGCAGAATTGTTAGTATTTATTTCAGTTTTTATATAAAATTCAGAACTACCTAAAAAAAATATATCAGTTTTATCTATACTGTCATATATTAAACTAGAAGAAAAAACGAGTTGCTCTAGTTGTTTATCAATTAAATAAGTTCCTAAGTCAATATGTGATGCATTTTCAGAACGAAGCTCCCAAACATTTAAATTATTTAAAAAACAATAATAAAGAGTAAAATTTGAATTATTAACATTAATACGAGCATCAGAATCTAAATAAAAGAAACTGTCATTATCCCAATTATTAACTATCCAAATTCCAAAAGCTTTCCAATAATCATCATATCTAATAATATATTTTTTACTATCATCAACAGGTAAATCTGGTAAAGTTAAAAAATCATCATTATAAAAATAAACTTTAGATGCTTTACTTTCATTTATATTTATAAAAAATAATATGAAAATAATAAAAAATAGTAATAAAAAAGTTTTTTTTAACATATAAATCTCCTTATAATTTAAAAGTTTTATCTAAAAAGCTAAAAATAAATATGAAAATAATAATAAATGCAATTAATAATAAAACATTATAAATATCATTATTTGTAATTAAACTGGTGTCAATAAAAGAATTATTCACAGTGTTTAAAGTATTAGTTAATAAATCATTTTCCATTATTGAATATCACCCCTAAATTTTTTAGGAATTGCCAAAGAGAAAAAGAAATTAATCATAACTTTAACAAGCCATAAAAATATTGATATTGGTATAGCAGTCTTTAATAAATCAATAAATATTAAAAAAATTTCACTATATTCAACCATAAAATCACCTCTTATATAACATTTTTTTCTTTTAAAACTAAAGTAGAATTTTCATACAAAGAAGTACGAGAAACACCATTCCACTCATTTCTATATCTTTTCATTTTTTTATAAGTATCGTAAGAATTATATAAATCAACAGAATGAAACCAAAAAACTCTTTTTACAGTATCAAAGCATAGTTTTCCATCTTCTTCGTGAGAAGTTTCACCGTCAACAAGTCGATTATATTGAATAAATTTAAAAAAATTTCTACATATTACTACTTCTTTTATTTGTTCTCGTAAAGGTTTTGCCATACGCATATAAACTTGAGATGTACCAACAATGTGTTTACGCTGCTTTCTTTGCTGAGAAACTTCTACCATAACATCAATAGGAATATTTTTACTTTCTAAAGAATTAAATTCAAGATGTATTTCGTCAATAAAATAGATTATACCTTCTTCCCCATTTTCAAGTTCTTTTATACAGTCTAAGCCATTATATTCAATAACAATTCTACCAGAAAAACCTATTACATCAAACTTTTCAATATCTGCTTTTTGTTCACCATCAATGAAATAAGACGTAACCCTTCTTACAAGCTGATTTCCTAAAATTGTATAATATTCAATAACATTCTTTTCAATTCCTTCATCTGTAATAGTAAATCGATGATAATAACAATTAATAGGGAAATCTTTTATTTCAACGTTTGAACATAAAATACAATTATCATACCTATCAAAACACTTAGTAACATATTGAACAGCAGAAAGAGTTTTTCCACTTCCTTGAGAACCACAAAAGACCATAAGTCCATCAGGTATAAAATAATTAGGGTGTTTCTTTGCAAAATCAAGTCTGTATTTAATAATTTTAAAAAGATTTATAATATTTATAGAACCATTTAAAAGGTCTGTATCAACAGCCATATATATTAACTCCTTTTACATTAAATTAAAAAATAAATATATTAAAATAAATAATAAAACAATAATTAAAAAATGTTTTAATATTTTAGTAAATTTATAAAAGTTTATAAAAACTTTTTTAATAAAACGAATAATAAAATAATAATATTTCATATAATCACCTTAATAAAAATAGAGGCAAGAAGCCTCTATTACTAAACTTTTAATTTTCCCTTCAAAGCATTTTTTACAACAGATATTAATTTTCTTATACCAAACCAAGTTAGAAAAAGGGCTATTCCACTTGCTAATACAAGACCAACAACCATTGCAATTTGTGCTGGAGAAATTGAAGAAGTTAAAGTTGTGCTAATAGTGTTTAAAGCTCCTGTTACTTCATTAGTCATAGAAACTAACTCCTTTCATTTGTAAATTTTATATTATATTATTTTAAAATAATATCAATTAAGTCAACCCTCCAAGTATTATTATAAGTTAAACTAAATTTTACTAATAAATCTTGAAGTGGGTTAAATTTTATATTTCTTATTTTATTAGATAAATCATCTTTAAAAGAAAAGAAAACTACTGGTGTCATATTTCCATCTAATAAATTAAGTTTAACAAACTGTCCTTTTCCATCTTTTCTATTAATAACTTCATAATTTAAAAATTTAAAATTATTTTGAATTTCCATCAAATTCTTCCTCCTTAAAATAAGAACTTATATAAAAGTTCTTACTAAATGTATATTTTTATTAATAATTTTGTTAATTAATTGCCACATATCTTTAATTTTGTGCAATAATAACAATAACCAAAAACTAGGGTAACTTACCTTCCTTCTTATCTTCTATCCTAATGAACTATTTATGAATAATATTAAAATCTATGTTAAAAATTAATTTAATATTGACAAAAAAATACACTTATGTAATAATACAATAAAATTACTAAAAGGAGAAATTATAGATGTTTATATTAGCACTAATGATAATAGTTTTAATAATATTAGCAATAATATTTAATAATCCCACTACTATTGAAATTAAAAATACTAATTCTAATAATCTTCAAAAGTATATAAGTAAAAAATATATAATGACTCAAACTGAATTACAATTTTTTCGAGAATTAAAAAAAATTACAGACGAATTAGATTTACTGATATTTCCACAGGTAAATTTAGAAAGAATAATACAAGTAAAAGATAATAATACTAGTGATAGAAATAGAATTAAATCAAGAAGTATAGATTATACAATAGTAAATAATAGAAACTGTAAAATAATTGCTTGTATAGAATTAGACGATTATACCCACTATAGAAAAAAAGCTATGACTACTGACGAATTTAAAAATTCTATATTTAATCAAACAGGTATTCCACTAATAAGGATTAAAGTAAATAATAATTATAAATTTGAAGAATTAAAAGAAAAGTTAGATAATTATTCTAAACAAGCTTCAATAGCCTAAAAAGTAGAAACAAGTCTAATAATATATAGACTTGTTTCTACTTTTTAGATTAAATTACTTTTTTAAATATTCCGCAATCCTATCTAAAAATTCTGTATTATTTTTGGTTTCCATCATCTCTTTTATTAATTGTTCTGTAACTTCTGCTACAGACTTTGTAGACATTGCTTTTCTTAATGCAAAAACTATTTCTAATTCTTTTGATGATAATAATAATTCTTCACGTCTTGTACCAGATTTATTAATGTCAATTGCTGGAAATATTCTCTTTTCTGATAAACCTTTATCTAGATGAACTTCCATATTACCAGTTCCTTTGAATTCTTCAAAGATAACATCATCCATCCTACTTCCTGTTTCTATTAATGCTGTTGCTAAAATTGTAAGGCTTCCCCCATTTTCTATATTTCTAGCTGCACCAAAGAATTTTTTAGGTTTATGCAATGCACTTGGATCCAAACCACCTGATAAAGTTCTACCAGATGAAGGAATAACCAAATTGTAAGCTCTTGCAAGTCTAGTTATACTATCTAACAGTATAACAACATCTTTGTTTTGTTCTGTAAGTCTTTTAGCTCTTTCAAGTACCATTTCTGCAACTTTTACATGATGTTCTGGCAATTCATCAAATGTAGAATATATTACATCTCCTTTTATAGAACGCCTCATATCTGTAACTTCTTCAGGTCTTTCATCTATTAATAAAACAATTAATTCTACTTCTGGATTATTAGTGGTAATACTATTAGCTATTTTCTTAAGTAATGTAGTTTTTCCAACTTTAGGTGGTGCAACTATCATTCCTCTTTGTCCTTTACCTATTGGAGAAATTAAGTCTATTATTCTCATGGCATATTCAGTAGGTATAGTTTCTAGATGAAGTCTTTCATTTGGATGAATTGGAATTAAATCATCAAATCTTTTTCTTTGAAAAGCTTTCTCAGGAGAATCACCATTAACTTGTCCAACAAATATTAAAGCTGGAAATTTTTCACCTTCTTTTGGAAGCCTAGCAATTCCTTTTACTTTATCTCCTTTATCTAATTTAAAACGTTTTATTTGAATTGGAGAAACGTATACATCCTCAGATGTAGATAAATAATTATCTCCTCTTAAAAAACCATATCCATCAGGTAATACTTCTAGGACACCTTCTACTATTTTATCATTTGCATTAGTTAATTTATATCCAGCATCATAAAAGATTTTATAATTTTCTGAATTTTCATCTATAATATTTTCTATTTTTTCCTCTTCTGAATTCTTAGAAGTATCAACTTCTTCTAAAAGTTTTACTAACTCTTCTTTGTTTAATTTAGATACATTTTTAATACCATTTTCCTTTGCTAATTGACGTAGTTCTACAATAGTACAATCATTAAGCTCCATATTAAGCCCCCTATTTTAATTTTATTAAATAATGTGTGAAAACGAATAAGAAATTAAATTTATTGAAAAAAGAAATTTTGAGGCATATATATAAATGCCTCTTTTATTTTTCGATATCTACATAAACTCTTTCATTAGGATAATACATTCCTAACTTCTCTCTTGCAATTTGTTCTATATATTCATTAGAATTTATATTATCTTTTATTGCTTGTAATTCATTTTGTTTATCCTTAGATGCTGCTATTTCTTTATTATAATTTTCTTCTTCTTTTGCATAAGCATTTAAAGTTTTTTGTTGAGAAATTAAAGTATATATAAAATATATTATAAAACATATTATAACAATTTTCTTTAATAATTTACCTGTTTTCCTGTTTTTCATATGTATTTCACTCCAAAATTAATCTATTTATATTTTTCTACATTTTTCCAAAAAATCCTTCCTATTTATTGAACTTTTTTATGAATTTTGTCAGTTTTTAATATATGTACAAATTTTTTGCTTGCTTTAGAATAAACGTTTTTAAAAAAAGTACATAGAGGTAACAAGATTTGTTTTTTTATAAAATTTATACATACTCTAAGTGGATAAAATATAATTCTAAAAATTTTAACCCAAATTAATATAAAATACTTGCTTAAAGTTAATAAATATATGACAATTCCTAAAATTATTGATAGAAAAATATAAACGCGTAGTTCTCCATTATTAAAAGTGAAAATACTATACAAAAGTATCGCAGCAGTTAAAACCCAAAATAAAATATCTTGAATATATGTTATCCAATCTATATTTTTGAAACTTTTTCTTAAAATTCTAAAAATATCAAATAAAATTCCTATTACAAATCCAGTTACTAAAAAACTAAGGAAAATATATAATTGATTTAAACTCAAAGAAATTTCCTCCTATTTAAATATTTTATTTAATATTCCTCCTCCACTTTTCTTTTCAAAATCCTTTTCACTATATCCTAAGTTATAAATCTCACCATCTACTATTACTTCAGCGGTGTCTAAACTCAATTTATTAATCCTTAAATTTTCTCCTTTAACTGTTAATAATCCTAGTTCTGTTTCTAAAATTACTATTTGGTCATCAAAACTAAGAACATCTAGAACTCCTGAAATACTTAATTTTTCACGATTTTCTAATATTAAATTTTGAATTATACTACTATTTTGAACATTGTTATTTTTTCTTTCATCTATGGTCATTTTAAATTCCCCCAATACTTATAAACTTTTATCTTACATAAAACATTATATTCACAACTTGTCTTAAATAGAACTAAAAGTTATAACAAAAAAAGATATGTGTAGATAATTCTACATATATCCTCGTATTAATATTTTATGAATTTACATTGTTCAATACATAATCTACAATATCTTTTCTTCCACCAGATAATACTTGTACAATGTCAAAACCAGGACGTCTATTTCCTTCAATAATTACAGGGCCTTTGTCAGATATTGCCACATCCCAACCTACTACCAATATCTTGTCGCTTTCTAAACATGCTTCTAAAACCATTTTTTTGGCTTCTTCAAAACAAGGAATTTGAAATCCATCAAATTTTATATGGCTTACAGGATGTTCTTCATATTCGTTTAAATCCTTATCTATTGCCTTTCCTATTAATTTTCCAGTTTCCATATCAATATTTATTGCCATTCCTTTTGCATGAAAATTATCAATTGCGTTTACTCCATTTCCTACTCTTAGTCCCATCCAAAGAATCTCTGGTTTTCCATGATTATTAAAAGTCATAATACGCATTGTATTAACACTTTTATCACATAATTTATTCATTTCGGGATGTTGAATTACAAGCTCTTCTAAAAATATTCTGTTTTTTATGCAATTTTCAAAATATTCTTTTCTATTTGTAATATTCTTGGTATATTCTTTCTTTACATCTGCTCCACCGAGTCCATCATATGGTTTTGACATAAATACCTCATGACTATCAAGAAATTTTTCAAAATCTTGATAGTTATCTTCTTTTGGTACTATAAAATCTCTCTTAGTATATTTTTTAAAATCTGCTAAAAAGTCAGGTTTTACAGTATATCTCTTTTTATATGCACTTGGAGATACTGTTTCATAAAATTTATTTTCTATCTTAGTGCTAAGATATTTTTTACGTTCCTTGCCATTTTTATTATATAATTTATAATTTAAATAATCAGTAAGTCCAAAACCATATCTAAATACACAATATCCTGTATCAAAAACTAATCTAATAAAATTTTTATTTTCTTTTTTTGCTACTTTTTTTAAATTATCAAAAAATCTTGAATAATTTGCTGAAAATATATATGAATAAAATGCCATATTTTATATTCCTTCCCTACTTCATTTATTAGTATAATTATAACCATATTTATAACTAGATAAACTTTTAATTTATTAATTCATGATGTAATTGTTCTAATATTTTATCACTTACTTTTTCTTTTGTCATAATAGATAATCTACATTCTTCTAATTTTAATGAGAATATATCTATTGAATTCAAATTTAATATTTCTAAAGTTTTTTGTATTATATTTTTATTGTTCATAATACCATACCCTACAAGTGAAATTCGTGATATGTTTGTAAAAGATGAACTAAAATTAGCTAAATCTTTCTCAAGCAATTCTTGAAATTTTCCTAAATCTGATGCTTTAATGGTAAAGCTTGCATTAAAGCTATTTGTACTGTTATTTATTATTGTTAAAGGTATAATATCATTATTAAGTAATGTTAATTGTAATTTGTTAAGCATATCTGCATTATAGTTTTCGTATTTTAAGTTAATTAAAAATAAATTATCATTTTTTACTAAACTTTTTACTGTGCTTTCTTCTATTTTATTATTAATTTTAGTTCCAATATTGTTATTAAAAGTAGAACCAGTTTCAATTAAAACATCATATTTCTCTGCTATTTCAACACATCTATTATGAAGTACTTTTGCTCCTTCATTAGATAAGTCAAGCATTTCTGTATATGATAATTCTTCTATTTTAGTGGCATCTGTAACTCTTTTTGGGTCTGTTGAATATACCCCATCGACATCTGAAAAAATATAGCAGTGATCAGCTTTTATTGCTGCAGCGACTGCCACTGCTGTAGTGTCAGAACCACCTCTACCAAGTGTAGTGATATCTTTTTTATCATTTATTCCTTGGAATCCAGCTATAATTACTATTTTATTTTCGTTTAATTCTTTTTCAATTCTTTGTGTGTTAATGTATTCAATTTTAGCTTCTTGATTATCCTGTGAAGTATAAATTCCAGCTTGCCATCCTGTTAAAGAAATTGCTTTGTAACCGAAGCCTATTTAATAATATTGAAAGTTTTGAAATAGATATTTGTTCTCCAGTACTTAAAAGAACATCCATTTCTCTTTTATCTGGCTCATAAGATAATTCTTTTGCTTCTTTTACAAGATTATCAGTTGTTTTTCCTTGTGCTGATACAACAACTATTATTTTGTTATTTTTATTATAAAAATCAATAATTTTATTTGCAACAATATTCAATTTTATATTGTCTGCAAGTGAACTTCCTCCAAATTTTAAAACTATAGTTTCCACTATTAAACAGTCCTTCTTTGTAAATGTATAAGGCTTAAATATAGTTATATTTTGCCTTTATATATTTTATTATGCTTTGCTAAGTTTAGTTACTTTATTATTTTTAAATTATATATATCATTATTATATTGCACATATACCCGTTCCATCTTGTTGGTATTTGGACATTTTCTTTTTCCATGTATTTGAAAGAGTTGTATAGCAAAATTTAGTTTTAGCTAAAATCAAACTAAACTTCGCAAGTAGCTATCAATAAATCCATTTAAGTCTCCGTCCATTACTGCTTGTACATTGCCAACTTCATAATTTGTTCTATGATCTTTTACTAAAGTATATGGGCAAAATACATATGAGCGTATTTGACTTCCCCATGCAATATCCATTTGTACGCCTTTTAATTCATCTATTGTTTCTTTGTGTTCCTGTTCCTTTATATGCAATAACTTTGACTTTAGCATTTTCATAGCTGTTTCTCTATTTTGGATTTGTGATCTTTCTGTTTGACATGCTACTACTATATTAGTTGGTATATGTGTTATTCTTACAGCAGATGATGTTTTATTTATATGTTGACCACCTGCTCCTGAAGACCTATATGTATCTATTCTTAAATCATCTGGATTAATGTCTATTTCAATATCTTCAGTAATTTCTGGTAAAACTTCAACAGATGCAAAAGATGTATGCCTTCTCCCCCCTGCATCAAAAGGTGAAATTCTAACTAATCTATGAACTCCTTGTTCTCCTTTTAAATATCCATAAGCATAATCTCCAGAAACTGAAAATGTAACACTTTTAATTCCTGCTTCATCTCCATCTATATAGTCAAGTTCTTCTATTTTGTATCCATTAGCATTTGCCCATCTAGTATACATTCTATATAGCATTTCAACCCAATCTTGAGCTTCTGTACCTCCTGCGCCTGGATGTAATGTTATAATGGCATTATTTATGTCATATTTTCCAGAAAGTAATGTAGCAATTTCTAATTTTTCTATTTCTTTTTCTACTAAACTTATACCGATTTTCTAAATCTTTTTCTAAGTCCTCATCATTTTCTTGTTTTAGTAATTCATTTAATTCAATAAGGTTTTTAAGTTCATTATGTACTTTTTTATATTGTTCTATTTTATTTTTTATTTCGGTAATTCTTTTCAAAACTTTAGAACTATTTTTAGAATCCTCCCAAAAATTATTTTCAGTTGTTTGTTTTTCTAATGTAGATAACTCGTTTTCTAAATTAGTAATGTCAAAGTGAATCACCTATTTTTGTTAATTTTTCATTTAATTTTTCTAATTTTAAAGTTATTTCTTGTAAATCTATCAATTTATCACTTCCTTGTTTTTGCTATATTATATCATAATATTTTTAGTTGTAAAGGAGTATATATTACCTTCTAAAACTATTGATTATTATTATATTAATATATTAGTAATAAGTCAATAACGCATTACGTGTTGACATAATTTTCAAAAAGTAATATAATTATTTTATAATCTTTTTAGGAGGGTTTGCTATGCTAGAAAAAATTCGGGAAATTTCCCAACTTCTTGATGTAGACCCGTTCTGGATTTGGCTGGTAATTGGATTATTAATTTTACTATTTGTAGTAAAATGTATATATCCATGGAAGCCAGTATGGAAATCCAAGAAAACCAAAGATAAAGATGGTAATGAGGTAACAACGTATTACCATTTAGATATATAAATTGATCTAAACTAAGAACTCAATAACTAATATCGAGATAACACTCGAATGGTTATTGAGTTCTTAGTATTTTTTATACTCGATTGTTTTAAGCATTTCTTCCACAGCAATTTTTATACTTTTTTCCACTTCCACATGGGCACATTTCATTTCTTCCTATTTTAGGTTCTGTATTAACTATAGGAGTATGATTTTTTTCTCCTGATGGTGCACTTCCTTTTAATGAAATAGTTTCATCTTCAAATCCTTCTCCTGTTATTTTTACAGATTCTTGTCTATTAAGTGCTCCTTCTCTCTTTCTTGCATTCATAAGAATTTTAACTACATTTAATTGAATATCTGCTATCATTTGATCAAACATATCAAATCCTTCAATTCTATATTGAACAACTGGATCCTTTTGACCATAAGCACGAAGTCCAATACCATCTTTTAATTCATCCATTGCATCTATATGGTCCATCCATCTTTCATCAACTATTTTTAGCATTACAACTCTTTCAAGTTCCCTTAAAGTCTTTTCACCAAAATCTTTTTCCTTTTCTTCATATTTGTTGTGGGCTTTTTCTTTTACTTCCTCTATTACCTTGTTGCTATCTACCTTTGTATCTTCAAGAGATTTTATATCTGTAATTCCAAATGTTGTAGATATTTCTTGAGATAAAGCTTCTTTATTAACTCCATCATCTGTAACATAGGCATTTACTGTTTCTGTAGCTACATTGTTTATTATATTTTCAATACTTGACTTTAAGTTCTCCCCATCTAGAACTTCTCTTCTTTGTTTGTAGATAATTTCTCTTTGAGTATTCATAACATCATCATATTGAAGTACATTCTTTCTTATAGTAAAGTTACGTCCTTCAACCTTCTTTTGAGCGTTCTCAACTGCTTTAGAAATCATTTTAGCTTCAATTGGCATATTTTCATCTGCGCCTAAAGTATTAAATACTTTAGTAATCATATCTCCACCAAAGATTTTCATTAAATCATCATCTAAGCCAATATAGAATCTTGATTCACCTGGATCTCCTTGACGTCCACTACGTCCTCTTAACTGGTTGTCAATTCTTCTTGATTCATGTCTTTCTGTACCAATTATTTTTAATCCACCAACAGCTAAAACTTTTTCTTTTTCCTCTTTAATTTCTTTATCAAATTTTTCTTCTAACTCTTTATATTTCTTTCTAGCATCTAATATTTCCTCATTATCAGTTTCATTAAATGCAGTAGATTGTTCTATTTGCTCTGGAGTATATCTTAATCTTTTCATTTCTTGTTTTGCTAAGAATTCGCTATTTCCTCCAAGCATAATATCAGTACCACGACCAGCCATGTTTGTAGCTATTGTAACAGCTCCAAATTTACCAGCTTGAGCAACTATAGCTGCTTCTTTTTCATGAGATTTAGCATTTAATACTTCATGCTTAATTCCTTCTTTATCAAGCATTTTGCTTAGTTTTTCTGATTTTTCTATTGATACTGTACCAACTAGAACAGGTTGTCCTTTTTTGTGGCTTTCTTTTATATCTTCAATAACTGCTCTAAATTTAGCATTTTCATTTTTATATATTATATCTGGATTATCTTTTCTAATCATTGGCTTGTTTGTTGGTATTTCTACAACATCTAACTTGTATATTTCTTCAAATTCTGCTTCTTCTGTCATAGCTGTACCAGTCATACCAGATAATTTATCATACATTCTAAAATAATTTTGGAATGTAATTGTAGCTAAAGTTTTAGATTCATCAGCTATTTTTACATGTTCTTTTGCTTCAATAGCTTGATGTAAACCATTGTTGTATCTTCTTCCATACATAATACGTCCTGTAAATTCATCAACTATTAAAACTTCACCATCTTTTACAATATAGTCTATATCTTTTTTCATAATTCCATGTGCACGTAATGCTTGATTTACATTATGTACTAGTTCAGAGTTTTCAATATCATTGAAGTTCTCTAAACCAAATTCTTCTTCAGCTTTTTTAATACCTTTTTGTGTTAATGATGCAGATTTTGCTTTTAAGTCAACTATGTAATCATATTTTTCATTATCCTCTGCTTGTTCAAAGTCCTTTACATCTTCTTCTACTATAACTTTTGCAGATAGTTTTCTTACAAAGTTATCAGCTTTTTTGTAAAGGTCAGAAGATTGAGCTCCTCTACCAGAAATAATAAGTGGTGTACGAGCTTCATCAATTAAAATACTATCAATCTCGTCCACGATTGCATAATTTAATTTTCTTTGAACTAATTGTTCTTTATATATAACCATATTATCTCTTAGGTAATCAAATCCAAACTCGTTATTTGTTCCATATGTTACATCACAAGCATATGCTTTTTGTTTTTCAGAAGGGTTCATTCCTGCTATAGCTAAGCCTACTGTTAGTCCTAAGAATTTATATACTTTACCCATCCATTCACTATCTCTTTTAGCTAGGTAATCGTTTACTGTAATTACGTGAACTCCTTTTCCTGTAAGAGCGTTTAAATATACAGGCAATGTTGCAACTAATGTTTTACCTTCACCAGTTTTCATTTCAGCAATTCTACCTTGATGAAGTATAATTCCACCTATTAATTGCACATCAAAATGTCTCATTCCTAAAACTCTTTTTGCTGCTTCTCTAACTACCGCAAAAGCTTCAGGTAATAAATCATCTAAAGTTTCTCCTTTTTCTAATCTTCCTTTAAATTCATCTGTTTTTTCTCTTAATTCTTTATCAGATAATTTTTGCATATCTGGCTCTAATTCATTAATTTTCTTTACTAATGGCTGAACTCTTTTTACTTCTTTTTCGCTATATGTTTTAAATAATCCCATTGTTTTTTCTTCCTTCCTACTGTTTATTAAATTTCTATCATACTATATCACTTTTTTAGAAAATTGGCAACCTATTTAAATGAATTTTAGTCAATTTACGTTACAATATCTATATTTTTCAATTTATTAAGTTTTAATCATTGTTTAGGAAATTCATAACTAAATCTATAATTATATCTTTTTCTTTTGGATTTGATTCAGCTATTAATAAGGTTAAAGCTGTTAAAGTATTATTATCAATTGTTTGTTGGCCATTTTTATATAAAATTCCATAAAAATTCAAAAAATATATAAATAAAGTGGCCGCTATTCTTTTATTTCCATCTGTAAACACATGATTTTTTACTATTAAATATAAGAAATTTGCAGCTTTTTCTTCTATGCTTTTATAAATATCTTGTCCTGAAAAGCTTTGATATATATTGCCAATTATTGATTCTAAACCTCTATCTCTTTCTACTGCAAATAATGAACTTTCTTCATTAAATCTTAATTTATTTATAATTTCTATACATTCATTATATTTAATTTTTCTATCATCTGTATTACCGTTTATTTTCTTTAACGTTTTATGATCATAATCATCCAATAAATCTAATGCTTTTGAATATTCTCCAATTACTTTTAATATTTCTTTTGCATCATTATTTTCTAGTCTTTCATCAATTCTATTGGCTATATCTATTAATTTTATAGTTTTCTCTAAATATTCTAATCTTTTTTGATTTATAGCATATCCTTTTAACATATAGTCTTTCAAAACCTGAGTGGCCCATTTTCTAAAAATTACACCATTTTTAGATTTTACCCTGTATCCCACAGAAATAATTACATCTAAATTATATATTTTTGATTTTCTACCGCCTGTACTTTTGTCGGAAATTCCGACAGAAGTTTTTTCATCAAGCTCCCTCTCTTTAAAAATATTATTAATATGCTCACTTATTGTTGCATGTTTTACATCAAATAATTCTTCCATTTGAGCTTGTGTAAGCCACACGGTTTCTTCTTTTAGGTTTACCTCTAACTTTACTCCTTGGTTTTCAAATAAAATAATTTCATTCTTTTTTTCCATAAGAACACGTCCTTTACTATAAAATTTAGTTATTGGTATATTTAATTAGAATTTATAAATTATATTTATTATTTTTGAACTAGTATTTATATTTTACAGTACATTTGTTCGTATGTCAATATTTTCTTAAATTTCCAATTCATATTTTATCTATATTTCTCATACAAATATATTAATAACAATTTAAGGAGTTATATATATGTTTATTTTCAATTTTAAAATTAATGGAAATAGAACTTACAAAATATTCATGGGAATATTATGCATTATAGTTTTACTTCTTACTGTGTTTATATGTTATAGGGTTGTTTTCAATAATTTCTTTAAAACAAATGATGAATATTTAGCAAATAGCACATTTACACTTACTACTCGGAAACTATACAAATGTCCTTCAAAATGTTCATAATGATATAGATAAATATGTAGGGCAAAAAATAAAATTTACTGGATATGTGTATAGAATGTATGATTTTAATACAGAGCAATTTGTTTTGGCAAGAGATATGATAGTTTCATCCAACTTTCAAACAGTTGTAGTTGGCTTTTTATGCCATTCAAAAATAGCTAGTAATTTTGAAGATGGAACTTGGGTAGAAATTGAGGGAACAATAACAAAAGGGGATTATTATGGAGCAATGCCTATAATTGAAATAGAAAAAATAAATACAGTAGTAGAGCCAACAGATGAATATGTGTATCCTCCAGATGATAGTTTTGTAACTACTTCTACTGTGATTTAATTATAAAATTACCAGCCAAATATAAAGATTACTATTTGACTGGTAATTATAAACGGTTAAATTTCTTCTTTTCTCAATACTTCCATTAAATCATTTACAAAAATTTTCTTCTTTAAATAAAGTGTAGACATAATGGCAATTATAGCTATTCCTAAAGTACTTACTATTACTGAAACCCATGGAATTTCAAAAGCATACCAAGTAAAATCAATGTTTAAGAAATATAATACATATGATGTTAAAAGTCCTATTGCTATTCCTAGTATTAAAGCAAGCACACAGCATATTGCATTCTCTAAAAATATCATTTTGTTTATTTGTTTTTCTTCCATTCCTATTGTTACTAATCTTACTATTTCTCTTTTTTTAGTTTCTAATGAACTGTTTATAGTATTGTACATGTTAATAATTCCCACTAAAGTAATTATTCCTATAAAGCTATAAATAAATATATTTATTAGTAAATTTAATTTAATTGCATCTTCATTTCCTTCATAGCTTCTTTCCTCTATGAATTCTTCGCTTTCTGCTGGTTCAGAGGTTAAATTATATTTTTCTCTTAGTTGTTGTACTAAAACATCCGCTTCTTCTGTATCTTTAACCCAAAGAGCTATACTATCTGCATTAAATTCTCTTTCATTTTCTTCAAGTCCATTTATCCTATCATATATCTTATTTGCTACTCCTCTATTTACAATAATTAAAGTATTTGAGATTCTTGAAGGTAAATTACTCGGAAGAAGATTTGTAACTTTTTTTACTTTGATATTAGTATTTTTTTCTAAAATATCGTACGAACCATTTCCTATTGTTAGAAAATCGCCATCTTTATAATTAGTAAACTTAATACTGTTATAATATTTAGTCTTTATATTTGAATAATCTACTAAAATACATTCATCATCTTCTAACTTATCTATTCCAATTCTTTTAAAATAATTATTTAAAGCATCATCATTTAATTCAACAACATCTATCTGCAGGCAACTTACATTTAATACTTCTGTATAATCTTCTGTATATAAAGCTCTAAAATGAGGGTATAGTTTGTAATCTCCTCCATATATTTTCTTACCTAATTCTTTTTCTTCATCACTTATTTTTTCTATTGGTACTAATAAGGATTTTGTAGTAGTATAATTCAAAATAATTTTATCTGCTATTTTTGCTTCTTGTATATCATCTATTATTTTTTCTGCTAAATCTCCATATTTATCTATTCTATAATTTAAACTTATCTCATAATTATATTCTGCTCTATAAGCGTTTTCTACAATATTAGTAATATAATAATTACTTACTATAATTAGTGCGATGCTTATAACTAAAGACATTATTATAGCTGTATACCTTGATTTATATCTTTCTATATTTTTAAATGCCAACTTTCTTTCTATATGTTTTTCTATTATTTTTTCTTTAGACTTCCTTTCCTTTATATGTACACATTTCCTATTTTGTTTTATTAAATTAATAGCTGCTATTTTAGATATCTTCTTAATAGGAACTACTGATGATAAGTATGTTGCTAAAACTATAATTATTATAGAAAGTCCTAATGTGCTAAGTGGAATTGCTACATTCATTTCTTCTTTTACCTGAAAAATTCGTAAAATACCATCATTAGACGTAGATAAATCTGGAAATATGTTATTTACAACCGTTATTAGTAAGCTGTCTAAGCCAATTCCTATTAATACTCCAAGTGGAATTACACTAAGTAATATAATAAATAATTCTGCTCTAATACTTCTTCGCATTTGCTTTGATGTTGTTCCTATTGATTTTAATATTCCAAAATACTTTTTTCTTTCTATTATACTAATATTTACAACAGAATAAATAAATATCATAGAACTTATTACTACTATTCCTATAAAGATTCCCTCTACTGTGTATATTCCTTTTTGAAAGTTAGATACATAATCTAATACTCCTTCATATTCTAACAAATTTTCATTATATCTAGTCATATCTTCTAAAGAAGAACCATTTTGATTTCTATATGAACTTAGCTGATAATATATATCAAAATAATCATCATATATTTGCTTAATATTATTACTTAAAACTGTAATATTTACGATATCACTATTTTTTAGTTCTGCTCTATCTAATAAAGTTATAACCTGAAATGAGTCTATAAAATCACTATACAAAATAGTTCCTACTACTGTGTATTCTTTGTTCTCACCGTTTTCAAGAGTTTGAATTAATTTATCACCTATTTTATAAACACCGTTTTGGCAAATCACTTCAGTAGAATTTTCTGGAAGTCTACCTTGCATTAAGTTATTATTTATTAAATTTTTCATGGCATTTTTGTCAAATCCAATAATAGTATATTTTAGATTTCTGCCTTCATTTATACTTTTAGCACTTCCCATCTCACGCATTACAGAAATTTCTTTTACATTACTATGTTTTTCTATAGTACATGATTCTTCATAAGTTATTCCATTATATGATACTTCCCAATTACTATTATTTCTTTCTACTGTAATTCTATATTCTTTGTAACTATCAAGAAATAACAAAATAGTTGTAATAAGAATTGTAGATATCAGAATGCATAAAGATATAATAAAAGTTCTCTTTTTATTATTTTTTAAATAATTTATTCCTAATTTTAAAGCTACTCCCATTCAATTTTCCTCTTTTCCAATCTAGATATTCTTATCATCCTTTATTATTTTTCCATCCCTAATTTCAATTATTCTATCTGCTTGTAAAGCAATTTTTTCATCATGAGTAACCATTATTAAAGTTTGCTTATATGCTTTATTATAATACTTAAATATATCTACAATTTCTTTTGAAGATTTGCTATCTAGATTTCCTGTTGGCTCATCTGCTAAAACAATAGCAGGCTCATTTATTAAAGCTCTACCAATAGAAACTCTTTGCTCCTCCCCGCCTGATAATTCTGATGGTAATGCTGTTCTTCTGTTTTCTAGCCCAAGAAGATTAATTAACTTATTTAATTTTTCTTTATTTATGTGTTTATTATCTAACAAAATTGGTAGAGTTATATTATCTTCTACATTTAATGTAGGTATTAAATTATAGAATTGATACACTATTCCAATATTTCTCCTTCTAAAAATTGTTAACTTATCCTTTTTTAGAGATGAAATATCAGTTCCATTAATATATACTTTTCCATTTGTAGGTTTATCAATTCCTCCTAAAATATGAAGAAGTGTAGACTTACCACTGCCAGATGCACCAACTATTGCTACAAATTCTCCTTGTTCTATTGTAAAAGAAACATCATTTAATGCATATAGCTTTTTATCTCCATTTGCATATTCTTTTATTATATTTTGAACTTTTAAAATTTCCATAAACAATTTGATTCCTCCCTGAGGCACAAACTGGTTGGAAAAGAATTAAATTTTGGATAGGAAAACGAATTTGAAATTTATGAGGCGTACTTACTGTACGTTGATTAAATTTCAAATGAAGTTTGTGGGCGCCAAAATTGTAATTATTTTTCAACCTTATCCTCCTTTTGTATCTATTATATCTCTACAAAGTGACTTTAAAATGACTTTTGAAAAAATAATAGCAACAAATTTGATATTATACCAAAATTATTGCTATTATTTTTTATCTAACATTATACAATTTAATTATAAACCTCGTTCCTTTATTTTCTTCACTTTCTACTGAAATCTCTCCATTATGATTTTCTATAATGCTTTTAGCAAGTGATAATCCTATTCCAAAGCTATTGCTACTAGAATTTTTGCCTTTATAAAACTTATCAAAAATTTTAGGCAAATCTTTTTTTGATATTCCAGTTCCTTCATCCTTTATTTGTATTTCTGTATACAATGGATTTTTTATGCATTCTATTTCTATTTTAGAATTTTCTTTTGAATGTTCTATACAATTCTTTAATATATTTTCAATAGCTTCAATCATCCACTTTTTATCTATATAAACATTAATATTTTCTTTTACATTAATAATTAAACTTTGATTTTTTTGTTCTAGAAAAATGTTCATATTTTTTTGAATTGTACTAAACAATTCTTTTACATCTATCTGTTCTTGTTTCATAGTGATAGTTTTAGTATCTAATTGTGCCATTTTTAATAAATTATCCACAAGCCAATTAATCTGATTTAATTGACTTGAAATTTCAAATATAAACTTTTTTGTGTCATTATCTAAATTATCTTCATTTTCAATTATAGCATCAGTCATCGCAGTTATTGCCATGAGAGGAGTTCTAATTTGGTGTGATATATCTGCTAAATAATTAGAAAGAGTTTCTCTATCATTTGCTAAATTTTCAGATTTTTCTTTTAATTCTAATACAATTTTATATATCTCGCTTTTTAAATTGCTAAATTCGCTTTCAGAAATATTTTGTATATCTACATTATAATTTTTTTCATAAAGTTCCTGTAGATATTTTCTTATATTTTTTACTTCTCTTTCATTATTATTTAGTGAAAATAAATAATATATTGTAATTAAAAATAATGTTAAAATATTTGTACCTATTAATATGTAAATGTACTTATATATTTTGTTATTAATTTCGTTTATAGCAAAACTCTGATTTAAGGTTTCTACTTCATATTTATTTATAACATTTTTCTTTTCATTATTAAAAACTAGCATCATACTACTAATTATTATTATATTTACTATCAGTATTGTTAATATTGATAAAATTAAATATTTCTTGATATTTTTATTTTTTAAACTATTTATTATTTGCATTTTCTATTTTATATCCTATTCCTTTTATTGTTTTAATAATTTTTGGATTATTTATATCATCTTCTATTTTTTTACGTAATCTTTTTATATATACGGTAAGAGAATTATCATTAATAAAATTTCCTCTTACATCACAAGCAAGATTCAATAGCTTTTCTCTCGAAACAATACAACCACTTGAATTTAATAAAGTATTTAAAATTCTCCATTCTAAACTTGTAAGCATAACCTCTTTATTATTTTTATATACAATCATTTTATCTAAATTAAATGTTACATTATTTATCTCTACAATATTTTCAACTTGATTGTATTTTCTAAGAGCATTATTTATCCTTGCAATTAATTCTCCAATTCTAAAAGGTTTTATAATATAGTCATCAGCACCTAAATTAAATCCTTTAACTATATCACTTTCTTTATCTTTTGCTGTTAAGAGTATTACAGGAATATCTAAATCTCCTTTTATGTATTTACAAAACTCCATTCCATCTCCATCAGGTAGCATTATATCTAATATGATTAAATTAAACTTATTATTTTTAAGTTCTCTTGTAGCATCTTTTAAATTTTGACTTACAAAAACAATATATTTTTCTTTTTCCAATGAGAATTTTAGACCATCTGCTATAGGCTTATTATCTTCAATAATTAGTATTTTCATTTTATCATAACTCCTAAACCAATTTTTATTACATTTTCCATAATATTTCTCCTTCTTTTATAACTACAGATAAATTATATCATATAGTAAGATAGACTTCAATTACTGTAAGTAAGGTTTTTTTGCTCCGTCAAAAGCACCTGCTTTACCTCTCCAAAATAGATTTAACCACTCCTCTATCAATTACTGTACCATATATATTTTTTAATATAATAAGCACTATTGGACCTAATAAAAGTCCCCATACACCTAAAAATCTAAAACCTGTATACATTGCAATTAGTGTAAAAATGGGATGTATTCCTATCTGTCCACTTACAATTCTAGGTTCTATAAATTGTCTTACTATGCTCATTATGCACCATAATACAAATATTCCTATTGCAAGCTTCATATCTCCTGAAAAAGCAAGAATTCCCGCCCAAGGTATCATTACAGTTCCTGAGCCGAAAATAGGAAGTGCATCAATAAATGCTATTCCTATTGCAATAATTAAAGGAAATTCTATATTCCAACCTATAAAATAAAAAATGTATAGACCTATTAATGATATAAAAAAAGAAATTAAAACTAAAATTAATTCTGCTTTTAAATAACCACCTAATGATTTAACAAGTGTTCTTAAATGTACACTTATTCGTTTTACCCATGTTTCTGGCAGATGATGCTCTAATTGATCTATCATATATATTTTGTCTACACATATAAAATATAGTGCAATTAATGCTATACCTGTATATACTCCTAATGTTGGCATAGAAGTTATAAAATTTATTACATTCGTAAGTACACCTTTTGCCCAGTCTGTTGCAGTTTCTAAAAATTCCATTCCTGAATTTTGAACTATATTCATAACTTCTTCTGGAACATTTATTTTACTTAAATCAATACTTGATACTAGTGTTTGAAACATATCATATCCAGTATCAATATATGTGTTTAAATTTGTAAGCAAACTGCTTGCTTCAGAAATAAGAGTTGTTATTCCCCATACTAATATTCCACATATTATAACTATTGCAATTATAAATACGATGATAGAACTTGTCCTACGAGTTAGCTTTGTTTTTTTCATTATAAATTTTATAATAGGTTCTAACATTAATGAAATAACAAAAGCTACTAAAAAAGGCATAAAAAATACAGCTAATTTAAAACTAAAATATACAATAATTATACTTAATGTTAATATGAATATATTTTTTAGAACTTTATTCCAATAGTTCATATCTATAACCATATATGTAAATTCCTCTCTTAAAAATACTTGTCCTTTATTTATTTTATGCTTAAAAATAGTTTTTATTCTAAAAAACATAACTTATAAATTACTATTGAAATCTTATATATTAGAATTGATATAGTTTAACTAAATTATAAGAAGTTACAACTCACAACCAAATTTTAAGTTATGTAGTAAAAGCCAGTAATAGTAATAAAAAATCATTTCGAATATGTCGGTCAAGCTGATTTTCGTAGAAATTCTAAATTAATTTTATGGCACCCTTCCATCATAGATGAACTCTTTCCATAAAATTAATCAAGAATTTCTAACTTCAAATCACATTCCATTCCATATTCTTATAATTTTTTATTACTATTACTGGCTTTCGTAAAAAAAATATAACAATTTTGGCTATGAGTTGTAACTATCAAATGAAATAGTAACTATTTACTCTGCGTTCTTTTTATCACAATGACAAATATCTTCTAAAGTAATTCCAACATCTTCTGTGTCGATTTCTTTATTTTTTGCTAAATCTCCTAATGTTAAAATACCTACTATTTTGTTATTTTCCATTACAGGTATTCTTCTTATTTGATTATTAGACATTGTTTTTTCTGCATCACAAACATCAGTTTCTGGTGTACACCAATTTATATTACAAGTCATTATTTCACTTATTGGTGTATTTTTTATTTCTTTTCCGCATCCAATTGTTCTTAATAATATATCCCTATCTGTAATTAATCCAACAACTTTTTTAGAATCATCACAAACAGGAATACATCCAATATGATTTTGACACATTAATTTAGCACATTCTTCTGTATCACAATCAGGTTTTACGAAAACCACATTTTTACACATACAATCTTTAACCTTCATAGAAACCTCCTTAATTTTGAAACATTAAAAATTTATTTTCTTAGCACAATATTTTAGTATGCAATTTAAAAAAGTACATAATATTATTGAAAAACTTTTTCAACACTATTATTATCTGCAAAAAAAATTAAGATATGCAAATTATAATTACATATCTTAGAAAATTTTTCCAAATTTTTGAGAACAAAGTAACCTCGCTTACTTTTTGTTCTTGCTAATTACATAAAAAAATTATTGTGTTCGCTTCTAGGTTGTGGCCTAGGAGGAATTGGATTTATTTCAGGTCTCATAGGAAATGGTGGACGTGGTGGTCTAGGCATTGGTCTTAAGTTTCCACCTAATAATTGATTTAATATTAGAATTTTTATTAAATCTCTTAATGTATTATTATTTCTTCTTACCTGCCTATTTTCTGTATTTATTTTTTCTTCCACTCTATTTTCTTTTCTTGTTATAGTTGCTTTTGGTGAATTTACACTATTGCTTGCTATATTTTTTCCCTGTCTTTTTTCTTCCTGATTTGGCAAATTAACTTTCACATTTACCACTTGGCTTACATATTCTGATGGATCACTTTCAATATTTAAATATATTTCTTCTGTCATTTGCTCTAATAATTCCTTTGTAATTGGCTTTGTATTAGCTTCACACAATTTGCATACCATAGGATTTACAATTTTATATATTTCTGGATATAAGTCTAAAATTTCCTTACTATATCTAGGCATTTGTGTAATGTGTTCATATTCCATATTGTTATAATTACTATATGTATTTGAAAATAAATTTTGTTCTTGAATATGATAACCTAATATACTTCTCATATAATCTTCATAATTTTGATAATACATATTATACCTCCTTATACTTTGTATATAATATGCATTATTTTTTTAAAAAGTGAAATTTATGTATATTATCTTGCTTTTGTTACAGCATAAAAACTTTGAATTATAGCACCTTACTTTAATTCATTAACAAATTTTTTAAATTCTTTTCCTCTTTCAGCAAAATTTCTAAACATGTCAAAACTTGCACTTGCTGGCGAAAATAGAACAACTTCACCTGGTTTTGCAAGCTGTCTTGCTCTATTTACAGCATCTTCTAATGTATTAACTCTGTAAATTGGAAAAACAACATCTGGATCTTTTGCAATTTCAGTTGTAACAGCATCAAATATTTTTTGAGAAGTTTTTCCCATAAGAACTAATTTTGTAACTTTTTCTAATATTGGTTTTGCAAGTGGTCCATAATCTAAATTTTTATCATATCCACCAGCTATTAAAACAATTTTTTCTTTAAAAGAATTTAATCCTGCTATAGTTCTTGAAGGACTAGTTCCTATTGAATCATTATACCATTTTACTCCATCTAATTCTCTTACAAACTCTAACCTATGTTCAACTCCTTTAAAATTCTTTAATGCTCTTACTTGTGTTTCAGTATCAACTAATTCTGATGTAGCAGCAATTGCAGCGCACACATTTTCATAATTATGTACTCCTCTTAGATGTATATCATTTGTATCTATAATATGCTTTCTAACACCATCTTTGCATTCTTTTATTATACCTTTATCATATATAACACCATCTTCAAGTTTTTCCTTGCTACTAAAGAATACTACTTTACCCTCAACCTCTTTGCTACATTCTTTAGTAACTTTATTATCATAATTAAGTACAACTTTGCCATCTTCACCTTGAAATTTAAATATTGCTTTTTTAGCTTCTATATATTCATCATAATCTTTGTGCTTATCTAAATGGTTTGGAGAAATATTTGTAATTACAGAAATGTCAGGGCTTACTTCCATTTCCATTAATTGAAAACTGCTTAATTCTAATACAACTATATCATCTTCCTTAAAATCTTTTACCTTTGTAAATAATGGTATACCTATATTGCCACCTAGATGGCAGTTATATCCACCCTCTTTTAATATTTCATAAATTAATGATGTAGTTGTTGTTTTTCCGTCACTACCTGTAACTCCTATAATCTTACAAGGACAAATATTCATAAGCATTTCTATTTCCGATGTTACAATAGCACCTCTTTTTTGTTCTGAACGTAATTGCAATGTACTTGGCAAACAACTAGGTGAGCGAAATATAATTTTAAAGCCTCTTAAAAAGTGTAAAGCATTTTCACCAGTTACTAAATCAAATCTATAATCTTTAATCTTTTTTACTAAATCTTTATCTAAAAATCTTTCATCTATTATTTCATCAAATACTGTAACATTTGCGCCTAAATCGTGCAAATAATCTATTAAAGGCACATTACTTACACCTAAGCCAATAACTGCTACTCTTTTACCTCTTATGTTATTCTCAAATGCTTTTAATTTTAAATTTTCCATTTTTACATAATTCCTTTCTATGCACAAATTTCTTCCTCTTTATCATATTATTTTCAAAGTATATATGTTCATATCTTACTACAATTAAAAATTATTATCTCTATTTAATATAATCCAATACTTTTTTTGTAGATTCTTCTACTGATTTACAATCAGTTACATCAATTTCAATAGTATTTTCATAAACTTTATAATATCCTGCCTTTTCTTGAAGTCCATCTCTTTTTAAGATATTTTGTTTTATTTCCTCATAATTTGCGTTGTTTCCATATTGAATCATTTTTCTTTTTATTCTTTCTTCTAAAGAAGCGGTTATTAAAAAATGATAATCTAAATCTGGATAAATTTTCATTAAATCTCTTCCAGATACAATAACATTAAACTTTTCTTTATATCCATCAATTAAATTTCTTGCAAAAACATATAAATGTGTATTATCTGCACTTTCTCCTGCTATAGATACTGCCATAGAAGCTTCTTTTGATTGTAAATCTTCTTCATCGATTTTTATTCCGTTTACATATATTACACTTTCTCTATTTTCTACTTTTATTTCTATTTTTAACTTGTCCATTAAATCTTTTATATCTATATTTTGTATATTAGATTTCAAATTTAATAAATCAATTCCTTTTTTGCTCATAAGATCAAATATAATTCCCCTATATAAATTTCCCCCATGCAATATAATACTGTTTGGAATATATTTTAATAATTCTCTACATATTGAAGTTTTTCCCGCTCCTACTAATCCTTCTATTCCTATAACTATATTGTTCATATTATTTTTCCTTTCAGTTTTTTCCATACGATTATATCACAAATTTTAACAAAATCAATGTCTAGTATGTTGCTTTTTTCTCCAGACTTACAAATTAATAGTTATGGAAGATTTAAAATGTACATATAACTAACTTTGAGGTATATAATTTTATAAAAATCCATAATTTTCAACTTTTGAAAAGCTTTACTTATTTGACATAATGTTGTATAATATATGTATTGGAATAACCTTCCAACAATATTTTTTTCTATACTGGAGGAGTCAAAAATGAAAAACTACAAATACTTAATCATCACCATTTTTCTTGCGCTTTTTGTTACTATTACAACAAATTCTATACTCTTGTACTATGAAGGACAGAAGACTTCTGCAAGAATTGCCCAAGTTTTTGACGAAGTAGATCGGAAAATGGCAGTAGAAAAATTAAGTGAACTTCGCGGAAGACTTATTGAAGTAAAAGAGTTACTTCATACAGATGTACCTAGATATATTATTGAGGACCAAATAAATGATATTGTCGACTTTCCGTTGTATGACAACCCTTACTTAAATGAGTTTGAATTCACCATTGATTATAGCACATCCAGTACAGAAGAAATCTGTGATGACCTTATCGCACAGATTTATGACCAGATTGACGTAATCTGGTTCAGTAACTAGCACTTTAGGAGGCATATGTGTTTTAACATATGTCTCCTAAAGTTTTGCAAAAAAAGTATTTTTAATTTATTTGGTATAAAAAAATTTATTCTGCTCATACTTTTATTAAGATTGGAGGTGCATCTTAAATGGCTGAAAATACAAATAATAAAAAAGATAAGAAAAAAGGAAATAAAAAAAATACTCCTAATAATGAAGCAAAATAAATTCCTAATATTAATTAAGGCACCGCTTATTATAACGGTGCTTTAATTATAAGTTACTTTGAAATTTCATCTCTTTCTATTATCTTATCTAGTTCAAATTCAAGAGTAGCTTTATTTAATTTATATCTTCTAATTTTATTTTTTTCTCTTAGCTCTACAAAATTTTGTTCACCAGTACTACTTCGTATAGAATAAAATGCTATGTTTGCATTACCGCCTATACAATATTTCACAAATTTGTTATATAAAGAGGCAAGTTCTGCTTCTCCTAATTTAGTTAAATCTCCAAATTCTTTTAGGCTAGCTAAGGTTAATTCTAATTTACTTCTATCACTTAATTTACTGCTATCTAATCTTTGTTTTAACATATCCCAATAATCATCTGAATATCCTCGTCTATTTGTTATATATCCTATTAAGATATCAATATCTCTAATCGTCTTATCTGAAAATTGGTCTTTGCCAAAATATGATGTCCTACAATTAAATTGTATATTTTTTAAATCTTGAGTTAAATCTGTAAAAATTTCTTGTCCATTTTCATCATAATACACTAAAGAATAATGACCTAAATTGTCTATTAGAATTTTATTTCGTATATTAACCATATCTAATAGCGATTTGTATTGTTTTATTAATGTTGTACAGACGATTATGTTTGGTGATGCATATGGTTTATCTGAATAAATAGAATATTGTTCTTCCTCTCCAAACATTAAGCTTTCAAAATCTCTATCATAAAAACTTCTTTTCCCTAACTCTATATATAAAGTTCTTGCTTTGTGCGTAATGCTTGGAAGTTCCTTTGGCATTTGTGCAATAAAATCTTCCAATTTACTAATTTCCAATTTTTTCATTCCTTCATTTTATAATTAAATTTATCTTTCCAAATACTTTTTCAAAAACTTTCCTGTATAACTTCTATCATTTTTTACTATTTGCTCTGGAGTTCCTACTGCCACTACTTCTCCTCCGCCTTCTCCACCTTCTGGTCCTAAGTCTATTAAGTAGTCTGCTGTTTTTATTAAGTCTAAATTATGTTCAATTACTATAATACTGTTTCCTGTGTCCACTAATCTTTGTAAAATATCGACTAATCTATGAACATCGGCAATGTGAAGTCCAGTAGTTGGCTCGTCTAAAATATATAAAGTTTTACCAGTAGCTCTCTTTGAAAGTTCTGTTGCAAGTTTTATACGTTGTGCTTCTCCTCCTGATAATGTTGTTGATGGTTGTCCTAGTTTTATATATCCAAGACCTACATCATATAATGTTTGAATCTTGTCTTTTATTCTAGGTATGTTTTTAAAGAATTCCAAAGCTTCTTCAACTGTCATATCAAGAACATCTGAAATTGTTTTTCCTTTATATTTTACCTCTAATGTTTCTTTATTGTATCTTTTTCCTTTACATACTTCACAAGGAACATATATGTCTGGTAAAAAGTGCATTTCTATTTTAATAATTCCATCTCCATTACATGCCTCACATCTTCCTCCTGCTACGTTAAAACTAAATCTTCCTTTTTCATAGCCTCGTAGTTTAGCTTCATTTGTTCCTGCAAATATATCACGAATTATATCAAATACTCCTGTATATGTTGCTGGATTTGAACGTGGAGTTCTTCCAATAGGAGATTGGTCAATATTAATTATTTTATCTATATTTTCTATTCCTTTTACTTCTTTACATTTTCCAGGTTTTTCATTAGAACCATTTAAATCCCTTGCAATTGTTTTATACAATATTTCATTTACAAGTGTACTCTTCCCAGAACCCGAAACACCTGTAACACACACAAATTGTCCAAGAGGAAATCTAACATTAATATTTTTTAAATTATTTTCTATGGCACCTTTTACTTCTATTGATTTTCTATTTGATTTTCTTCTATTTTTAGGAACCAAAATTTGTTTTCTTCCACTTAAATATTGTCCTGTAATAGATTCTGAAACAAGCTTTATTTCTTCTGCTGTTCCCTGTGCCATTACTTTTCCTCCATGAACTCCTGCACCTGGACCTATATCAATAATTTGGTCTGCTGCATACATTGTATCTTCATCATGTTCTACTACTAAAACTGTATTTCCCAAATCACGCAATTTTTTAAGTGTTAAAAGTAACTTATCATTATCTCTTTGATGAAGACCAATACTTGGTTCATCTAGTATATATAAAACACCTGTTAATCCTGAACCAATTTGTGTTGCTAAACGAATACGCTGTGCCTCTCCTCCTGATAAAGTTCCTGCACTCCTTGATAAAGTTAAATACTCTAGACCAACATCAATTAAAAATTGCAATCTTTTATTTAATTCTTTAAAAATTTGGTCAGCTATCATTTTATCTTTATTATTTAAATTTAAAGAATTTAAATAACGCTTTATTTTAGTTATAGACATATCTGTAAGCTCATTTATATTTTTATCTCCAACTTTTACAGCTAAGCTTTCTTTTTTTAGTCTCGCTCCATGACATTCTGGGCAATGAGAATCACTCATATACATCTCATAAAAAGTACGCATTCCTTGTGATTTTGTTTCATTGTGACGTCTTTCTAATGTTGGAATAACTCCTTCAAATGGAGCTTTAAATTTACGAATTCCAGCTGGTGATGAATACTCAAAATCTATTTCTTCATCTCCAGTACCATATAATATTTTGTCTAAAAATTCTTTTGGAAGTTTCTTTATTGGTACATCTTTTATTTCTACACCATAATGTTTAGCAATACTTTCAAAATACATTTTAGCCATAGTGTCGCCTTTTTTCATTGTACTTGCACCAAATGCCTTTATTCCATCATATAAAGTTTTATTTCTATCTGGAATAATTAAATCTTCATCCATTTTCATTAAATATCCTATACCTGTACAAGTAGGACATGCTCCAAAAGGATTGTTAAATGAAAACATTCTAGGTGTTAATTCTTCAAAGCTAATACCACAATCAGGACATGCATAATTTTGGCTAAATAACATTTCTTTTTTGTTTGTAGCATCTTCTATTATAACTATATTATTTGCATGTTTCAAAGCAACTTCAACAGATTCAGTTAATCTACTTCTTATATCTTCTTTTATAACTAGTCTATCTACTATAAGCTCTATATTGTGTTTTTTCTTTCTATCTATTTCTAAATCATCAGAAAGTTCAACTGTTTCCCCATCTACTCTTGCTCTTACAAATCCTTCTTTTTGAAAATCTTCTAATAATTTTGTAAATTCACCTTTTCTTCCTCTTACAACTGGTGCTAATACTTGAATTCTTGTACCTTCTTCTAATTCTAAAATAGAATCTATTATTTGGTCTATTGTTTGTTTTTCTATTTTCTTACCACATTTTGGACAATATGGAACACCAATTCTAGCATATAAAAGACGAATATAATCATATATTTCTGTAACAGTTCCAACTGTAGAACGAGGGTTTCTTGAAGTTGTTTTTTGGTCTATTGAAATTGCAGGAGATAATCCATCTATTGATTCTACATCTGGTTT
>CALXVN010000001.1 GCA_944392085.1 uncultured Clostridia bacterium | reverse complement strand
ACCCAGTTTGGCTGCATGGTTTGGTTATCTATTTGCTCGCCGATGAAGCCGTGCTCGTTTGCGCTATTTACTATAAACTTTATACATTCTTCTGCCTTGTTTCTTTCACCTATTTCTTTATAGTACATTGCCATCCACAAGGTTGATATTGACCATGGGCTTTTTCCTTCTCTATAATGGTCTCCTTCAAAGCGCAAATATCCTCCTGTATATGTCCTTAATGTCATATTTATTTTTTCTACTGTGTTAGCAATTTTCTTTTCTTTTGCAGTATATAATTTAAATGGAACTACACTTCCAATTACACATATATCTGCAAGCTCATCGTTAGTATTTCGCTTTAATGTATTACTTTTCTCATTATACATGTTTTTATCTATGTATTTTTTTATTTCTTTTTTATAGAATTCTATTTTCTTTTCAATCTTATTTACACTTTCTAGTTTTAATCTATTTTTTTCTTCATATTCTGGCTTAAATACTTTATACATTTTTTTTATAGTTTCAAAAGCTGCATATATACTAGCTAATGAATATAAATGTACTCCTTCATGCATTTCCCATAAGTCATAGCTTACTGGAAGTTTGTTTCTTTCTTCTGTATGATATGTTTTTTCTATCTCATTTTTAACTATGTCGCTGTCATCATGTAAATCCAAAATATTATCCATATATACAAATAAAAACTTTACTGCATTTTCGCACATTTTTAGCACATCTTTTAAGAATTTTTTATCGCCTGTTGCTACATAATGTTCATAAGCTCCATATACTACTCCTGCTGTTTCATCAATTTGGTAGCCCCAGCATGGTGCTAGCCTTCCATCTGTGTAAAATCTTTGTTCCCACATTCCATTTTTGCTTTGTGTATTTTTGCAAAAAACTTTATAAAATTTATCTGCTTCTTTTTCCATTTTCACTTTATCAAATGCTCTTGTTATAAATACTGCATCACGAGGCCAGCAATATCCATATCTTCCGCATTGTGATAAATTTTCATCTACTTCTACTGCTGCTGCAACTCCTCCTGTTTCTTTATTTGTAAGTAATGGAAATAGCAATATGCTTCTTTTATATACTTTATTATACTTTTTATTATATTCGCTATTTTCTTCTTTTAATTCTATGTTTATGTGGTCTTTTACATATTTTTTCCAATATTTTTCTACAGATATTTGTTCATGTGCCACATCCTGCTTTTTTATATTTTCTATATTCTTCCACATTTCTTCTTGTGAGATTTTTTGATTATCTATAAAATACATGAAAATATCTAACTCTTTGCTTTCTCCCGGTTTTATAATCCCAATTTCATAATTTATACTAGAATCTGCACTCATTCCAATATAATCTTTATCTCTAATTACTCCGCTTCCTATATTATTATCAGTATCATTTAGTTGGTGTGAAGCAATGGCATTTTTAGAAAACATACACATCGTATTATTATGGCTATATTGCATAAGTACATTATTTTCTATTTTTGAACCTACCATATTATTTGGATTTGATAATAATTTTGAATGAATTAGGAAATTTACATTTAAATCTATAACATTATTATTTTTGAAAATATATCTTTTAACTAAAACACTATTTTTCATTGATACAAAATCTACTTGCTTTATTTGTAAATTGAAATATGTATTTTCAATTTCTGTATTTAAAACATTTGTATCTTCAGTATAATACTGATGATACCTATTGTTTTGGTCCTCATGCAAATATATCATACATGAATCATTTATTTTTACCCCTGTATGAAAAAAATCTAAAAATTGCCTAAAATCCGGTGTATTATACATGGCTCTTAATAGTTCACCATTTTTTGTATAACTTGCTGTTATATCTTTTCCTCCAATTATAGCATCATTAAAATACTTGTTTCTCATCTGTTTCTCCTTCTTTACTTGTTTTCAACAATTTTCACAATTTGTTGTTCAAGCTCTTTTAATCTCTCTTTTATTCTTATAATATCTTCATCACTTGCATTTTTATCCAAATATTCTTCTTTTACAATACTTGCCATATCTTCTAATTCTTCTTTTAATGTATTCATTCTTTCTAATACATCTAATCTTAAATATCTTTCTTTAACTGTATCTTTAGTCTTTCCTATCATTTGTAATTCATCATTTAATTCATAAGTTTCACCAAAATCTGGAATTGTTACTGGTATCTGTGTACTTTCCTCTAATTTTCCCTTTAACTCAATTTGTCCTTCTTTTTCTCCATGTACTAAAAAGATATGTTTTGGTGGATTTGTAAATGAATACACAAAGTTCATAAGCCATTCTTGGTCAGCATGTCCAGAATATCCTTCTATATATTCAATTCTAGCATTTACAGCAATTTCTTCACCAAATATTTTTACCTTTTTATCTCCATCTACTAATTTTCTTCCTAGAGTACCTGGTGCTTGATACCCAACAAATAGAATTGTACTATTTGGATCCCACAAATGATGTTTTAAATGATGTTTTATTCTACCTACTTCGCACATACCACTTGCAGATATTATAATTGAAGACTTCTCGCTTGCATTTAATTCCTTTGATTCATCTGCTGTTCTTGTAAATTTTAGTCCATCAAATTCTAATGGATTATCCCCCTCATTTATAATTTCTTGTGTTTCTTCATTAAATAAATTCATATTTTCTTTAAACACTTCTGTTGCAGATATTGCAAGAGGACTATCAACATATACTGGTACACTCATTAATTTTTGATATTTTTTGTAAAATTCTTCACTATGTTCAACTTCTTTTATTCTATTTAATTCATATAATATTTCTTGAGTTCTTCCTACTGCAAATGATGGTATTACTACTGTTCCACCTTTTTCAAGTGTTTCATATACAACATCTAGGAACATCTTTGCTTTATCATCGTTTCTTATATGAAGTCTATTTCCATAAGTTGACTCCATTACTAAATAATCTGCATCACTTATCATTGTAGGAGGTGATAAAAGTGGAATATCGTTATTTCCTAAATCCCCTGTAAATACAATTTTTTCTCTTTTACCATTTTCAGTAACCCATACTTCAATTATTGCAGACCCGAAGCATGTGTCCTGCATCATTAAATCTAACTTGTATATTATCACTTATTTCTACTATTTCATTATATTGAACTGGTCTAAAGATTTCTAAAGACTTTGCTGCATCCTCTGCTGTATATAATGGTGGAAGTGGCTTTTCTCCTTTTCTTTCCCTCTTTTTATTCTTCCACTCTACTTCCATTTCTTGAATATGACCACTATCTGGAAGCATAATTGCACATAAATCACACGTTGCTTTAGTAGCTATTACTTGGTTTCTATAACCTTCATTATATAATTTTGGAATTCTTCCTGAATGATCTATATGTGCATGTGTAAGTAATACAAAATCTATTTCATTTACATTAAATAAAAATGGAGCTTCATTTTCAAATTCATCAGAAGCAGAACCTTGATACATTCCGCAATCTACCAAAAACTTTTTGCCTGCTCCTTCCACTAAAAAGTTAGATCCAGTAACCGTTTTTGTTGCTCCTAAAAAAGTAACCTTCATCAAATTTCCTCCTTATTATTATCAAAAATATCGTTACTAAAAAATTATTACACAGCAGTCGCACGCAGGAAATGCACTTTTCTTTTGAATTCTTGGAGAAAGAAAATGTGCATTTCCGACTAAGATGCGACGGAAATATAAGATTAATAATTTCAACTCATATGAACAATTTAACTTTTTTCTTAATCTTAACATTATCCACTTCAAATTTTATAGAACTTTCTATTATATCATCATCATAATATTCCACATATAACATATTATTTTCATAACTAAAACTCATATTTATTTCTTCTAAGTAAATAATCTTTGTATCAAATATCTCTTTTAGTACCATATATGTTAGGTTAAAATTATCAGTGAATATATCCCAAATTTTAAGTTTTTGAGCCTTTTTTATAATTTCTTTTATTACATTTTCAAAATCTTCCTCAATAGCTTTTATATCTTTTATATACTCATGGTTATTTATTGGAATATATCTATAATATCTTATTTTATAAATCCACTTTATTAATTCTTTTTTATTTTCATCATTTATCTTTTCTATCTGCTCTCTTGCTTTTTGTAAAAACTCCTTGCAAATCTCTAATATATAGTCCTCTATTTTTTTATCAAATATATTTTCAATAAATTCCAGTTCTGCTTCTATTTTTTGCTTTTGAGCTATATACTCTTTTGGCAAAATTATTTTATTACACTCATCTATTTTTTCTAAAAGTTCTTCTCTTTCCTTATCTAAGATTTTCACCAAAAAGCTTACACTAAATATTTTTTCTTTGTTAGGCAATTTTTCATTTCTTGCAAAATATTCTTTTCTTAATTCCTCATTATTATTTATCATTTTGTCTATTTTTTCTATTTGTTTTGTATATTCTTTCTTTTCTTGAGTTATCTGATTTATAAACTCTTTTTTGTTTTTAAATAAACTTAATCTTTCTTTTTTGTTTTTTTCAATATCTTTTAATTCTTTTTTATACTTATTATTTTCATCATCTAAAATATATTTTTTTATTGCCATTTTTATTATATTGTCTGGTATTTTATCTTTAAGTTTAAGTAAATTTTTTCCATATAATAAAAGTAAATTTTGATATATAAAATTATACTCTATATTTTTTATTTCGTTTATTAAAATCTCCCATGACCAACCATTAAAATTTCTTATAACTTCCAAATTTGCTTCCATTTTTCCATGATTTATCATTTCACACATAGGTATCTGCGCATAATTTTTTATACCCTTAAGCTTAAATTCTGTTTCATCCAATTTTAATAATGCAATTAGCATAGTTATTTCATTTTGAAAACAAACTATTTCTCCATTATTTTTATCAACTTTATAGGTTACCCCTGCTTTTTCTAATTCTTTTGCCTCTTCACTGCCAATTTTTGCAATTAGTATTTTAGTTGCTTTTTCCTTTATTATTCTTAAAATATTTTCTATATATTCATTTTTTGTTGGAACTTCTACCTTTACTGCTTCATAATCTTTATATGCATTTTCTATTTTATATAACATACTTAGTAATAAATTTTTTGCATCATAAGAAAATAATTTATTTTCTAAAATCTTCTCTAATTCATTATTATAATTTTTTAAATTAATATTAAATATAGTTAAAATACTTCCTTTTTCCATAATCATCCTCTTTAGTAATTTTTTCTATATAGAAAAGTTTAATTTTCTTGTACTGTGTGTATCTCTCATAAAATCCTTTTTATTCTTCATTTGTAGCTCCACTCATTTTTAGTTCTTCCCATCTTTCTTTAGTCATTAGAACCTCACGTGGCTTGCTACCTTGAAATCCGGATATTATTCCTCTTTCTTCCATTTGATCTATTATTCTTCCTGCTCTTGCATATCCAACTTTAAATCTTCTTTGTATAAATGATGTAGATGCTTGACCTGTTTCTACTACAACATCAATAGCTTCCATTAAAAGTGGGTCTGTGTCATCATCATCTTCTTGGCTATCAATTTCTTTGTCCGTACTATTTGCATTTTCTATTTGTTTTAAAATTTCATCATTATATGTAGCTTCTCCATTATTTTTTACAAAGTCTACTATTTTTTCTACTTCTTTATCAGACACAAATGCTCCCTGAATTCTTACAGGTTTTGGTGCACCTGCTGGATAAAATAACATATCACCTTTTCCAAGTAATTTTTCTGCACCTGCCATATCTAATATTGTTCTAGAATCTACTTGTGAAGATACTGCAAATGATATTCTAGATGGTACATTTGCTTTAATTATACCAGTAATAACATCTACAGAAGGTCTTTGTGTTGCTATTACTAAATGCATTCCCGCAGCTCTTGCCATTTGTGCTAATCTACAAATTGAATCTTCTACATCTTTAGGAGATACCATCATTAAATCTGAAAGCTCATCTATTATAATTACTATTTGTGGTAATTTATGCCCTTCCCCTTCTCCTTCTAATGCTTCATTATATCCTTTTATATCTCTTACATTTTTGCTTGCAAATAAACTATATCTATTTACCATTTCTTGAACAGCCCAAGCGAGTGCACCTGCTGCCTTTTTAGGATCTGTAACAACTGGAATTAGCAAATGTGGAATTCCATTATATACAGAAAGTTCAACTACTTTTGGATCTACCATAACAAGTTTTACTTCACTTGGCTTTGCTTTATATATAATACTTGAAATTAAAGTATTTATACAAACTGATTTACCAGAACCAGTTGCTCCTGCAATTAAAACATGTGGCATTTTAGCAATATCTGTTACAACTTCATTTCCTGCAACATCTTTTCCAAGTGCAAATGCTAGTTTTGATTTGTGGTTTTTAAAACTATCTGAATCTATTATATCCCTTAATGGTACTATCTCATTTTCTTTATTTGGTATTTCTATTCCTACGGCTTGCTTTCCTGGTATAGGTGCTTCTATTCTTATAGTTTCTGCTGCTAAATTAAGTGCTATATCATCTGCTAAGTTTGCAATTTTACTTACTCTTACTCCTTCTGCTGGTTTTAATTCATATCTTGTAATTGCAGGTCCTACAGATACATTTTCTACTTTAGCAGATACTCCAAAACTGTATAATGTTTTTTGTAGTTTAGTTGCTGTATCTGCAACCGCTTTTTTCCCACCTTTTACTCCTTTTTTCTCTCCTTCTGCTAATAATTGAATTGGTGGAAATTCATAATGTTCGTCTTCAACTGTTATTGTATGCTCTAATTGTAATACTTGTTTTACCTTTTCTTCTTTTGTTTCTTGTTCTGCTTTAAAAAGATTTGCTTCTAATACATCTGGATTTGGCTTTTCTTCTGTTTTCTCTTTTAATCTTCCACCTATATTAAATGGTATAAGATTATCATCTTTATGGTCATACTTTTTTAACTTTTTATCTTTTTCTTGTCCATCATCATTTAAATTAATGGTTAATTGCTCTGCTAATGCTTCTGCTTCTTTTCTTTGTTCTTCTTTTTCTCTTAATCTACGTTCTCTCTTAGTTTCTTTTCTTTCTGGAATTTCATTTTTTTCTTCTCTTCTTGCATTTTTTCTCTCTAGCCTCATTTCTTCTTTCTCTAATCTTCTATCTTCTTTATTTTCTCTTCTTGATTCTACAAAATCTGCTATTAATTCTGCTGGTTTAATTCCAAACATAAATATAAGAAGTATTGCTGCTACTCCAATACATAAAATAACTGTTCCTACTTCTCCTAAAAGCCCTATAAGCATATACGCTACTGCTGTTCCTATAATTCCTCCGCCTATATCTTGAGTTCCCCTTTCATAACCAGCTTTTTCTATTGTAGTAAAATCGCTATTCATATCAAATGTATTATTTGAAAATTGAAAAACACTAAGCATTGTAGCTATACAAATTAAGAAAATTCCGTATTGTATTAATTTTGAAACTAAATAGTCCTTATCTTCTGTTGTCATATATATAGCAATTAAAAATGTTCCTATTGGAATTATATACTTTATTACTCCCATAATTCCACCTAAAATAGGGCTTAAATTCTCGCCTATATATCCTGATTTTGTATATATTAAAATTGCAAGTAAAATACTTATTAAAAACATAAATACTACTGCTACATTTATATCAAATTTACTAGTTTTCTTTGCTCTTCTTCCTCTTTTTGCCAACTTAAAGTCTCCTCCTTTATCTTATGATGTATATCCATTGGTATTATATCACAAGGTTTTGGAAAAGCAAACATATTTTTTAAAATGCAATATAAAATGTAATATTTTTTATTACATTTTATAACAAATAAACATTATATATAAAATACCTTAGACATTAAGTTGTCTAAGGTATTTTATTAAAATTTCACTATATCTGAATATTCGCCATATATTTTTTGTCCATTATTACCATACTTATATGCCCTTACTTTTACTGTATAATAGTAATTTTTTTCTGTAAAACCTGTCATATATCTAGTTGTTGATGTTTCTGTATATTTAAATTCCCCATATAATGGTATATTTACTACTATTTCATATCCTGATGCACCAGTTACTTTATTCCAACTAAATGTTGCTGACAGATTATTTCTATTAACATTTAACCCTATTACTTTTGCTGGTTTTTCTATTACTTCTTCTTTTTCTTCATTTCTAAAATATGCCTTATTTGAATATTCTCCATATATCTTTTCTCCATTATTACCATACTTATACGCCCTTACTTTTACTGTATAATAGTAATTTTTTTCTGTAAAACCTATTAATTCTTTACTTGTTGATGTTTCTGTATATGTGCAATCTCCTATTCCTGGTATATTTACTATTATTTCGTATCCAGCTGCTCCTATTACTTTATTCCAACTAAATGTTGCTTTATCTCCACTCATTTTGACATTTAATCCTGTTACTTTTGCTGGTTTTTCTATTACTTCTTCTTTTTCTTCATTTCTAAAATATGCCTTATTTGAATATTCTCCATATATCTTTTCTCCATTATTACCATACTTATACGCCCTTACTTTTACTGTATAATAGTAATTTTTTTCTGTAAAACCTATTAATTCTTTACTTGTTGATGTTTCTGTATATGTGCAATCTCCTATTCCTGGTATATTTACTATTATTTCGTATCCAACTGCTCCTATTACTTTATTCCAACTAAATGTTGCTTTATCTCCACTCATTTTAACATTTAATCCTGTTACTTTTGTTAGTTTTTCTAATTTTTCATATCTTATAAAAACATAATTAGAATAATTACTATATACTTTTTCTCCATTAACATATTGATATGCTCTCACTCTTGCTTTATATGTATAATTTGCTGAAAATCCAGTTAAAGTTTTTATATTACTACTAACATTATAAAAAGCTTCTCCTTTATTTGGAATTTTTACTGCAATTTCATAACCATCTGCTCCATTCATAGAATTCCATGTTAATTTTGCAGAATCTCCATTCATTATTACATTTAAATTTTCTACTTTTTTATATCTATCTATTTGTACTTTTTCTTCTTCGTCATATTTCAATATAGCTAAATCTGAAAAACTTCCATATGTTTTTTTACCATTATTTTCTATAAATGGTATAATTTTTATACTGTATACTTCATTTTTATTCATTCCTGTTATTTTTACTTTTGTTGCATCAGTTGTTCCAATTTTTATAAAATCAATATTAGCCACACTTGCATAAACATCATACCCACTAGCGGCTTCTACAGGATTCCATTCTAGAGTTCCATTATCTCCATAAGATACAGCCTTTACATTTGTAACTTTCCCTAATTTTGATGTTGTTTGTAGATTTTCTCCTATTTTAAATCTTACTTCTGGAGAAAAATCAGAATAAATTTTTGTATTATTCTCTATCTTATAAGCTATTACTTTTACCCCATATATTTCTCCTTCTTTGAAACCTGTAACATTTACATTGTTAGTTGATACACTACCTAAATTTAGATATCCAATGTTTGGTATATCTATATAGATTTCATAGCCAATAGCTTCGTTTGTCTTGTTCCATTGTATCTCTGCTTTAGTTCCTATTAATGTTACTTCTATATCGCTAACTGCTAAACCCTCTGTAGCATGTGAAAAGGTTATTAATAATAGTAATGATAACATTAATATTACTGTGATTATTATCACATGTTTTGCTTTAAACTTCATAGTAATCACCCTCCTTTTTTTATTTTCGCCTATATTTTATCATTTCTCATGTTTACTGTCAAATTTATTTAGTTAGCAAATATTGACTAGATTTTTAAACTATGATATCATTTATTTAACATAGCTATTATTTTAGAAAGAGTTGATTAATATGGAAAATAATCGATTTATAAGAAAAAGTACTTTTATTATAACTATTATTGCTTTAGTTATATTTTTTACGGTTTCAATTGTTTTAATAATTTTACATTACAAGGACAAAAATATAGTCGTAAATATTCCTACTGTTTTAGAAGATGATATAAGTAGTAATGCTTTATCAAATGTAATTATTTTTGAATAAGTAAAAAATAAATGTAAACACTCGTTTGTGCTTACATTTATTTTATTAGTTCATTTTTTAATTCTTTTCTATTTTAGTTCTTTTCTATTGTTTTTTATTATCTTTAGTGCATCTTCTAAAGCCACTTCTATTCCTGCTAGAACATTATCAGCATATTCTTCTGTTCCACTTTTAATTTCTCTTGACATTTCATTTGCAGTTTCTATTATTTCTACTTTTTTCTCATAAGCTTTTTTAGTTATTTCATGCTCGTCAATCATAGAAATAATTCTATTTTCTGCTTCTTTAATTATTTCATCAGCTTCATTTTGCGCCTCAACTAATATTCTTTGCCTTTCTTCCTTTATCCATTTAGCTTGTTTTAGCTCATCTGGTAATTTTATTCTAATTTCTTTTATTATATCTAAAATTTCTTCTTTGCTTACAATACATTTATTTGAAAAAGGAATTCCTCTGCTTTTATCTAGCATATCCTCTAAAGCCTCTAATAAAGTAAATATTTCCATGTTTCTACTCCTTTCGATTTAAGAATATTAAATGGACTCTACCATATTTTCTCAAATCATACACTTCTATTTGTAATTTTTTCATTTCTTCTAAATCTCTTTTTTCTTCGTCTGTTTCTATTATAATTATTCCATTTTTATTTAATAAATCAAGTGAAATGATTTGTTCTACTGCTTTTTCTGCTAAATTTGCTTTATATGGTGGATCTATATATATAATGTCTAAAATTATTTTATTTTTAGCAAGTTTTTCTAAGCATTTTTTATAATCTTCTTCAAATATTTCAGATTTATTTTCAAACTTAGTTTTAATGAGATTCTTTTTTATCATATTAGCTGCATTATGAGATTTTTCACAAAAATATACTTTTTTAGAACCTCTACTTATGCATTCAATTCCAATTGCTCCGCTTCCTGCAAACAAATCTAATACTATACTATTTTCTATTTTGCTATTAATTATATTAAATAACGATTCTTTTACTCTATCTAAAGTAGGTCTAGTATCCATACTTTCTATAGAATCTAATTTTGTTCCTCTTGCAGTTCCGCTTATTACTCTCATAGGCTACCTCTAATTGATACTATATATATTTTATACAATATTTAAAATATGTCAATATTCTTAACACAATTGTAATATATATTTAATATTTCTGTAACATTGTTAACTTTTTGTAATATTTCTTGCAATATTATATAACAATTTTTTAGTTTTGTAAACTAATTTTCGATACCCTTACAAACGAGACAGGTAAAACAGATTCCATTTTGAAACTGTTTTACCTGTCCCATTTGTAAACTAAAAAAATTTATTCTTTATTTACTTCTTTTATTAACTCTAATTGTGAAATTAGTAATGATTCCATTTTTGCTTTATATACATCAAACTTTTTTTGTAATTCATCTAATTCTTTAGTCTTTAATGTTATTTGTTGGTCTAATTCCTTTGCTTGTTCTCTTGCTGAACCTTGTGCATCTCTTACAATTTGTTCTGCTTGTTGTTGAGCTACTTTTTTTATTTCATCAGCTGTACTTTGAGCCATCACTAAAGTATTTTGAAGCGTTGCCTCTAAATTTTTATATTTAACAAGACTTTCTTCTAATTCAGCTATTTTACTTTTATTTTCATTTGATTCTTTATATAGTTTTTCATAGTCTAGTGTTAGTTCATCTAAAAAATTATCTACTTCTTCTACACTATAGCCATTCATCATTTGTTTCGCGAATTTTTTATTTTCTATATCTAATGGTGTGTACATATATCTCCTCCTAAACTTCTATAACTATATTTATTAATTATTTGAATTATTTTTTAACCATGATACTGATAATTTATTTTTTATTTCTTCTCTTGCCATTTCATTTGTAATATCATAATTGTATGGTGCTACTAAAAATATAGAATTAGATACTTTTTGTAAATTGCCATCTAAAGCATGAACTGCACCACTAACAACATCAACTATTCTTCTAGCTACATCTTTGTTAACATATTCTAGATTTACAATAATTGATTTCTTTTCTTTTAATAAATTACAAATACTTTCTGATTGTTCAAAAGTTGTTGGTTGACAAATAACCATCTTAACTTGTTGAGTTTGTGGCATATTTACAACTTTATTACTTCTTCTTCCCCATATTTTTCTATCATCTTCTTCGTATTCTTCATCTTCTTGATCTTCTACATCTATATTTTTTTCTTTTTTTTTTTCTTCTGTTTCTTCTTCTTCATCTCTTTCTGGTAATCCTAACATTCCCCATACTTTTTCCATAATAGCTCCTGACATTTTAATAACCTCCTATATAAATATTCGTCATTCGTTTTGCTATTGTATAGTATCTATCATTTTTTTCATATTGTCAATACTTTTTATGATTTTGTAATAAAAATTTAATATAATTGTAACATAATTGTAATATTTCTAAATTAATAGATTAATATTTCATCATATATTGTAATGTTTGGAAAATTTCTTATCTCTGCAGATGAATATCCTATTTCTAATAATTCTTCTGTAGTATAATTAGTAACAATTGAATATTTTTCATTTGCTTTTAATACTTTAACTAATATTTTATCTTCATATCCTATTCTAGTTCTAGTTACATATGATATTTCATTTTCATCGTTTTTTTCTTTTTGCAGTGCCGTATTAGGTACTTTTAATCCAGATTCACTCCACCATATAATACTAAAAGAAATTTTCCTATAACTTATTAACTCTTCTACTCCTTTTTCTATTTTGAAAGTTATAGTATAATTATCATCTTCTACTATTTTATATTCTATTGTTGCTTTCACTTCTTGTCCACTTGGTAATCTTAGCTTTACTTCATCTCCTACTTCTACATCTTTTGCATAACTTGAATCTAAAACAGTTACTATATAACAATAATAATTATCTATTATTTTTCCACTTTCACTACTACTAGGAATAATTTGACCTGTTTTTAATTTCAAGCTCTCTAAAAATTCTTTATTGTATTTACTCAAATCATCTACTGTCAATACATCTTCATAGCCATCTACTCTATATGAAACTACTCCGCTTCTTGTAGCATTTATGTACTCTGTACCTGAATTTAATTTATTTTCATATTCTTTTCTTTCGTCAATTAACTTTTTCAAATATGATCCTGCTGGGCTTTGCTCACCAGCTATTTTAGCTTTTTTAGTCATGTTACTACTTATTTCTTGCTTATATTCTTGTATTATCTTTAAATTATTTTCTTCATATAACTCATTTATTTTAGAATCTATTTGTTCTTCTAATACTTTAGCATCTGATGAAAGCGGATTTTCAGCAAGCATTGCTTCATCGATTTTCGCATCAAGAGCTTGTATCTTTTCCACTAAATTTTCTTCATCATTAGAATAATATCTAAATATTGCTTCTCCTTTTGCAACTTTTTCTCCTTCTGTCTTTTTTTGTTCAATTCCATTTTTGTAGTTTTCACCTTTAAGTACAGCTTCATCTCTTATAACATACCCAATTGCTGTTTCCTCTTCTTCTATATGTCCCATTTCTACATATACCGTATCTGCTGGATTTTTTATTAAATTCACTACAGAATATACAATATATATTAAACCACATAGTAGTAAAAACATAACTATTATCTTCTTATGCTTTTTTATTTTTTCTATTAATTTACTCTTCTTTTTATTCTGTTTCTGGGCCACTTTTTTCACTACATTCCTCCAAAACAATTCTTATGTTATCTTCAATATTTGCTAATCCATCTATCCAAATTATATTTTTATATTTTCTAAACCATGTTAGCTGTCTTTTGGCATACCTTCTGCTTTCCATTTTTATTTTTTCTATCATTTCTTCTTTAGTAATTTCACCATTTATATATTCTTTGGCTTCTTTATACCCTAATCCTTGCATAGCAGTTGGAAATTTTTTATATTTATTTAACAAATTTCTTACTTCTTCTACTAAACCATTATCAAGCATTATATCTACACGTTTATTTATTCTTTCATATAGCTTTTCTCTATCCATATTTATTCCAAATACAATAAAATCAAATTCTGGACCTTTTTTCCTTGATTCTATTTCAACTTCTGTTTTGGTTTTTCCTGTTGAATGATATATTTCTAAAATTCTGCAAATTCTTTTGCTATCATTTGGACTAATTTTCTTAATTGCTTCTTCATCTATACTAGAAGCCATTTCATATAGTTTTTCTAAACCTTCGCTTTTTTCAATTTCTTCTAATTTTTTTCTATATTCTAAATCTATTTCAATTTCAGGATATTCTATTCCATATATTAGTGCTTCTACATATAAACCTGTCCCACCTACTACAATAGGAACTTTTCCTTTATTTATTATAGTATGAATTGCATCTATTGCTGCTTTTTTGTAATCTGCTACACTATATCTTTCTTCTGGTGATACAAAATCTATCAAATAATGTTTAATTCCTTGCATTTCTTCTATAGTTGGTTTTGCTGTTCCTATTGTCATATCTTTATATATTTGCATAGAATCACAAGATACTATCTCTCCATTTATTCTTTTAGCAAGTTCTATAGAAAAACTAGTTTTTCCTGATGCTGTTGGACCACATATTACTATAACTTTTTCTTTATTCATCTTATAATTCATTCCTTTTTATATAGCATAAACTTTATTCATTAGTATCATTTATCATAGTATTGGTTTGTACTAAATTTTGATTTATACTATTAACTTCTGTTTCATTTAATATTTTTTCACTAACTTCGTTTTCTAAATTTTCATTCACGTAATTAAGACTATTATTATTTTCCTCACTAGTTTGTGCATTTTGTTTTATTAAATTAACTACTCCTTCTTGTATATTTTTAAAGTAATTGCACTCCACTATTAAAACAATAAAAAGTAATATTCCAAGTACGATTCCTCTTTTTATAAATACATCCGATTTAAGACTTCCAAATTTAGTTTTTGAATATGATTTTGCAAGTATTGGTAGCACTAAGATTGCATTTACAGGCACAAATAAAAATGTTATTAGATTTTTTCCTGTTTCTGATACTTCTGTAATTTCTATTCCATTGGTGCTAATCCAGTAAACTATTGAAGTTAATATGTACATTATTCCTGTTCCTACTGCTATAAATATAAATTTTTCTTTCTTAGTTAAATCTCCTAAACAATAGTACATAAGTGCTATTGAAATTATATTAAAAAATAGTATAAATAAAAATATTATTGCTAACATATTTGCCTCCAATTCGTTTTATCTTCTTGAAAATTTCTTTTCTATATCTGTTTTTGTCATTCTAATAGCTGTTGGCCTTCCATGTGGGCAAGTAAAAGGATTTGGTAATATCAATAACTGCTTCATTAAGTTGTCCACTTCTTCTTTGGTAAGTGCCATATTTGCTTTTACAGCAGCTTTGCACGCAACTGTTGCTATGAATTTTTCTTCTATCTCCTGTTTTGCTGTTCTTGCAACTGTATTTATTTCATCTAAAGTTTCTAAAAATAACTCTTTTGTATCTAAATCTAAACATACAGTAGGAACTCCACTTAATTTTATCGTATTTTCTCCAAATTCTTCTAACATAAAACCAGCTTTTTCAAATATTTCCATATTGTCTTTTGCAATTTGCATATCTTTATGACTTAAATTTATTATATCTGGAAGTAGCATTAATTGAGAATCTTTATTTTCATCACTATAGTAATTTGCTTTAATTTTTTCATACATTATTCTTTCATGTGCTGCATGTTGATCTATAATGTAAAGTTCTCCTTCCATTTCAATTATTATATATGTTGAAAATGCAATTCCTATGTATTTGTAATTTGGAATCTCTTGCTTTGGTAATTTTTCAAAAATAGATACATTTTGAACTGTTTTTAAATCTTGTTCTGTTACCATATATTCTTTAGAATCTTCTTCTAACTTTGGTTCTTCTTTTATAGTTTTGCCAAAAGTCAAAGCATACATTTCTTCAAAATCTTTATAATCTGGTTCGATTTTTAATTTATCCAATTCTTTCATTTTTTCGTTTACTTCTGATAAATCAATTTTTTTAGTTTCTTCTAAATCATTTTCTTCTTTTTTGTCATATATCTGTTTTACAAAATTTTTAGTTTCATCTTCTTGTTCTTCTTCTTTGTTTTTATTATTAAATTTGTTAAATAATTCTCCTAATTTTGCTATAGGTCCTTCTTCTTTTATGTTTTCATTAAAATTTTCTATATTTTCTTTAGCAGAATCATCTTTTTGTTCTTTTCCTATAATCTCTGATAAATCTGGAATTGAAGCATTCTGCATTTTATTTATCTCTGCTAAAATATCTATTTTTGGTTCTTCATCTTTTTTCTCTTCTTTTTTGTTTTCTATATTTGGAAGTGTCTTATTTTCATTTATTTTCCAAGTATTATCCTGTTTATCTAATTCAATTTTTGTTTTATCTGGAATTAAATCTTCTTTTAAAAGACTATCTTTAATAGCATGATATATAGCTTTGAAAACTTTGTTTTCATCTTCAAATCTAACCTCTAATTTTGCAGGATGAACATTTACATCAACTTTTTGAGGATTCATTTCCATATTTAGTACTAAAAAGCCATACTTTCCAATTGTTAAAAGTCCTTTATATCCTTGTTCTGCAGCACTTGTTAGTGTTTTATCTTTTATATATCTTTTATTTACAAAGAATAATTGATTTGCTCTATTTGAACGAGCTATTACTGGTTTTCCAACAACTCCACTTACTTTAATATCTTCATATTCATAATTTACTTGAACTATATTTTCAGCTACATCTTTTCCATAAATATTATATATAACTGATTTCATATCTCCATTTCCTGAAGTTTGAATAATTACTTTTCCAGAATTTATAAGCTTTATTGAAATTTCTGGATGTACTAAAGCTATTCTTGTAACTACATCTTCAATATATCCTGCTTCTGTAAAATCTTTTTTCAAGAATTTATATCTAACAGGGGTATTGTAAAATAAATCTGTAACAGTAATTGTGCTTCCTTTTGGGCATCCTGCATCTTCTATGTTTATTACATTTCCGCCTTTTACTTCAATTTTCTTTCCAATTTCATTATTCTCTGTTTTAGATACAAGCTCTACATGACTAATAGCTGCAATACTAGCTAAAGCTTCACCTCTAAACCCCATTGAAGTAACTGTTTCTAAATCTTGAGCCTCTCTTATTTTACTTGTTGCATGTCTTTCAAAAGCTATTTCTAAATCATCTGGTAAAAATCCTTTACCATTATCTGTTATTCTTATATAAGTTATTCCACCATTTTTTGTTTCTATTGTTATTTTATTTGCTCCTGCATCTATTGAATTTTCTACTAATTCTTTTACAACTGATGCTGGTCTTTCTATAACCTCACCTGCTGCAATTTTATTTATTGTTAAATCATCTAATAACACTATATTTCCCATTATTTATTTGTTCCTCTCCTTATTAAAGCTCTTTCGAAAATTTATTTTTTTACTCCATAGAATTATATCATTAATATATATTTTTTGTATAGTTTTTTAGAAATTTTTTTGATTTTTGTGTAAGTTGTGTTACTGTTCGGCTTGGTAATAATTTCCCGTACTTATTAATATTTTCTTTCTCCATGTACTTTTCTTTCGAATACATGGAGAAAGAAAATGTACATGGCCGACTAAGATGCGACGGATATATTTGTATATATTTATTTTATACACTGAATAGTAACTAAGTTGTATAATTTGTAACAAAATTTTAAAATTAGAATACTATATACCATACTAAAGAACTTACAAACATTAAAAAGTTTTAAGGAGGTTAAGACATGGGAAATTGTTGTTGTAATAATGGCGAACTTTTATGGTTCATAATCCTATTCTTACTACTATTCTGTTGTGGAGGTAACAACTGTTGTAGTAATTCTTGTAACAACTCTTGTGGTTGCTAATTTACATTAAAATTATTTTGAAAGGGGGGATATGTATGCCAGAAAATAGAGGATGTGGATGCGGTTTTGGATTTGGTGATGATTGTTGCTGGATTATAATCGTATTAATATTAATATGTTGCTGCTGTGGTGGTAACAGAGGTGGATGTTGCTAGTCTTATAAACATTTATTGATACATTTATATTTTACCTAATCTTTATTCCCTTTGGACGTTGACGAAAGCTATGCTTTCGTCAACGTCCAAAGGTGCAGAATTATTATCAAGTATTGCCGTATAAGGCTGAATTAATCTTGTTGTATACGAAAATAAATACTGGAATATTAAGTAAAAATTTGATTTTTCATATACAAAAAAGTTGGCACTAGCTTAAATTAATACCAACTTTTTTTATTATATTCCTAATAATTTTACTTCTACATTATCCATTTTATATTTTCCATTTTCTAATTTGAATTCTACTAAAGTTTTGTGTAATGTTTCTTCATTTTGCCTTAAATCAGTAGAAAAATATAATTTTATTTTGTCAATTTCTACTTTATTTATAATTATAGTTTTAAAGGTTTCTGCCATATTTTTATCATCTTCGCAAATCAAGATTAACTGTGGCATTGAACTAAAACCTGAATCTCCTACTATAAAATTATCGTAAAAATCTTTATATAATTTCATTTTTTCAATTAATTTCTTTTCCCAATCTTCTTCTCTTCTTATTACTTCAAATAAAAATTCTATTGATTTATTATTTTTAGTTAATTTTACACTTCCACCAGTAGCTTTAAATGTTTTTCCTGTTTGCTTAGCTGTAATTGTTGGTTTTACTGTATAAGAATCAAATGCTTTTACTTTTCTCAAATATGCTATAATAGTTTGATTGCCGGCTAATCTTTTCTTTATCATTGGAACTGGTTTAGTATTATCTGTTGGTTGCCATTTACATTCTATTCCTCTTGAATTTAGTAAATATTTTCCCATTTTTTCCAAACAATATATTCTATAAATTCCTTTTCCATCTTCGCCTTTAAAATAATATCTTGTAAGTATCTTAGATTTTATTAATTGATCCAATTTATTATTTAGTTTATCCTGTGATGCTATTTCAATATTTTTCCATTGAAGCATTTGATATAATTGTCTTGAAGTTATAAATTCAAATTCATTTACAATTTCTAATATTTTAAAATGTAAATCATTTATATGACCGATATTTATCTTATGTATAATTTGGTTCATTGATACATAACCATCTTTTCCATCAAAAGTTTTAATTTCTCCTTCTCTTACTGCAAAAGGTGATACTACCGCCTTTATTTCATTATCTTCTACCATATTAATCTCTCCTTCTTGTGGTATACTTTTTTCTAAAAAAGAAGTTCTTTTTTAGAACTTCTTTTATTTTAGCACTTTTTTAATTTTTATACAACTATTTAAAAAAATTTTTATTTGCATGATTTGTGGCTTTGACAACAAGAACAAAAAATTCGAAAAATAAACATATATCTAGCTTTCTAATGTTCATTTTTATTAAATACATTAAATCGTAACATCTAATCTTCCCATTCTAATTCATAATCATCTATTTTAACTATATCTCCTTCTTTTATCCCCATCTCTTTTAATTTTTGATTTACACCTAATTCATCTAAACTTTTTTGGAAATAGTATAAAGATTCATTGTCTGCAATATTTACTCTTCTCATTATTCTTTCTACTGGTTCTCCTTTTATTACAAACATTCCATCTTCTTTTTCTATTGTATATTCTTCTTCATCTTCTAATGTATATACTTTCTTATCAACTATATCTATTAAATCTTCTTTAGGAAGTGTTTTTAAAACATCAGCTACATGTTTTATTAATTCTGATATTCCTTCATATGTTGCAGCAGAAATTTTAAATATTTCCATTTGTTTTTCTTTTGCAACTTTTTCTAGTTCTAAATATAGTTTTTCATCTTGCATTATATCTATTTTATTTGCAACTATTATTTGCTTTCTTTTACTTAGTTTTTCACTATATTTCTTTAATTCTTCATTTATCTTATAAAAATCATCTACTGGGTTTCTTCCTTCTGAACCAGATACATCTATTACATGAAGTAATAATCTTGTTCTTTCTATATGGCGTAAAAATTGTAACCCAAGTCCAGTACCTTCACTTGCACCTTCTATAATTCCTGGAATATCTGCAATTACAAAACTATCACCATAATCTGTTTTTACCACTCCTAAATTTGGTTCTAATGTAGTAAAATGGTAATCTGCAATTTTCGGTGTAGCAGAAGTTGTCATAGATAAAAAAGTTGATTTACCTACATTTGGAAACCCTATTAAACCTACATCTGCTAAAAGCTTTAATTCTAATATTAGCTCTTTTTCTTCTCCTTTTTCTCCATCCTGTGCAAATCTAGGAGCTTGTCTTGTAGAAGTTGCAAAGTGTGAATTTCCTTTTCCACCTCTGCCTCCAGCTAAAATTAATTCTTTTTGTCCCTCATGTGATAAATCTGCTAAAACTTTATTTGTTTTTGCATCCCTTATAATTGTTCCTATTGGCACTTTTATATAGAGGTCTTCTCCGCTTTTTCCATATTTATGTGCTTCTTCTCCATTTTTTCCACTCTCTGCTTTAAATTTTTTATTATATCTAAAATCAATTAAAGTATTACTATTAGGATCAACTTCAAAATAGATGTCTCCACCTTTTCCGCCGTCTCCTCCATCTGGTCCACCTGCCGCTACATATTTTTCTCTTCTAAATGAAATAGCTCCATTTCCACCATTTCCTGCTTTTGCAATTATTTTAACATAGTCTGTAAACATTTTTTATTCTCCATTCTCTATATATATTTAGTTTAGAAAAGAATTGTTATTTTGGCTAGGCACATGAGGCATACATTTATGAGGCGTACTTTTTGTACGTTGATTAAATGTATGCCGAAATGTAACAACGCCAAAATGCAATTATTTTTTAAACTTCAAAATAATCTAATCTCATTGCTTGTTTTACTTTCTTCATTGTCTCTTTTGCCGTTTCTCTTGCCTTTTTTGTACCTTCTATCAACAATTTATCTACAATCTCTGGTCTATCCTCATAATATTTTCTTTTTTCTCTTACTGGTTCTAAAAAGTCAATTATATTTTTAGCAAGTTCCTTTTTACATGCCACGCAACCTCTTGCACCTAGCTTACACTCTTCACATACCTTTTTGCATCCTTCCTTAGATGTAAATAAATTATGATAATATGCAACCATACATATATCAGGATTTCCTTTATCGTCTTTTCTAATTCTGTTAGGATCTGTTACTGCTCCCATTACTTTTTTAGTTATTTCTTCTGGCGAATCTGAAAGATATATAGCATTTCCTAAAGATTTACCCATCTTTTCATTTCCATCTAATCCTTTTATTCTTTTTGAAGAAGATAGTACTGCTTCTGGTTCTGTTAAAACTTCTCCATAAATACTATTAAACTTTCTTACTATCTCTCTACATTGTTCTATTAAAGGAAGCTGATCCTCTCCAACTGGAACTAATTCGCCTTCAAATGCAGTTATATCTGCAGCTTGGCTTACAGGATACCCTAAAAAACCATAAGTAACGCTCTCTCCAAAAATTTCTCTTTTTTGAGCTATTTCAGTTTTTACAGTTGGGTTTCTCTCTAAACGGGCAATAGTAACTAAATTAGAATAAAATACTGTAAGCTCAGCAACCTCTGGTATCATAGACTGAATATATATGGTTGTCTTTTCTGGGTCAATTCCTACAGATAAATAATCAAGCATAACTTCTCTTACATTTTTCCTAACCTTTTCTGGATTATTAAAATTATCTGTTAAAGCTTGCACATCTGCAATTAATATGTATGGATCATATTTACCTGAATTTTGCATTTCTACTCTAGTTTGTAATGAACCAAAATAATGTCCTATATGTAACCTTCCTGTTGGTCTATCACCAGTTAAAATTCTTTTCTTTTCCATAACCTTCTCCTTTTTGTCGCGTTAGGGACAGGCCTTTTCGCGACATCTTTATTTTATTTCTACTCCTCCCCATTCTACAATTGTAAAACCGTTTCTTTCTGTCTTTTCCAATTTTTGCTCTTTAATTTCTTTATACTTATCCATTCCTTTCCATTCCATCATAATTCTTATTAATGTATCTGGATTTTTACTAAATATTAGTGGCATTTCTTCATTTATTTCTTCCATAGTTTTAAATCTTATATATACATAATTATTTTGTTCTAACTTTGGTAACCAATATATAATAAATTCTTGTGCTTCTATATCATTCAATCCTAATATTTCTAGTTTTTCTTCTAAGAAATAAACTATATCTTCATTTTTTACTATAAATCCTTCTTGCATATTCTTTCCTGCACTATATTCTAGTCCTTCCCAATATAAAGAATAATATTCTCTTCCTGTTGCTATATCTTCCAAAGTTCCATCTGGATTTGCAATTACTTTCCACTCATCAGTATATTTAGGATATGTACATGTTAATTTTTCTGGTTTTCCAAGCTTTACGCTTATTTGCATTTTTTCTTCTGGATATATATATATTATTGGCTTAAGAGCCGTATCCTGCATTGACCTATTCCTATAATATATACTTATAAGAAAAAACGTTAACACTACTATACATATTGTAAGAATAATTATTTGTATTATCAATCTTCTTTTTTCTTTTATGTATTTTTTTAATTCAACTTCTTCATCTTTTTCATTGTTCAACATTAGTATTTTCACCTTCTTCTATAACAATTTCTTCAATACCTATTGTTGTAATCATTCCTGTATCTGGATCATATTCAAAACTAATTTTATAAGTTTTACCACTCATAATTTTTAATTTTATACTATTTATATATTCTTCTGTTGTTAAATACAAGTCATCCCCTTCTGTTAGTGCTTTTACCGATTCTTCTACTTTTCCTTCTTTTAATACTATTAACTGAGAAGCATCAGAAGCGCTAAGATTATGATTCTTTATCTTATCACACAAAGCCTTAGCTTTTGATCCTCTCACTATACCACCATATACTTCAAATTCATAGTTATAAATATCTATTTCTTGTTCCCTAATACTTATTCCTTCATAATTTTGATTCTCCAAAAATCCTCTAACTAATAAAGTAATTATTATTAACTCTACAACTAATATTACTACTAATAAATTTCTTTTTGTTTTTAATCTTTTTAGACTCCTTTCTAAATCAATATTATTCTCCATTTTTTAATTCTCCTTTACTAAATTTATTTAATACTTTTCCCTTTACTGCTAACGTCATAAAATAAATTCCACCAGACAATATTACTATCATTGGTCCTGTTGGTATATTAAAGTAATATGATAAAATAAGTCCTGTTATACCTGAGAATAAAGAGAATAGCACTGCGTATAAATGATACAATCTCATATTTTTTGCAATGTTTCTGCTTGATGCTGCTGGTAAAATAAGTAATGAATTTATTAATAATATTCCTATCCATCTAATTGAAATCATTACTACAATTGCAATTAAGACAGCAAAAATATTATCTATTTTTTTTGTTTTTACACCTTTACTCTTTGCAAGTGTTGAATTTATGCTTATTAAGTGTAATTTATTAAATGTAAAATACCAAAATACTAATACAACTATCGCAATTAAAAATACATATAATATTTCTGAATCTGTTATACTTAAAATATCTCCTACCAAATAGCTCGAATACTGATTAAAGCTACCTGTTTGTGCTAATATTGCAAGTCCTAAAGCAATTGCAATTGATGAAAATACACTTATTATTGTATCTGATCCATATGTTGTTTTATTTTTTACCCAATTTAGTAAAAGTGCAAAACCAATTGCAAATATTATCATTCCAATATTTAGATTACTTATTCCAATTAAACTTCCGAAGTGCTATTCCTGTTAGTGCTGAATGCCCTAATGCATCTGAAAAGAATGCCATTTTGTTATTTACTATCATTGTTCCTAGTATTGCAAAAATCGGTGATATCAATATTATTGCGATTAACGCATTTTTCATAAATTCATAATTAATAAATTCAAAAGGTAATATTACTTCTAATATACTATCTATTATTTCCATTTTTCCCCCATATTTTATGCTAATTCTCCAAACCTATTTCTAAATTCTAAACTTTTAAAAACATCTTCTGGTTTTCCTTCTTTTATTACTTCTTTATCTAGTAAAATAACCTTGTCTGCATATTTACTTGCTAAATCTAAGTCATGTGATACAAGTATAATAGACATATCATATTCAGATTTTAATTTACTTATAATATTGTAAAAATCTTTTATACCATTTCTATCTATTCCGGAAACTGGTTCATCTAAAATAAGTAAATTAGGTGTTGGTTTTGTTGCAATAGCTATAAGCACTCTTTGTAGTTCCCCACCTGATAAATCTCCTATGCTTTTGTCTATAAGTGAATCTGCTCCAAATATTGCTAAATGTTCTTTTATTTCGTTATATATCTTTTTATCTTTTTTTAAAAATACTGGTATATGCGTAATACAAGAAGCAAAGAAATCATATACCGTTGTTGGCATATGTTTTTCTACATTTATACTTTGTGGTACATAGCCAATTTTTATTTTCTTTGTGATATTATCTTTTTGGTCAACAAATGTAATATTCCCCGTATGCTCAATTTCTCCTAAAATAGCTTTAAGGAGTGTACTTTTACCTGCACCATTTCTTCCTATAATTACAGTTAATTCTCCACAATGAATATGTATATTTACATTTTTTAAAATCTCATCATTTCCAATTTTAACTCCAATATTATTAATTTTTGTACAGTGCAATCCACAAGCTTTCTCCATTTTCTCCTCCTTTGTCGTTTTAGGGGCAGGCCTTAAAGCGACACTTTTGTCGTTTTAGGGCCTGTCCCTAAAACGACAAAGATTTTCTTCTATAGCTTTTATATATGCATCTTTTTCTAAACTTCCTGTTAATCCGGAATTTAATTCATATATCGTAGCTCCTGTTTCATTTGCTATTGTTTCTGCATTTGATTTATTATCGTTTTTGTCAATTATTATTATTTTAATATTTTCTTCTTTTACTTTATCTATTATATTTTTTAATGTTTCTGCTGATAATGTACTTTCCTCATGGTCTGTTTTTATTGTTGTTGCTTCTATTTTTAACTCTTGAGCAAAATATTCAAAAGCTTCATTTAAAATTATCGCTTTTTGCCCTTCTAATTCTTTTGATGCTTCTAAATATTCTTCTTTTAAGTTTTCTAATTTTTCTACGTATTTTTCTTCATTTTCCTTATAAATTTCTTCATTTAAGTTATCTTTATTTTGCAATTCTTTTGAAATGTTTTTAACCTGTAAAATATAATTGTCTATACTTGTCCAAATATGTGGATTAATTTCATCTTCATCTTTTATTAAGTTTTGTATATTTGTACTTGAATCTATTATATGCATATTACTATTTAAATTTATAACTTTATCTAAAAAGTTTTCCATTCCAAGTCCGTTTACAATAAAAATATCTGCATTTTCTACTTTTTTCATATCTTCTGTTGTTAATGTATAATCATGCAAACAACCTACATTCACATCTGCCATATTAACAAGTTCGGTATTGTTTGTGCCTTCTAGCAAATTTTCTGCTATAATATACATTGGATAAAATGATGTAACTATTTTTATTTTTTCATCATTTTCTTTATCTTTATTTTTTTTATTTATATTTAAAATTACTAATGTTACAATAATAACTAAAAATATAACTGCTACTATTATATATTTTATGTATTTGTTCATTTACAAATTCCCCTTTAATAATTACATAACTTATACAATAATACCATTTTTTTTTCATTCTTGCAATGCTTTTTTTATTTCTTCTATATTCATTTTTACTGCTTCATAGCCATATTCAAAACATCTTTCCATATTTTTTATTTCTAAAAGTCCCATTTTTTCTGTATTTATATTTAACACATAATCACTTTTTTCTAAATTTTTCTCTGCAATTTTGCTTCCCATTATATCTATTGTTTTCATTACAATATCCATCATATTACTATTTTCGTCAATCTTATCTTCTTCAAATTTTACTGCAAGTACTTTATCTGCACCTTGTTTTCTTACTTCTTCTACAGGAATATTATCTAATGCTCCCCCATCTATAAAAGCATGCTTTTGTATTGTACATAAATTAAATACAGCTGGAAAACTACTGCTAGCTCTTACCGCTTCTCCAATACCTATGTCTGTAATATATTTTTTATAACAATTATTTTCATTTTGTGGAATATTGTTTGTAAAAATATATTCCTTTGAATCTTTAATATCTACTGTTGGAATTACTAGTGGCATTTTTATATTGCTTATAACATCAATATTTTTATTTTTAGCTAGCAAATTAAATACTCCTTCTATATTTTCACCTTTTTTTAAACCACATATATCTTTGCTTATAAAATTTTTTATTCCATTAAATAGCGAAAAGTTTTTTCCTCCAATTATTTTGCTATAATTATTCACAAAACTATCAAATATCTCATCTGGATTATATCCCATTGCATATAAGCTTGCAACCATGCTTCCAGCACTTGTTCCACCTATAACATCAATTTTTATTCCATTTTCTTCTAAAGCTTTAAGCACTCCTGCATGTGCTAAACCTCTTGCTCCTCCTCCAGACAAAGCTACACCGATTTTCATATATACATTACTCTCCTTTATATGTATATATTATTTGCATTTTGGTGTATTTTTAAACTGTTATTTACACAAAAAAAACTTGAACAAAATAATTCTTTGCTCAAGTTTTCTTATTATTCAGCTGTATATGGTAATACTGCTATTTGTCTTGCTCTTTTTACTGCTAATGTTATATCTCTTTGATGTTTTGCACAAGCTCCTGTTGCTCTTCTTGGAAGTATTTTTCCTTTATCATTAACAAATTTTCTTATTTGTTCTGCATTCTTATAATCTAATACCATGTCTTTATTTGCACATAAAGGACATACTTTTTTTCTTATTTTTCTAAATTTTGGATTATAATCATTATCAGCATTGTTATTTCTATTGTTTCTTTTATTTTTCTTATTATCAGCCATTATTCTTACCCCCTTGCATCTTTAATTTATAAGGTTTAAATAGGTTTAAAATGGTAAATCATCTCCTGAAGATATTTCAAAATCAGAACTTTCTCCCATATTTGGCATTGCTCCAAATGTTGCATCAAAGCTTGAAGCTCCGCTATCTCCGTCTCTTTTGCTATCTGCAAAATATGTTTCTTCTGCTATAACTTCTGTAACATAATGTTTTTGTCCTTGATCATCGTCCCAAGTTCTTGTTTGAATTCTTCCTATTATTCCTACTTGTTGACCTTTTTTAAAATATTTACTGCAAAACTCACCTGTTTTGCCCCAAGCAACTATGTTTATAAAGTCTGCTTGTCTTTCTTCTCCTTGTCTTACAAATCTTCTATTAACTGCTAAACTAAATGAAGCAACTAATGTATTACTTGTTTGAGTATATCTTACTTCTGGATCTTTTGTTAATCTTCCCATTAAAATTACTTTGTTCATTTTTTACACCTTTTACCTTTCTTTTTTAAAGGCCCCCTATAGTAACTATTATTTTTTTACTACTATAAATTTAATTACTTCATCAGTAATTCTATAGTTTCTTTCAAGTTCTGCAATTAAGCTTGGTTTAGCTTCGAAATCATATACTATATAGTATCCTTCTTTATTCTTATTAATTTCATAAGCTAATTTCTTTTTGCCTAATTCATTAACTTGTTCTACTTTTCCGTCAGTATTAATCAATGTTGAAAATCTTTCTATTAATGCTTTTAAAGCTGTTTCCTCAACATTTGGATTAATAATGACAACACTTTCGTATTTGTTCATTACCTTCACCTCCTTATGGATATATAACCTATGAACTTTTATGTCATAAGTAAGGAAAAAATAGCAAAGCTATTTTTAATAGTATTATTTTAGCATAAATTTATATATTTTACAATACTATTTGACACATTTTTTATTTTATAGTAATATACTATGCATAAGAGAAAAGCTTTACAAATGCATACTATAAATTTTAAGCGCCTGGACGTATTTATCTTATACGTTGACGAGGAAGAAACTTATCGAAATATTCGGCGGATGGTTTCTTGGCATTAGATTACTGCCATAATTATTAGTTAAAACCTAATAGTAATATTAGTAAACAAAGCTAATAGGGTAATCTATATTTGTAATGCTTTCTTAAATTTTAAGGAGGTTATTTTTATGTGTGGAATTGTAGGTTACATTGGTAATAAAAAAGCTACACCAATTTTACTTGATGGATTATTAAGTTTAGAATACAGAGGATATGATTCAGCAGGAATTGCAACTATTGAAAATGATGTAATAAAAGTAATGAAAGATAAAGGTAGAGTAAAAAATTTAGAAAATTTAGATGGAATACATGATTTAATCGGTACAGTTGGTATTGCACATACTAGATGGGCAACTCATGGGAAACCATGCAGAGAAAACTCTCATCCTCATATGGATAATAGTAATACTTTTGCTGTTGTGCATAATGGAATTATTGAAAATTATATAGAGCTTAAGGAATTTTTGATTTCTAAAGGATATACTTTCTTATCTCAAACTGATACTGAAGTTATTCCTAACCTAATTCACTATTATTATACAAATGGACCAGTTTCTGTTCTAAAAGATAGTTTAGAAAAGTTTTTAGGTTCTGTAAAATCTGCTGTAAATGATTTAAAAGGAAGTTATGCTATAGAAGTTATCTCTCCTATATGCCCTAATGAAGTTATTGTAGTTAGAAAAGATAGTCCTTTAGTAATAGGAAAAGGAGGTGGAGAAAATTATATTGCATCTGATATTCCAGCAATTTTAAAGTATACAAAAGAGTTTTATCTTTTAGATGATAATGAATTTGCTGTAATTTCTAAGGATATAGTAAAATTCTATGATAGTTCTTTAACAGAACATAGCAAACCAATCAAAAATATTGAATGGGATTCGAATGCTGCTGATAAATGTGGATATGAGGATTATATGTTAAAAGAAATTTTTGAACAGCCAACTGCAATTAGAGAAACAATTGGTTCAAGATTCCGTTTAGGTGAAAAATGCTCTTTTGATGATATTGATATTTCAAAGGAATATTTAAAGAGTATAAATAACATATACATTGTAGCTTGTGGAACAGCAATGCATGCTGGATTAGTTGGAAAAACTTTAATAGAAAATCTTTGCAAAATACCTACAACAGTAGATATAGCTTCTGAATTTAGATATAGAGACCCTATAATAGATGAACATACTTTATGTATATATATTAGTCAATCTGGTGAAACAGCTGATACTATTGCAGCTTTAAAGCTTGCAAAATCAAAAGGAGCTAAAACATTGGCTATATCTAATGTTATTGGAAGCTCTATTACAAGAGAAGCAGATTATACAATATATACTCATGCAGGTCCTGAAATTGCTGTTGCTTCCACTAAGGCATATACATCACAAGTTGCACTTATTGCTATCCTTGCAATGTATTTTGCAGAAATTTTAGGAAGCTCAGACGAAAAAACAATTTTGGATTTAAAGACTGATATGATTGATTTGCCAACCAAAATAGAAAAAATATTAGATAATGTAGAACCAATAAAAGAGTTTGCTCAAAAAATATATACTGAAAAAGATATGTTTTTCTTAGGAAGGAACATGGATTATAATGTTGCCTTAGAGGGATCTTTAAAGTTAAAGGAAATTTCATATATTCACTCAGAAGCTTATGCAGCAGGTGAATTAAAACATGGACCTATTGCTTTAATAGAAAATGGTGTTACTGTAATAGGGATTATTACAAATCCAAATTTAGTAGAAAAATCAATTAGTAATCTACAAGAAGTTATTACAAGAGGTGCTAAAACTTTAGTTATAACAAACCAAATACTTACGAATAGCCATTTTGATTATGTAATAAATATACCTGAAACAAATCCGCTACTTTCACCAATTTTGTCTATTATACCAATGCAATTACTTTCATACTATATTTCTAAATTTAAAGGTTTAGATGTAGATAAGCCAAGAAACTTAGCAAAATCGGTTACTGTTGAGTAAAATTTAACTCCTCTTTATTTTAGAGGAGTTCTGTTTGTTTTTTAACCGCAATATAATTTTTAAAATAACAAGCAATATTGCCCCTGGTAAACCCAGTAACCCTACAATTATTGATGTTAACAAATTTAGTCCTATATGAAATCCAAAACTTGCTCCTATTATATTGATAATATATATACATAATCCACCAAAAATCGAATTAATAATTAATTTAAAAATGTTTTTAAGTGGCCAAATAAATATTTTTCCAAATATAAATATGAATATTATACATGCTAAAAAAGTTATAATTGAATTAAAGTCCAAATTAATCACCTCTATTTAGATATGCTTACTTATTTGTATGATTAAATTTGGACAAATATGAATGTTGTTATTCTATTTTTGGCACTTTATACCTGATAACTTATTGTGCTTTATTTTTTCTTATATAAATCTCATTTATCATATCTAGTGCAATTCCTTTGCTTTGGGCTTTTTTCATTAAATAATCTAACTTTGTTTGATTTGCTTTAATCTGATATGAATAATAATCTACTAAACCATCTTCTGCAAATTCAAAATTTTTATTTGCTGAATCTAACTCATTTTTTGTTTTAATTATACTAACAATTAATTCTAAATTTTTTTCGTCTTCTGACTTGTCCTCTATCTTATTCTCTCTAATATATGCTTCATACATAGCTTTCACTTCCCTCACATATAATCTTTCTTTTATTATATGCCTTTAATTTACATTTTATGCAAATATTAGAAATATTATTATACCTAGTGATTGTATTATAAATAAATTCATAAAATTAGAAAACAATAAATTGCTGGTTGCTTCCACAATTCCTTCATGATTTTCTTTTTCTTTATGATGCTTTTGAGATTCAAAAAAGGTTATTAACTCTGGAATACTTGTTACTATTCCTAATAATATACCAATTACAGATTCAGGAACATTCAAACTTAAAGCTAAAACTTCAAGTGTATTACTTAATAAATTTCCAACATAGTATAAAGCAATTCCTGATAAAATAATTCCTAAAACATTTAAAATAGCTGACTTTTTGTTTTTCTCATTTTTTTCTTCTGCTTTTTCCTCATGCTTTAAATATAGTTTATGCGCATTTATACTTATTTTGTAAAATACTAAAAGAAGTATTATAAATATAGGAACTAAGAAAAAGCTACTTTCTATATTAAATATAATCATAAAAACTGGTATTATTATTGTTATAATTACTAAAAGTAAATCTGTTTTTATTGCACCATTTTTTAATTTACTTTGATTTTTATTCATAAATACTGCTACTAAATACTGCACTACATTTATTATATTAGAGCTTAAAACATTAAAAATACTTGTCTCTATAAAACCTGTAAATGCTGAAAAAGAAACTGTTAATAATTCAGGAATAGAAGTTGCAATTCCTGCTATATTTCCAATTGTTTTTGGCTTCAAATTCAATATTTGAGCTAAATTTCTTAAAACTCTAACTAATACATATTTTGAAATTATCACAATTAATAGTGAAAATATAAAAAATTTTACAAATTCTATAAACATTTTCCACCCCTATCTTATTAAACTTTATAATTACACTATATTATATCACAATTATTTATACTATTTTTACCCATTTTGTACTTAATATGTAAATTTTTATTGATATTTTTATTTTTTCGTGGTAAAATATTATTGTTTTAAAAAGCGTTTGATAAAAGAATAGTAATAAAATTAATTTTATTTAGAGAGGCTATGGTTGGTGTAAATAGCTTAAAATGTTTTATGAATCTACTTTTAAAAGCTTCTTATGAAAATAAGACCGATTGATGCTAGGTTATAAGCGTTATAAAGTTTTCAATTTATTTTTGAATAATTAAGGTGGTACCGCGAAATAAATCTCGCCCTTATGCTTTTTGCATATGGGTTTTGTTTTATTTGAAACCATCTTTGAAGAGGAGGTATATGGATGATAGATATTAAATTTTTAAGAGAAAATCCAGATTTAGTAAAAGAAAACATTAAGAAAAAATTTCAAAATCACAAACTTGTTTTAGTTGATGAAGTTTTAGAATTAGACAAAAAAAACAGAGATGTAAAATTAAAAGGTGATGAACTTAGAATGAAAAGAAATTCATTAAGCTCTGAAATTGGAAACTTAATGAAAAATGGAAAAAAGAATGAAGCTGAAACTATAAAGGCACAAGTTCAAGAAATAAATAAAGAACTTGAAGAAAATGAAAAATTAGAAACAGAATATGCATCTGCAATAACAGAAAGAATGATGAAAATTCCAAATATAATTCACGAATCTGTTCCAATTGGCGAAGATGATAGTAAAAATGTTGAAATAGAAAAATTTGGTGAGCCATTTGTTCCTGATTATGAAATACCTTACCATGCAGATATAATGGAAAGTTTAAATGGTTTAGACTTAGACTCTGCTCGTAGAGTTGCTGGAAACGGATTCTATTACTTAATGGGAGATGTTGCAAGACTTCATTCTGCAATACTTTCTTATGCTAGAGATTTCATGATAAATAAAGGTTTTACTTATTGCATCCCACCATATATGATTCGTAGTAATGTCGTAACAGGAGTTATGAGTTTTGAAGAAATGGATGCTATGATGTATAAGATAGAAGGCGAAGATTTATATTTAATAGGAACTAGCGAACATTCTATGATAGGAAAATTTAAAGGACAAATCTTGCAAAAAGCAGATATGCCATATACAATGACATCATATTCTCCATGCTTCAGAAAAGAAAAAGGAGCTCATGGAATAGAAGAACGTGGTGTATATCGTATTCATCAATTCGAAAAGCAAGAAATGATAGTAGTATGCGAACCAGAAGATAGTTGGAAATGGTATGATAAATTATGGTCATATACAGTAGAACTATTTAGAAGTATGGATATTCCAGTTCGTACTTTAGAATGTTGTAGTGGGGATTTGGCTGATTTAAAAGCAAAAAGCTGTGATGTAGAAGCATGGAGCCCAAGACAGAAAAAATACTTTGAAGTTGGAAGTTGCTCTAACCTAACGGATGCACAAGCAAGACGTTTAGGAATCAGAATTAAAGGAGAAAAAGGAAATTATTATGCACATACTTTAAACAATACTGTTGTTGCTCCACCACGTATGCTTATCGCATTCTTAGAAAATAACTATAATAAAGATGGAAGCATCAATATCCCTGAAGTTCTTCGCCCTTATATGGGAGGAATCTCAAAATTAGAACCAAAAAAATAAAAGTTTGCGCAATCGGGGACGTACACCTTTTGCGCAAAAATGATATAATTACTTTTTAAAATTGCGCAAAAGGTGTACGTCCCCGATTGTGCAAACTAAAAAGGAGTAAAAATGATAATAAAAAATCCAGATTTTAAAATTTCAGCAGTAAGTCCAAAACAATACCCTAGTGATGGACTTCCACAAATTGTATTGGTTGGTAAATCAAATGTAGGTAAATCTTCTTTTATAAATACTATGGTTAATCGAAAAAAACTTGCAAGAACTAGTAGTGAACCTGGTAAAACTAGACAAATTAATTTCTATAGTATGGATGATAAATTTTATTTTGTTGATTTACCAGGTTATGGATATAGCAAAATGTCTAAACAAGAACAAGTTAAAGTAGGTAATTTTATAGAGGAATATTTATCTAAAAGTAAAAATATTGCTTTAATAATTTTTTTAATTGATATAAGACATTCTCCTACTGAAAACGATAGACTTATGTATCGTTATATTATAGATAGTAATAAGCCTTGTATTATCATTACAAATAAAGCGGATAAAATTGCTGTTACAAAAGTAAATTCTTATGTAGAAAATTTACAAAATGAATTAAATCCACTAAAAGACCTTACTTTTTTACCTTATTCTTCTGAAAGGAAGATTTATACCGATAATGTATGGAAAGAAATAGAGAAATATCTATGAATTATGTTGACCTTTTTATGTTTTTTTGGTATAATAAATATATTCATCTACTCGATGAATAACATTTTATTGGAAGGAGGACATATTTATGTCCAATCAGAACAAAGTTTTTTCCTTTGAGTTCCCTACCGCTAGTTCCTCTGCAAGTTTTCTCAAGGCCGGTTCTTCCGAGTTTGCATCCGCACATTTTCAGCACCCCCAAAATAACGGGGTTGTTGATAAGACCAGAGTACTTGTAACTGGTACGGGTAGCATGACATATGATCTTATGCTGCTCGAGTACCTTGAGCAGAAGTCTGCTGAACTCTGTGGAGTTCGAGTAAAATAATTTTACCTTCCTACAAAAAAAGGGAGTCCTACTAAAATAGGACTCCCTCTTTTTGTATGTAAGGTGAAGTTACATTGATAAAATGAAACATATTTTTCAGTAGTTCTTTATACAGTTTAATAATTATCTATATTTAGAACATATTTTTAAAAATTTCTAAATTACTTGAATAATTACAATTATTATTATAAAATATATTATATCATTTTTTAGGGAGTGTGTCTTATATGAGTAAATATAAAAGTAAGCTATACGATGCTACTAAAATGCAGGATTTTAGAGATTTAGTTGCTAGATATTCTTCTTTATATCCTAATGAAATTGCTTTTGAATATAAAGAAAATCCTCGGTTCTAAAGAACATATAAAAATTACATATAATCAATTTGTAAAAGATATTAAAGCTTTAGGTACTGCACTTATAAATCTTGGTTTATCAAAAAAAAGAATTGCAATAATTGCACCAAATAGGTATGAATGGTGCGTAAGTTATCTTGCAATAACTACTTCTGATATGGTTGTAGTTCCACTTGATAAATCGCTCCCAAATAATGAGATAGAAGATTTAATTATTAGAAGTAAGGCAGAAGCTGTTATTTTTGATGAACATTATAATGAAGTTTTTCAAAAAATTGCTGATAAAAAAAATTCTGATATTTCATTTTATATTTGTATGGATAATTCAGATAAATTTATAACTTACTCAAGTTTACTTGAAAAAGGAAATTTATTATTATCTCAAGGTTATAATAATTATGATAATGTTGAAATTAATAACAAAGAAATGTCTATCATGCTTTTTACTTCTGGAACCACATCAATTTCAAAAGCTGTAGCATTATCACAATCAAATATTTGCGAAGATATTTACTCTTTAGCGCAAATGACTGATATTAGAAAAGAAGATACCTTTCTTTCTTTTCTACCTTTGCACCATACATTTGAATCAACTTGTACTTTCCTTTATGGAACTTTTTCTGGTATAACAGTTGCTTTTTGTGATGGAATAAAATATGTACAAAAAAACTTAGCTGAATTTAAGGTTACAGGATTTGTTTGTGTTCCTCTAATGCTTGAAATTATGTATAAAAAAATAATGAAAGGCATTGAAGAAAAAGGTAAAACAAAATTAGTAAAAAATATGTCAAAAATATGTAATGGATTATTACATGTTGGTATAGATATTAGAAGAAAAGTATTTAAAGAAATTCTTGATAATTTAGGTGGAAAACTTAGAATACTTATTGCTGGTGGTGCTGCTATGGGCAAAGAAGCTATTCAAGGATTTTTAGATTTAGGCATTAACTTACTTCAAGGTTATGGTCTTACAGAGACTTCACCTGTTGTAGCTGGTGAAAATGATAAATTTAAAAGATGCGGTTCTGTTGGCTTTCCTTTACCAGGAATTACTGTAAAAATTGATAATCCTAATGAAGAAGGTATAGGTGAAATTGCCGTAAAAGCTCCTACTGTAATGATAGGATATGTTGAAAATGAAAATGCAACAAAAGAAGTTCTTAAAGATAATTGGTTCTATACTGGTGATTTAGGTTATTTTGATAAAGACGGTTTTTTATTTGTTACAGGTAGAAAAAAAGATGTTATTGTATTAAAAAATGGAAAAAACATTTTCCCTGAAGAACTTGAAATTTTAATAAACAAACTAGCTTATGTTTCTGAAAGCATGGTTTTTGGTAGACCTTGTGAAGATGGAGATTACAAAATAAGTGCTAAAATTGTATATAACAAAGATATGTTAGATGAAACTCACCCTAATATTTCTAATGAGGATTTATTAAATTTAGTATGGAATGATATAAAAGAAAATGTAAATCATAAAATGCCTGCCTATAAATATATAAGAGAAATAATTTTAACAGATAAACCTTTAATAAAAACAACAACTCAAAAAGTAAAAAGACATGAAGAATTGAAATTGATTTTAAAAAACAGTTAATTTTTATGCAGATAATTTTATTATTTCAACTAATAAATATATTAATCCAATTTAATTAAACAAAGGTATAGTATATACAATATAAATAAAAAAGGAGGTAATTTATGTCTATACATTGTAATGCGAAAAAAGAAGATATTAAGAAAACTGTACTTATGCCAGGAGATCCATTAAGAGCAAAATATATTGCAGAAAACTTTTTAGAAGATGCTACACTCGTAAATACAGTTAGAAATATGCTTGCATATACTGGAACATATAAAGGAAAAGAAGTTACTGTATTTTCTTCTGGAATGGGAATGCCTAGTATGGGAATTTATTCTTATGAATTATTTAAATTCTATGATGTTGAAAAAATTATTAGAATTGGTTCTTGTGGAGCATATAATGAAGATTTAAACTTATTTGATACGATTTTAGTTGATAAAAGTTATACAGAAGGAAATTTTGCTTACGAATGGAGCGAGAAAGAGTGCCATATCGCCGAGGCTGATAATGAATTAAATTCAAAATTAGAAGAAACTGCAAAAAAAATTGGTATATCATATATCAAAGGAAATACCTTGTGTAATGACTGTTTTGATGGGTATTTAGATAATATTGAAGCTTTCATATCTAGATTTCCAAAAGACTTAAATATCATAGCTTGCGAAATGGAAGCTTTTGCTTTATTTTACATGGCCAAATATTTTAATAAAAAAGCTGCTTGTTTGCTGACAGTAGTTGATTCTCATTACAAAAATCAAGAAAGTACTTCTGAAGAAAGAGAACGTTCATTAAATGATATGATAAAACTTGCTTTAGAGAGTATTTGAAAAGTTGCTCTTATTATATAAAGTTTACTATTTCCAGATGATTTTATTTATTTTTTTAATTAATAAATCCCCATTCTATCGAACTAGAATGGGGAAATCATTATTCTGATTTCTTAATAATGATTTTTTTGGCTTCTTCTAAAATTCCAATTTTGTTTTCTCTGTATGAGAGTATATTCGCAATAAACTCTGCAAATTCCATATCGGAATAATCTCGATATCCCCATCCACATGTGCAAGGGGTATCCCAGCATTTTTCGCAATCAGACAAAGCCATAATTAATCCTCCCTTTTAGGTTGATATATATATATTATCACATTTTCTTGTTGAAGTCAACATAATATTGGTCAATCTATACCCATTCGCCATATTTCTTAATATATCTTCTTTTTACCAAACTTGCTAAGAAACAATATAAAATAGGCACGCATAAAATTACACTAAAATATTTAAATGGTATTGCTGTTAATCCTATATATCTTCCTATAAAAGTAAATGGTATTGCTATTGCAACTATGCTTAAAATTATTGAAGTAGCATAGACTGCTTTTGATGCATTACTTTGTATAAATGGTGTTTTAGAAGTTCTTATTATGTGTAATCCTACTAAATTTGAAACAACACCATATGAAAACCATATTGATTGAAATAATGCAGCATCTGGCATTCTCAAACCAAAAACAAACCATAATGAAGCAAATACTATTAAATCAAATATTGAGCTTGTAGGTCCCATATATAGCATAAACCTTTTTAAACTTTTTATATTCCATACCCTTGGCTTTTCTAGATATTCTTTATCTACATTATCATATGGAATAGATAGTTGGCCAATATCATATATTAAACTTTGCACTAGTAACTGTATTGGTGTAATAGGGAAAAATGGTAATAGCACACTTGCAATTAATACAGATAAAACTTCTCCAAAATTAAAGCTTACAGCCATTTTTATATATTTTAAAAGATTTCCAAATGTCTTTCTACCTTCAATTACACCATCTGTTAAAACATCTAAATCCTTTTCAAGAAGTATTATGTCTGCTGTTTCCTTTGTTATATCAACAGCTGTATCTACTGAAATTCCAACTTCTGCATTGTGCATTGATGGTGCATCATTAATTCCATCTCCCATATAGCCTACTACATTACCTGCTTCTTTTAGCACTCTTACAATTCTTGCTTTTTGTATAGGAGAAAGCTTTGCATAAACATTAGTTTTCTTTAAATGTCTTTTTAATGCTGTATCTGATAATTTTTCTATTTTGCTTCCTAATATAATTTTATCTGTATTTATATTTACCTTCTCGCATATTGCTTTTGTTACGTATTCATTATCTCCAGTTAAAACTATAACCCTTATTCCATCTTTATTTAACCTTGCTATTGCATCTTTGGCACTTTCTTTTGGTGGATCTAAAAATCCTATAAATCCCATAAGTACCATTTTACATTCATCTTTAACAGAAAAACTTGTTATTCCTTCTATGTCATTTTTTTGACAAACTGCAACAACTCTTAGCCCTTCCTTGTTTAATTCTTTTGTTATTTTCAATATATTTTGTTTTATTTCTTTTGTTATTTCTGAAACTTCACCTTTATAGTCAACCAATGTACAAATACTTAATATTTCTTCTACTGCGCCCTTTGTAATTAATTGATTCTTTTTTCCATCTGATACTACCACAGATAATCTTCTTCTTGAAAAATCAAATGGTATCTCATCTATCTTTTCATAATTTTCTTCTATTCCCTTTAGTTCAGTCTTAGCTGTTCTTGCAATAACCGCTTCATCTATATTTCCCTTTAGTCCTGTTTGAAAATATGAATTTAAAAATGCATGTTTTAATACTCTTGTATCTTCCTCTCCTTTTATGTCCAAATATTTTTCAAGAACAATTTTATCCTCTGTAAGAGTTCCTGTTTTATCTGTACATAAAATATTCATTGCACCAAAACTTTGAATACTGTCTAACTTTTTTACAATAGTTTTTTTCTTGGACATTCTAGTTGCACCTTTTGCTAAACTAGATGAAAGTATTACTGGCAATAGCAGTGGTGTTATACCTATAGCAATAGCAACTGCAAAAGTAAAAGCAGTAATAGTTCCATGCTTTGCAGCATTTGCTATAAAAGTTATTGGTATTAGAACCGCCATAAATTTTATTAACAATTTACTAACATTTTCTATTCCTTGTTGGAAAGAAGTTTTTGGTTTTTCATCTGTAATATTATCTGCAATTTTTCCAAAATATGTGTCATCACCTACTTTAAATACAATTCCTTTAGCAGACCCACTCATTACATTTGTCCCCATAAAACAAATTGTATCTAAATCTGTTATATCTTCTATCTTTCCATTTTGTTCAGACTCAGCAACTTTTTTTACTGAATCACTCTCACCAGTTAAAGAAGATTGCACTACATATAAATCCTTAGCTTCAATTATTCTTAAATCCGCTGGTATTAAATCTCCTGCAGATAATACTACCACATCTCCTATAGTAACATTAAAAGATGGTACCTTTGTAACTTTTCCATTTCTTATAACAGTAGTTTTAACTGAAACTAAATTTTTTAATTTTTCTGCTGCTTTATTAGACCTATACACTTCAAAAAATTCAAGCATAGTACTTGCCAATATCAAAATTAAAATAACTATAATATTTGCATAACTTGGTGGCTCAGATAAAATAACATCTGTATAAAATAAAACAATAACAATACCTAATAAAATTAAATTAAACGTACTAAACAAACTTTCAAACAAATAATTGTACCATTGTTTTGGTTTCTTTTGTTTCATCACATTTTTACCATACTTTATCAAATTATTTCTTGCTTCAGTTGTTGTTAATCCTCTTTTATTAAAATTATTCTCCTTAATAAATTCTTCTACACTGCTTGTACATTCTTTATCGTACATAAATATCATACCTTCTTTCGTTTTGTCGCGATAGGGACACTCGAATTATACCACATATTTCTTATTTTTAACATATTTTAACTAAAATATTTAATTTCATTAATTTATTATGGAAAAATTTGTACTTTTTATTCATATCTTTTTCATCTTATCAAATTTATTTTTTAATGGCTCGAAAATGCCTGTCCCTAACGCGACAAAATCATTATTTTATTTCTTCTGCATATTTATTATTAGGTGAAGTTTATGAAATTTTTTATTATATCTTTTAAAAGAAATCTTTTACCTTTCTTCTTTGTAATTATTGCGATTTGTCTAGTTATATTCTCTAAAACAAATCTTTCTGCTGCAAGTAATGGACTTACTTTGTGGGCTACTTGTGTAGCTCCTTCTCTTTTTCCTTTTTTTGTTATTACAAATCTTCTTTCTTATACAAAAGTAGTTACAATTCTTGGAAGGATTTTAGATAAATTCATGAAACCGCTTTTTAATGTTTCTGGAATTGGAAGCTTTGCTTTTATTATGGGGCTTATTAGCGGATATCCTGTGGGTGCAAAAATAATTGCTGATTTTCGTGAAAAAAACTTAGTTACTAAAGAGGAAGGTGAACGCCTTCTTGCTTTTACTAATAATTCTGGACCTCTTTTTATATTAAGTAGTGTGGGAATAAGTTTATTTGGAGATACAAAAACTGGTCTTTTACTTTTATGCACACATGTATTATCTTGTATTACAGTTGGTATTATTTTAGGTAGATTTTCTAATAAATCAATCAATGAATTTAACTATCAATCTAATAATTCTATTGTACAAAACAATAACGTTTCATTAAAAAATCTTGGTGAAGTTTTAGGAAATAGTATAAATAATGCAATTTCTACAATTCTTTTGATAGGTGGTTTTGTAGTTATTTTCTCAGTAATTATTTCTATTTTAAATAGCACATATGCTTTAGATTTCTTAAGTAGTTTTTTAAATCCTATACTTAGTCTTTTAGGTTTTGATTTAAATTTTTCTAAGCCACTACTTTCTGGAATTATAGAACTTACAAATGGTGTTAAATCTGTTAGTACTATTCATATAAAGGCTATTTCACAAAACATAGTACTTTGTGCATTTTTACTTGGTTTTGGTGGTTTTTCTGTTTTACTTCAAGTGTTTAGCATCGTAGCTAAAACTGATTTATCTATGAAAAAATATTTTTGGGGAAAATTATTACAAGGTATTATCGCTAGTATTTATACTTTTTTAGCTTTAAAATTTATTCCTTTTATTAATTTAGATATTATAGAAGCATCTAATATAAATGCTAGCAGTATTGAAGTATTAAATAGTTCAAGCAATTCTTTTTATTCATTTTTTTATGATTTTGGAATATTTGTAATTGCTATATCCATTGTTTTTGTTTTTTTTAATATTTTTAAAAAAATATTAAAAATTAATTTTAATATTTAGAAAATTTTAAAATGTTTTTGATATCCTTTCATATTTGATTGTTGTCTAATCAAACATCTTCATTTTTTTCTATTCAACATTAGACAACAATACCCTAAAAAGGAAATATTATATAATATTTCCTTTTTAGGGTATTGTTGTGTTTCATACTATATTTTTTCTACTTATGCGTTATCTTATTTTCCTCTTTTCTTCTATCTTCTTTTCTCCTTCCTCCTGTTTTATCTATTTCAACTTTTCTTCTATCTTCTTTATTTTTTCTTCTATTTTCAAATAAATTTCCTTTTTTATCAACTATCATAATTTTACTCCTATAATTTTTATTGGTATTATTTATTTGTATTCATATAAAGTTTAATTGGCTGGGGTACTGTGATTCGAACACAGGAATGTCGGAGTCAGAGTCCGATGCCTTACCGCTTGGCGATACCCCAATATTTATGCTTACCATTATATATTAACACAATAATTT